>JAUNRT010000039.1 GCA_030535475.1 Weeksellaceae bacterium | reverse complement strand
ATTTCATACCACTCTAAACCGCGGCTCTGCAAACCATGAGAGGGTGCCGCCCAAATAAAAAAAAATTTACTCTTCATTACCTAGACTTTCCATTGCAGATTTGTCAGCGGATAGTATGATTACTGTGCGGCTAGGTAAATAAACTTTGATGGTGCTGTTAAAACTTGGGTAACTAATGCTCTGATCCAATCGTTCAAATCCGCCGAATTGTTCTTCGTCTGAATGATGTTTGAGGTAATATTTTGGCTCTTGAAGGTTTTGGATAACCAAATCTGAATAGCTTTTATGACTGAAATTGAATATATAAACATATCCGTTTTTCTCTATTGCGAGTATTTTTTTGAGATTGTCTTCATGGATTTTCTTTAGTTCTCCAGCTCCGAGAATATTCATTTCTTTGACCCAATGCAACATTTCTCTGTCAAAATTCAACAGAAATTTGTACTTCAAATGATCGGTTTGTGGTAAACTCCACTGTCTTCTGGCATATCTGAAGCTCCATTGGTTCTCTGCTCTTGGAAAGTCTATCCACTCTGGGTGTCCAAATTCGTTGCCCATGAAATTCATATAGGCTTCACCACCTAATAATATGGTAATAAGGCGCAGCATTTTGTGCAAAGCTATGCCGCGATCTACTACCAGATCTTCTGTAAACACGCTCATCCCAGAATACATGTGCTTGTCCATGAGCCAAAATGCCATGGTTTTATCACCAACGAGTGCCTGATCATGGCTCTCAACATATGCGATGTTCTTCTCGCTGCTTCGACGATTGGTCAAGGAATAATATAAATGACCCATGTGCCAGTTTTGTTCCTTGACTTTACCTACTAAATCAAAGAGAAAATCCGGGATTCCCATTGCCAAGCGATAGTCGAAGCCGAGTCCGCCCTCTTTGATTGGCCGGCATGCGCCTGGCATCCCGCTCATATCTTCACAGATGGAAGTGGCATTGCGATGGATGAAATGGATCAAATTATTGGCTAATTGCAAATAAATGACGGCGTCATCATTGACGTTCTCGAAATATTTGGAGTAGTCATCAAAGCTAACGTGCCCAAAATGATGGTATAGCATACTGGTAACACCATCAAAGCGAAATCCATCAAAACGAAACTCTTCCATCCAATATCTAAGATTGGACAAAAGAAATCTTTTCACTTCCAATTTTCTATAATCAAATAAACGGGAATCCCAGTCCGGGTGCCATCCACTGAAGTATAATTCGCTCCCGTCTAACTCTGCCAACCCCTCATTTCTGTTTTTCACTGCGTGGCTATGCACTACGTCTAAAATGACTCTCAAGCCTAGCGAGTGTGCGGTGTCTATAAGGTAACGAAGGTCATCAGGGCTGCCAAATCTACTACTCGGGGCGAAAAAATTTGACACTTGATAGCCGAATGAACCGTAATATGGGTGCTCTTGAATTGCCATTAATTGTACGGCAGTATAGCCCAAATCTGCAATGTATGGCAGCATAATGTCAGCGAACTCGCGATAGGTACCTACTCTTTCCTCTTCTGTAGCCATGCCTATATGTGCTTCATAAATGAGCAAGGGTTCAGCAGACTTTTCAGGATTTTCGTTCTGCCAAGAATAATGATTATGCCCTACGAAAACTCCATCGAAAGAATGATCTTCATTTTGCACTGTTTGCTTGATGTAAGCCGGTATGCGATCGAGTGCCCCGTTGTTGGCATGTACATGCATCTTAACTCTAATGCCCGGTGTAAGTTTGTCTTGGTATTCTGCATCTGGCAAGAATATCTCCCACGTTCCAAAATTACCTCTGCGTAGTGCATGCGAATGACGATCCCAAGCATTGAAATCGCCAATGAGATATACTTGATGTGCATTGGGCAGCCACTCTCTGAACCACCAACCTTTTTTTTCAGAGTCATAATTGAAACCGAAAAACAGGTGTGCTCCAGAGAAATTATACAAGGTCTGGAAATGCTTTTCTATATAGTCCAAGGTGCCTTGGTACCACTCTATGCGGTTGATGAGCTGCCTTTCAAAAGGTTTGAGCAACGGGTCATTCTCAATCAAAGTAAGAGTTTGCATATAGAAACTTTTTTGACAAAAATAGGACTTTATTGCTAAGTATGTTCCCGCATTTGGGGAAAATATTGCCAATTTTGGTATTCTATATAATGCGATCACATTCGAATAGGAAAGCGGAATGTTGGGAAACTATTGCCACATTATGCTACGAAGATCAAAATTGATTGACGAGTCCCACGTTAATCTTTCCGTCTGCGAATTTCCAGGGTTGATCTTCATACTTTCCAACGGCATAGGAAACTTGAAGTAAGCCGGGACGAGTTTGCAATTGCAAGCCTACTCCTACACCACTCAGCCATCTATAAGATTGCAACTCATTGCGCAACAAACCTATATCTGTGAAGACTTCTAAGCCTATTTGCGGGGTAGGAATGAATCTGTAAGCAGCATTTATGAGGTTGTAGCTACCTGTATATATTGAATTTTGTAAAAAGCCCCGTATGCTATTGTTACCCCCAATCATGTAAAACTCATTGGGTAAGATGGGTGCTTCTGAAAGTAGATTTCTGCCAAAAATCTTATGATACACAAAATGATTTTGAAAAATACGTGTTTGGCCTTCAAAATTATAAGCAATCTCATACTGTATATCTCTAGCGTCACCCGATATTCTGGTCCAGCGGTCTGTGATGACAGCAAGTTGCAGATATGGCTGATTGAGCGCAGTGGGTATTCTGTAACTGAAAATATAACTCAACCCAAAACCATTTTTTCTGAAATTCTGAGCTGCTAAGACATCTGTTCCGACTTGGTTGCCTGATGAGAAGAGTAAACGTGCGCCTAAGCGATGTTGCAGGTAGTTGAAATTAAGACCGGCGAAAGATTGAAACCTGAAAGAAAGGCTATCCAGTTTAGTCATCTCAAGATTGAGCTCTCCACCTACCGGGCTTCTGAAAAAGGAGTAGATATCTGCTCCAAACCTGAATTGCTGATTGCCTGTTACACCGTTTTGCCAATGCAGATGAAAGTCCTCTAAGGTATTAAATGCATTGCGCAAAGCAATTTCGATGTCTCCGGTAAATTTAAGTCGACCCTGATCATCAGTTCCGAAGCCGAGAATTCCTTTAGCGAAGTTTCGTTTTCTCTTTTGTAAGTATAAATAAAGGTGTGTTGAGTCTTGTATGTAAGCAATTTTTGGCTCGTCTACAGATTGAATAGCGCCTGTGGATTCTATTTGTGCCACCAATGCATCAATATTCTTGCGGGTAGGTGTGCTTTGGCGTTGCGTCAACTGTTTGTACAATCTTTTAGGGAATTTATCATAGCCTACAATACGTATGCGATCTATTTTGCGGAAAGAACTCTGACCCAATTGCAATGTCACAGAAGAATCTTGCAGTGCAGGATTGGAAAAAGCCAAAGGTGCAAACGGCTGCCCGGCTTCTATGAGGCTATCTTTCAAGAAATCTACATACATGTGCATTTGAGCAGCGTTTTCAAATTTATGCTTGCGCTCTGTAGAGTCTGGATAAATAACGGTAAGTGTATTTACTGATGTATATTGTGAACCCATTGTTACATATACCCTACAATCCAGTGAATCTGACTGAAATCTATCTATATGTGCTGTATAAAATCCACGGCTCACTAAATCATCCATATATGCACCGAGATCTGCTTGCAAAAGTGTATCTGAAGGCTGGTAGGCCAAATTCTCAGTTGCTCTCACACTCATATAGCATTGCTGTTGTGCGCCAACAATAATTGGAAGGGCAATAAGTAGAAATAGTGCTATGCGTCTCAATGTGGAAGTGATGTACGTAATTGCAAACGAACAATGTGTTCAATAATTGCTAAAGTATAAAATTTTGGGTCTTTATGCTTGACTGAATTCTGTATATATTTATTTGTTCAATCTTGGTGGAAGAATGTACTCTAATTAGATTTCATGAATTCAATGCTTTTCATCCTCCTTAAAAAGTCTGATAAGGGGTTTTGAATGCCAATGTGATATTTCTGCAAAAAAGGGCAAAAAAAAATTCCAAGCGAGTGGCTTGGAAGTTTGAAAGTGACCCGGCTGGGGTTCAACACTTCGCTTTAAAGCAGTGATTGCCAACGGTTTATATTTCACTTGGTGGCAGTTTTGTATTGTTTTTTGGTGGCAGGATGTGGCTGCATGGTGTTAGGGGTTTTATATATTATCTATGGATCTCGAAGTTTAATTGCTTCTTGAATCTTTCTCTTTTCTTATTGAAAAGGCATGGGGTAGTGAGAAGTCTGGAAAGGCTTCTAGTATGAGAAAAATGTTTTTTATTTTGAAATTCTTGCCATGACGCATGTTGCTGTAGGTCTGTTTTGCGAAGCCGCATGCATCCGCGAATTTCTCACCACTATAACCTTTGCTTTGCGAAAACTCATCGAGATATTCACCAAACTTTTTTAATTTTTCGTCCATTAACTTGGATTTTTTAAATGTTTGTACTTATATTTGTCCAACATCTTGGACGTTCATACGTCCGTAAAAATTGGTGGATAAATATACGAATATGAATATAACCGAAGTAATAAAAAGAAAAATTTTGATGGATAATCAGTTTTCACTGGGTCTAGCAAAAAGATTGGATGTGCGGCAAGAGACTTTACTTAAAGCGGCGAGGCAGGCCGGTACAAACAAGCTTCTAGTGCTGTTTCCTGCTGTTCAGTTCTATCAGGAGAATGGATTCACTCACACTGAAATATTCGCAAACAAAACAACAGATAATGAATATTGAATATCGCGATCTGAAGGATGTAAAAAGAGAAATCCTAGAGCATACATCTGGTGGACTGGACATTATTCTGTCAATATTTCCGCACGCAACAGATAGAAAAAACTTTAAAATTCGGGAAGAGAAAACTGCCTCAGCTAGCTTGAACAAAGCTGCGGATGGGAATTGGCTGGTGACTGATTTTGGTGGTGAGGGTGTGCCGAAAAATGCAATTAGACTTTTTGCAGAAGAAAATAATATTACTTGGACTGAGGCTTGTTTGCAATTAGCTAGAAGTTATGGCATTGCAACTGGCTTGAATGCCCCGGTGGCTGAGGCAACATTTAATTCTTATCCAATTGACGAGTTCCCGCACGAATTGGATGCAGATACAGGATATTACATAGAAATTACAGATGAGTTTACTAAAAAAGATTTGCAGGCGCTTGGCCCGTGGGTGACGCCAGAGAGTGCTAAGATATGCAACTGTTATAAGGTGGTGAGTTATGCTAAGGAATACACACGTAAAGATGGTGGTGGGAAGTATATAATGCAACGCAGCTCCAATGAAGATTACCCGATTTTTGCATTTGTGAACAAACATGACGGAAAAAAATTTTACAAAATATATCAGCCAAAATCACAGGATAAGAAATATAAATTTATGTTTATTGGCGGGCGGCCAAAAGGCTTTGTTAATGGGTTGAACCAGCTACAGGAGATGTATAAACCTAAACTTGAAGAGTGGGAAAATAGACGGCAAAAAGCTATAGAGCAGGATTTGGATTTTCAAGAACCCGCGCCCAAAAAAGTGGAGCAAGTGTTGATTGCATCTGGTGAACGGGATGCACTTAATCTCACTAGCATGGGATTCATTGTGGTGTGGCACAACAGCGAGACGGCAGAGTGGGAGAAAAAGGACATCAAAAAACTGTATGAAAACGCAGACAGTATTGTGAATGTGCCTGATATAGACGACACTGGACAGAGGCAAGGGAAGGCTTTGGCAGAAAAATTTCTCACAGTGAAAACGCTCTGGCTTCCCGATTTTTTACGATTGCGCAAAGATTACAGAGGTAACAGCTGTAAGGATATGACCGACTATTTTAATGTCAACCGACACAAGGATAAGAGGGATTTTTTGGCAGATTTGAAAAACAAAATTAGCCGCTCGCTGGCGTTGCAGTTTTGGGAGAGCACAGCAACGGATAAGGGTATAAGGTGGTCATTTTCAAACGTGCTGCTGAACAACTTTTTGCAACATTTTGGATTTTACCGCTATGAGATGCCGGGAAGCAAGCAGGGCTGGATTTTTGTGAGAGTGAGAGATCACCTTGTGGAAAAAGTAGAGGTGGGAGATATTTTTGGGTTTATAGATAATTTTCTGGACACAAGAAATTTGCCCTTGGCTCTCCGAGACCTAGCCATAACATCTACCAATTTGAGTGAGGGTAAACTGGCGCGCATAAAGTCTGTTGACCTGAATTTCAAAAACTTCTCCAAGTGGCATCAAACTTTTTCTTTCAGTCACCAAACCTGGAAGGTTGATAAAAACGGCATCAGCGTTACAACCGGCAAGCACTCAAATTACGTTTGGGAACATGATGTAATTGACAAGAAGATTGCTGATTTGCGAGATTTGAAACCAGTGCCTGAGCAGATAACAATACTTCCGGAATTCTTTAAAATAACAAAAATTGAAGATGCATGGGACATAGAATTGTTTGAGAAGGACTGTGATTTTTTTAATTTTATCATAAACATATCGCGGGTTTACTGGCGCGATGAGTATATAACCCCGTGGGCAGAAAAGGTAGATGGTGATGATGTGATTGATATATACGCTCTACAAGAGCAGGCAAAGTATAGAGAAGACAACAAGTTTAACATTGCCGGGCCTTTGCTGACACAGGAAAAAATACATGAGCAGAAATTGCATCTAATTAATAAAATTTACACAATAGGCTACTTGTTGCATGCGTATAAGGATGAGGCAAATGGGCTGCTGGTCTATTTGATGGAAAATGACTTGATAGATTCGGACGTGTCATCTGGCGGATCGGGAAAATCTCTATTTGCCAAATCATTTAATGAGATTGTGGAAGTTGTAAACCGCCCGGGTAACAATAAGGACATCTTTACAGACAAGTTTGTTTTTGACGGCGTTACAGAAAATACACGGCTATTTGTGTTTGATGATGCAGACAAGTATTTGAACCCTCGGGATTTATACTCGCAGGTATCTGGAGATCTATATGTAAATCCCAAAAATGGAACTGCCTATACTCTACCCTACAAGAGCTCTCCGAAGTTTGTGATCACCAGCAATTTTGGGTTACGAAACATGGATGGCTCCACGATACGTCGGCTGTTGGTAGCTGCTACAAGCAACTACTACCACGTGCGCGAGGGTAAGTATTTGCCAGGTCGCATGCCGCCAGATGATTTTGGTGGCAAAAGATTTTTCCAAGACTGGGACATGGTGCAGTATAATAAGTTTATAAACTTCTACTTGCAATGCTTGGTGTTTTTTCTAAACTGCAAAGAAAAAGTGAACCCGCCTATGAACAGCATAACTAAGCGGAATCTGGCAGCCCAGATTGGCAAACATTTTATGGACTGGGCAGATGAGTTTTTTAGACGAGTGATACCAGACCAGGCCGGCATGATAGAGTATAACAAGGTGGATCTGAAGCGCGAAGTGCAGCAATATCATAAGAGCATTGCCGGCATGAGCTCTGCGGCAATTGCAACATCTCTAGAAGCATACTGCATGCTGCATGGGTATGAGTATATGCCCGGGCGTGATAGATACCAGAAAAATGTAGACGGAAAAACACAAGACTTTGTGCTGATACACGTAGGGCGCAGAGAGGCAGAGGATTTTCCCTTCTAAAACGACAAAAAACAAAGCAATATGTTGAAGGTGTATAGGGAGTGCTGTAGTAACTGCCTCTTTTCAAAAGATAGAATTGTAAGCAAAGAACGGATGAAAGAAATTATTTCTGATTGCTTACAAAATCAGAGACACTTCATTTGCCACACAGCAACGATGAATGAAGAAAAAGTTGTCTGTAAAACGTTCTACGATAAACTTGGACATAAAAGTCAAATGGTGCGAATTGCTGAAAGGCTAAACGCTATAGAGTTTGTAGAGCAGCCAACCGGGGAATGGTAAACTAACTAAAAAAACAAATATGAATACTAAAGATTGCGCATAACGTATTGCAGCTTGGCGAAGTGGCGGAAATCGAAGTACAAATGTTCAGCTTTGCACAAAAGTTCAATCGAAGAACTACCGTTGAATTTAGCACTTAACCCGCCATTTTGCCAAACTGCTGTTATCTGCTGCCCTTCTTTCGGTTTCGTTTGTCTGCCTTGTCTTTGTGCGTTGGCTTGGTGGCTCTTTTGGATTTTTTGGCGTTGGCCAGTGCGTTGCAAAAAATACAAATGTGCCACTAAATGCGTTGGTTAATTAAAGTCTATTTCTGTTTTTAAAATTCTGTCAAGTTCTTCCGTTATGCTCTTTTTTATTTCTTCTATTTTATTGTACTTATCTGCAATTTCTATTTGAGATTTGATGTCAGGCTCATTATTCTTGCTAACAGGAAATGAAATTGCAATATTTTCTATCATCGAAGGATAAACTTTGGTAAACTCATCTTCTCCCTTTTCTCCTTTTCTTCCTTTTGCCAAACTGCGTAATTGTGGTTCTAAAATATTTTTAACGTATGAAATACTAATATTAGATGTTTTGGGTTTTAATAAACCTCTATCGCCATTAATTGAAAATTTACCATCAATAAGCATCATATATCCAGCAAACCCATTAGTCGCCCAAGTCAAATATTGACCATCATAATCATATGAATTAATGTGAGTTAATGGAGAATTATTTGATGCAGAATAAACGGGATAGTCTCCTTTATTCTGATTGCCATATTTCCTTGTATATTTTGCAAGCCCTTTTTCAATATGAAATAAATCTTTCAATTTAAATTCGGCTAAGTCAAAATCTACTAAGCTATTTAATTCTATTGTGAGCTTATTAATTTGTTCTTTGTAGTTTTCAATATTTTCTTTTAACTCGGCAACAAATTGATACTTTTCAATTACCTCAATTTGCTTTTCTGTGTCGATTTTATTTTTGGAATTAAAAGGGATATTAACAACAACTTCTTTCATATTTTTAAGAGAGGACCTTAATCCTCTATCAAAACCATAATGCTTTGCACTTTTTTCAAGTTGTAACATTAGATACTCAGGAAGTATTTCGTCCTCCTTTATTCTGATAATGCCACAATGGTCTGTAGGATAGAACGGTTTGTTTTTACCAATTACATTAAATTCAAAATCTCCATCAATACCCCACAACACAAAATTATTATTAAAATTTTGTATGATATTATCTGTGTGCATTCCAATTGGAACTTTGACATTCGCACTAAAAATTGGAATTGTTCCTTTTGAGTTGTATATATCTTTCTTTAAAACTCTTTTTCCAATACTCAATTCAAAAAAATTAGTATCAGATAATTTTAGTTCCTTAAAATTTACTTTTTGCTTTTTTTTTTCAGCAACCTCTTTTAGGATACTGGAAAAATCTTTTAAGCTATCTGAAATATCATTCACTAAATTACTAAAGACTGTTATTTCAACTGGCTTTTCCTCTTCTATTATTCCTAATTTAACTTTATCATCATTAGACCACCACCTATCAATACTCCAATGATTGTCTGGCTTAAACAAATCAAATGGCTGAATTTTACACCTTTTATCCGTATTAATTTTCGCAAAACTTGACTTATTACCTTTGAAAAAGGAATACAAAGTAACAGCTTCACTTAAATCATCTTGGTCAATGTCAAATCTGTAAACGTCTCTTGTTTCTCCCATTTCACTTACTAGATAGGTAAATACAGGGTCAGTTTGAACGTCCTTTTTATTTGCTTTTTTAGTTAAACAAAGAATGTATGTTTTTTTGTTTGTTGTAAAAAACGTGTTTAATGGTAACGAAACGATACCATCAATATAACATTCATCTATTATAAATTGTCTTAGATTTTTATCGTTTTGACGATTGAAAATTCCATCGGGAACAATTATAAAAGCTTTTCCATTTGGTTTTAATGCCCTAATAATCCATTCCATAAACAAACCTTCAACACCAATCGCATTGATTTTGTAATAGTTTACAAGCGTTCCGTCTTTTTTGATTTCTTCCTTTAAGTTACTACTTCCACTTGTTACATAAGGCGGATTTGTTACGATAAGGTCATACTCATTTTCCACAGGTTCAGAAAGTGTCCCTAAAATGGAGTTTGTTTTGAGTAAAAAGCTATCGTTAAAAAGTTGAGCAAATTCCGTTGTAATACCTGGGTTTTCTTTGATAATATCAGAAAAGTAAATCAACATATTGGCTTTTGCCAATATGATTGTTTTTTGTTCGTCTTTGTCAAAGCCTTTGTCATAACCGTGAATTGTAATTTTAGGAATTAGTTTTCCTTTCTTGATTTCGTAGAACTGGTCAAGTTTTGTAATTACAGGTTCTAACAAGAATTTTCCCACGCCACAAGCTGGGTCACAAATTTTTGCACCCACTTTTATGTCGTCCTTCGCCATTTCTACAACAGCTCTAACTACTTTTAGAGGTGTAAAAAATTGACCCCAATTTTTCTTGCTGATGCTTTCTTTTAGGAAACTTTCAAAAAGTTGACTTTTGAAGTCATAATCAATATGTTCAAGTTTTCCGTAGTCTTTAAACTTGGTCAATACCTTCTTGAAAACAGTACTATAGCCTTTAACCGCTTTTTGGTCTTTACTTACAAATATAGTTCCGTTGATAATAGTTGTTTTGTCTGCTTGATTTTCAGGAAACAAAGTTTTGATTTTAGGACGCACAACGCTTGCATACGTTTCTAATACTTCTTCATCGGTATTTCCGTCATAATTTGCATATAGTGAATTAAAATTATATACACCCTTCAAAACTCCTAAGTCACTTAAATATTTAAAAATAAATAGCTCTACAAATGTATAAAGACAATTTTCGGGTGTTGCGCCACTTACCGACCAAATGTCCTGCCAAATCTGTTTCGCTAAGTTAGTTGGATTAACCAATTGTTTAGGTTTGATTTGGTCATTCAATTCGTTTATAGAAAAAATTATTTTTTCTATAAGTTCGGGTAATTTCTCGTCATTTAAGTCAAAGTTTGTTTTAATTTCTTTGCCTTTCTCATCCTTAATTTTATTGCCTGTTAAAACATTAACCCAAACAGTTTCTTTTGTGTCTGTCGCAATGATTAAATGAGCATCAAGTTTTCGGGCAACTTCTAATTCTTGTTTTATTGCCTTACTTTTCTGTGCGGTTGTTTTAAATTCGGATGGTTTCTTATATTCGACAACAGCTATTACATTTTTCTTCTGAACGATTAAGCCATCAACTTTCTTTTTTTCTTCAGCTCCATAGTTTACATTACGAATAATGCCGTGTTCTTTTAATGCCTTTACAGAAGTTGCACCAATATTATAAAAATCCCACTTGCCAAGTTTTTGGCAATTTTTGATTAAATCCCTTTGTAATAATTCTTCACTCATAACGCCTTAGAAATTTAATTTGGCTTGTTTGGTATAATTACTTTTAATGTACTTAATATTATCTTCAGCAACTACAAATACATTATCTGAACAATGATTTTCGTATGCTTCTAATGCAAATTTGTCAGCATAAAACAAATCAATGATTTTTTGTAAGTCAATTTGAAATATTTCGGAAAGTTTGGGAAGCTTGGATTTACTAAATTTTTGAGTTCCATTTTCTATTCTGCTTATTGCACTTGAGTTAATGCCAATTTTTGCACCAAATTCAGTTTGTGTCCAATTCCTTTTCTCTCGTTCTAATTTAATATAATGTCCGAAACTTACCATCTTTTAGGTTTTACATTTTTAGGTTTGACCTATAATTCGCAAAGTTAAGCAAATCTTTGGTGTTTGCAACTAATTTTTGTCGTAAATTCTATGGCTGGCCGGTAGATTTGGTGCGTTAGTAGAAAATTAAATGTGGTGCAATTGCGTTGGACTAATGTGCGTAGGCTTGCACCTCTTTTAATTTTTCCGAAGCGTTGGCAATTTTCGTCTTTTTGTCGGAATATTGAATGTTTGCAGGGTGTTCGTTAGGGTTGCAGATAACGGTAGAGCATTGGCGATGTGCCGTAATTAATAACAAAAAGTTGAATTACTTACAAATGATGAACAAAGAACAAAAGATGAAAGATAGTACAGATGCAGGCATATTGCCAATGCCTTGTTATGCACAGCCGGGCATTGAGCTTTACAATTGCGATAATGTTGAATTGCTCAAAACATTAGGTGACGGCTCAATTGATGTGGTTTGTGGTGCTTTTTGGGCGTGGCACTTCATTTTATCGCTGGAACACCATACTTGCAGATTTGGGGTTTGAATTTAAAGAAGAAATTATATGGAACAAAAGACATTGTTCAAGCCCACTGATGCCAATAAGCCGCGTACACGAAACTATCTCAATGTATGCAAATGGCAATGGAAAAATAAACAAAGTAAAAGTGCCTTATCTGGAAATGAAAAAGCACGACATCAATTCTATTATTCAGGATGTGAAGCGTATGCGTTCTGTTTTTACTCAGGCAAAGTCAATGAAAGCGGTATTGGATTTTTTGGAAAATAACATAGTTGAACTTAATGATGGAAAGTTTGTAAGAACGGATTTCACTATCCCTGCGAACGCCAGAAAAGGAGTAACGGCAGAACCATTTCAACCTTCGGGCGACCGTTGCACAAACATTATGCAGTCGGTGGAGTTTGGTTTGAACGAGAAAACAATTATTAGAACTGATAGAATAAATTGCGACAACTTCACAAAATTTGGCGTGAATGCAGACCAACGCAAAACAGGCGACCGTTGCGCCGATGTTATGCAGTCGGTTGAATTTGGTTTGAACGAGAAAACAATCGTTAAAGAAATTAGAGACCATTACACAGCAATCCACCCAACCCAAAAGCCGGTCCGCCTTTTAGAGAGATTGTTGGCACTCGTAAGCAAGCCCGGCTATTCGGTGTTCGATGGATTTGCAGGCTCCATGAGTTGCGCCGAAGCCTGCTACAATACGGGTCGTAAATTCATAGGCTGCGAAATAGACAAGGAATATTTTGAAGCAGGGAAGAAACGAATTGAAAATCTACCACCTCGTCAAACAGCGTTGTTTGAGTAGGTTGTGCATAACACCCGTATATGCGCAAGTTTGAATGTAATACGCCAGGCGTGTCTGCGGCCGGGAGTAGGCGGAAAGCCCGCAAAGGATTTTGGCTAATGCAAAATGTGCGCTGGGCGGGGTTGAGAGATTAAAGAAAACCCGACCAGCCACAATTTTTGCAGCCAAAAGACTGCGTACTTGTAGCCGGATACCGAGTAGCCGCCCAAATATTAAAAAAAAAAACGATATAGAAACTAAACGCCGCTATAGAACACTGTAGTAGGAAGCAAGTAGGTTGCGCCAATGAATTTCGTGAAAAAAAAATTTTAGAAAATAAAGAAATAATTTTTATAATAAGCAAAAGATTATTATCTTTGTGATGTTAAATTAATTCATTGAAATGCGCAAAGAAAAAGAACGCAAGAAATTGCTAAAGGATCTGGAGCACTTGACACGCTACTATAAAGAAGTAAGCACCAGAGGCAAGCACATTAAAGAAGCCTATGATGAGCAAATTGAGCGAATTGTAGAAGCTTTGAAGGAATTAGGAAAATAATAACCATCCCGCCGCACGGCGGGATAAAAAACATTATAAAAAGTATGAAAAAAGAATTGGAAGCATTAAAACAAAGGTATATAGCCGCGAAGTCTGAAAATGAAAAACAAGTCATTGATGCTGAAATGGCTGAGCTGATGGCAGGACATGAAGATGATTTTGCGCAAGCTATGTTGGAAATAGCCAAGGACACTGCCGACATGGCTGAACAGGTAGTGATCCGGGAAAGGTTAAGAGATATTTTGCCTATAATCTCTGTGGCATACATAGCAAAAACATATTTTGGCAAGAGCAAGGAATGGTTTTATCAGCGACTGAATGGAAACTTGGTTAACGGCAAGCCGGCTGAGTTTGCGAAAGATGAATTAACAACACTGCAAGCAGCTCTACAAGACATTGCCAAGAAAATAGGCTCTGCAAGCGTTTCCTGAACACGCTGAATTAATTTAACACCCAACCCGTCTGAGAGCCGCAGACGGGTTTTTTTTATTGCCCTTACTCTCCGATTCACAATAAATTAAAAATTACCTTATAAAGGTGCAGATTGTGCAATTTGTATTTTTACCTTGCTCCCCTTGCTCCTTTTTTTATTTTAAAAAACTCGGGAAATTTCTGTGATTTTGTGATAAGACGATAAATGAAGTGTAAATTGCTGATATACTGATAGTTGGTTTCACATTATTTTTTGTGAAGAGTTCACAGAATCACAAAAAAAATTGTGAAGAGAGAGCCGTAAAATTCCATTTCACAGGCTTCACAAAACTTCACAAAACCATCACAGCCGTTTCACAAAACCATTGGTGATGCTAATAGTGTTGTATATCAATACATTACAGCCGATTTTGCCCTGTATCACAAAATCACAGAATTTTTGTGAATTTATATACTCACACAAATTTTTACACCAGATTTTGGGCAAAATACACAGGATTGTCCAAGATGTTGGATATTAATCTTATATTGCAGGCAGGCAAAAATTGCGATAATGATAAAATTGATGATCAGCGTTCCGGCGTATTTGAAAAAATTCCTTGTGGCCACCTATGGCGCAGCGTACAAGGTAGATTTCAGCGATGAGCTTGGAGTGCTGATCCTAAGCACTCTGAGGAAAAAATCTACACACTATTATGAGTTTAAAAAAGTGGCAAATGACAGGGCGGCTACTTATGAATTTTGCATAAGCATGAGTTTTTTTGACAAATATGGCTGTAACATTACTGCAGATGATATGACCTTGCTGGCAAAAACTATAGATAGGTGGTTTCGCAATTCCCTGTATAGAAGTGCTGTGCTCAATGAGTATCATTTTGGCATTGCGTATAAAGATACTATAAATAGGTATCTGCAGAGCTATGACATCTCTGAAGATGAGCTCAACTACTCTACTATACGCAGAGATTTTAATAGAAAGAAAAAGCACATAGAGCAAACGCTATTGTGACGCAAATTTTAAATTTTCAAAAAAAAAGCTAAAAAATATGAGTGATGGTATTAATTTCTGCAACCGCGCAGAGTTGAACACAAGAGAGGCCAGCTGGCTGGTGTTCTATGCAGCGCACAAATTTACATACAACAACAATCTGCGCGGCGTGCTACCTGCTGCACATGATTATGATTTTAAAGTGCGCGTGAATGATGTGAGCAGTTTTGTGCGGGATATAAAGAGCGAAAAGCGGGAGCATAATCACTACTACGCTGTGCGCATCACCGCTCGTTACTACCCTATTGCAGACAAGCAACTCGCAGAGCTGCAAGCCTTGCAGGCAGACAATGCGTATGTGGTGTTGCTTATTACAAACAGTGATGCCCAAGTGTTTGGCAACGCCCGGGAACCCATGAGTATGCACGTGCATGACCATGTGCGAGATGACGGGTCTGGGCAAGATTATCACGTGCTGGAAATCGCTGGCGACACCACCATGCGGCCCGCTAAGCAAGAGCTGGGTGAGGTGGTTGCACCGCGATATTTTAAAGTCCTTTTGTACACAAACCCAATCCGCTAGGTTTGTGAAAATTTTTGTATGCCCGGAGTTAATTCCATTTTTCAACAACCCCTTGCTATCCACAAGGCCTATGCGCTAGACATAATTGGCACTATGCTAGCCTCTGACAAGGTTTATTCAGGAACCCAAGGCTGGAGTGAGCAGGCATATACAGCATCTATCACGGCGCAGATAAATGCAATCTCAGACACCGGTGCCAACTCATTCCCGGTGCTGCTGGATATAAAAGGCCCTATTATTAAATACTCTAGCTGGAATTTTATAGGCACACAATTTTATGCAAAACTGCTGCAACAGCTAGAGACAGACAGTAGGGTGAGCGGTGTAGTGCTAGATATAGATAGCGGTGGGGGCATGATTGCAGGCACCGGTGAGCTGGCAAGCACTATCAGAGATTTCAAAAAACCGGTGGTGGCATACACAGGTGGGCTCATGGCCAGCGCTGCCTACTGGATAGGCAGTGCCGCAGACCTCATTGTGGCCAATGAGCATGCAGATGTCATAGGCTCTATCGGTTCTTTTATGAGCTATGAAGACATTTCCGGGATTCTAGAAAAGCACGGCGCAAAGCGCTATGAAGTGTATGCGCCACAATCCGATTTGAAAAACAAGGCGTGGCGTGACATGCTTACTGGGGATGAACAGGCTATGCAGAAAAATCTACAGCAACACACAGACAAGTTTATAAACACCATAAAGGAACACCGCGCAGATCAGCTGCAAGATGATGGCGAGGTGTTTCGCGGGCAAGTCTACACGGCACAGCAGGCAAAAGAGATAGGCCTTGTAGACCATGTGCAGACACTGGAATGGGTAATGAATCAATTTTAAAAACTTATAAAATACTATGAAATACACAAACATTACTGCCTTGCTAGGGCTTACAGCGCTTACTGTGAAGGCGGGTTTTTTTGGCAAAAATCCACACGCCTCCTTAGATGAAGAGCAGCTCGAGAAAATTGATGCTGCACTAGCACAAAACCCATCTGCAGATCTGCAACAAAAATTAAGTGCGCTAGAAGCACAGCACAGCGAGCTGCAAAACGCACACACGCGCATCACCAATGCGCTGGAGCAGGCTTTGCAGGTCAATGAGATTGATGCATCTGACAGCATAGAAGACAGCATTGTAGCCCTAGGCGAGACCTGCAAAGCCTATGGTGAGAGCGCCAATAGGCACACCTTTGCCGCACACAATGGCCAAGACCAAGACCCCTCTACAGATGGGCTCATAGACGGATACTTCAACCCCAACGATCAACACAACAAAATCTAAAAAAAATGGCACAAACTATTGATTTCGAGGCTATAAAAAATGAAATTGTACGCTATGGCAAAGCCAATCCATTGGCCCTAGAGCGCGCTATACTCAGCCCAGACATTTACATCAACAAATTTGCCCGCCCCTTGGGCAAGGTAAAAGGGAAATGGTCTCTGCCAAGCCTCTTTGCCAGCCACGTGGTGCAAATTTTTGATGACAACTGGAACCCCTATGGTGACCTTATAGCACGTGTGAATGAGATGCAAAACTTTCATCAAAAGGTGAACTTTGGGCTCAAACCATACGTGGCCTATGGCACATGGCTAGAAGACCTCTACCATGAAGAGAAAAAACCCAATGAAATGCCGTTTTCTAAATACGTGATACAAAACCTTGTGCTGCCAAAAATCACAGATGACCTCAATTTCTTGAGCGTGCAAGGCGTGTATGCTCCTGAGGAGAAAAATGCAGAAAACCCGCGTTTTGGCACCTCTATGAATGGGCTCAATACCGTCATAGACAACCACGTTGCCAGCGGCAATGTATTCACCATACCGGTGGATGCCGGAGACAACATTGTAGACCAAGTTACCGCATTTGAGCGCCAACTGCCACGTGGCGTGCGCATAAAAGGCATAGTGCTCTCTAGTGAAGATTTTGATGACTATGTGGCACAGCGTGAGACACCCACAGACCAGTTTGTAAATCTCAAAGACCCGTACAGAGCCCGTACCAAGTACCAGCGAGAAATATTCTCCGTACCCGGACTCACACCTGGGCGCATCATAGCGTGGGTAGAAGGCACATTCTTCCGCCTGTATGACAGAAAAGAAAGCCCTGCCCGCATAGATGATGTGCAGGTGCAAGACTATGAAGTGAAAATCTTTAGCCAGTGGCATCTAGGCTATGATTTCGGCGCATCTGAGTATCTATTTGTGTCTAGCGAAGACGGTGATGCCGTGCGCGGCCTTGGTGATGAAGGCTTGAATGAGATTATATACCCGCAAGATTTCAACAAAATAGCCAGATAAGATGAGCAAAATTACCAAACCAGAATTGCTAGATAAGCTCCAAGCGCAGGGGCTTATCAGCGATACCAACAAGGCAAAATTTGAAGGGCTCACCATAGCAGACCTCACACCCTTTCTAGACCTTGCAGAAAAAAACGAAGAGCTAGAAACAGCCCTTGGGCAATCTGAGGCAGAACTGGCATCAGCCCAAGAAGCACTTTCTGGGACCAAGCCCGCAAAAAAGAAAAAAAGCACACCCGGGCACACATTTGAGTTCCGTGGCGCAAAGTACCAGTTTGCAGACACTGCCCCCAAGCGCATACGCTTTAGCGGCAATAGCCTCACACAAAAAGAGCTAGCACAAGACCAGGATGCATTGCTGCATCTTATCGGCAAAAAATCAACCCTAATCACAAAAATCAAAGAATAATGGCACAGGACAATTGTTTCGCAAACAGCCTCCCGGAAAACCTAGACAACTGCTTCAATGATGAGAGCGCGAGCGGCGTATCCCTACGCGTACAGTACATACCTGCCGCCTTCATAGAATCCATAGCCCTACCACCCGCAGATGGAGCTATGGAGGCTACCGTAAAAATAGCCAAAGGAGGCATAGAGCTAGCAGAGGGCAAAAGTTGGAAAGGCATAGACCTAGTGATGGATGAGAATGAGCTCAAAGAAGTATTGGTGGGTGGCAAAGCAAATCAAAAGGGGCAAATAGAGTTCACCGCCATGATCCCAAAGTTCAGCACCAAGGCTCTAGGCTGGAAACGCAGATTTGCCAACGTGCCGCTGGTGCTTAATGTGCCAGATAGCAATGGGCGCAACTGGATTGTAGGCACAAAATTCAGCCCGGCAATGATAGAGAGCGCTGAGACCACCACCGGCAAAGCCTATGAAGACAAGGCCGCCACCACAGTGGTTATCAAAGCCAATACCTACGTCTATCTCTATGAAGGTGACATAGTAGAAACCCAAGACCCACAAGCCAGCTGAGCATGAGCAAGTATTTTGAAAATCTCAGCCCAGGCAGCCGTGTGCACAGGAATGGTAAAGGCGTAGTAGACCTCACCACACTACCATCGGATCGTACTTGCAAAAAACTATACCTGCAAGGCTTCCGGCACATAGGCATCAAACCTGCAGCTACAGAGATACTCAAAGGCTGCCCACAAGTGCTGCTACAACAGCTCATTCGGCAGAGAGAGCGAGAAGGCAAATTTGCAGAAGTAGAAATTTTGCAATCCTTGCTCAAGTCAGATGAGCCAGCATCCAAGAAGCCCACGCGCAGAAAAAGCGCACAGAGCTCCAAATAAAGCATCCTAGTCATGTAATTGTGTTTTTAATGAGCCTTCGCCCCAGTGCGGAGGCTTTTTTTTAATTCCCCATGAAAAAAACAGAATTTGAACAACTACAAAAAGAATTCCTCCAGCTAGGGGGCAGTGAAAAAGTCTTAGCCCAAATAGGCAACTCACTCAGCCTGCGCAATGAGGCACGCATAAAATATGAAATCAAAAAGCTAGAAAAAAAAGCCCGCAAAACACCCACCACCACAGCCCACACCCCGGCACCAGCATCCACCGTAGCTTATCAGCCCAGGGCCACGTTCCAGGACTACATATCAGAGTACCCGCCAGAGCTGCACCCCACATACTTGCAGCGCCAACATTGCTTCCTGCAAGCCTGCTCACTCAAAGTGCAGCTCAACGCGCTTGCAGACGCAGAAGTGCTACAAGCCAGCAAGCTCCAATGGGAGATCTGGCACCAATTTGCACAAATAGACAAGTGCGACAAGACACTTCAGCACTACCAGCACACCCGGCGCATCATGCCCACAGAAGTCCAAGAAGATTTCAGCAAAATCCCAGACAAGCGCCTGCATCAAAAACTACACAACCTGCGTAGCAATAGAGGCTACAGACAGCGCACCATAGAGCAGCTCAGAAAAGACTTGCCACCCATAGACCACCC
>JAUNRT010000128.1 GCA_030535475.1 Weeksellaceae bacterium | reverse complement strand
GCAGGGGGAGCAAAAAAAGACTTACATTTATGTAGGTCTTTTTTTTATATTTTGATTATGTATTTTCTTTACATATTACATTCAGAAACAGCAGATAAATATTATGTAGGTTATACATCTAATATACAAATGCGCATAGAGAAACATAATTCGCAAACAGATTTCAACACATTTACTAGCAAATTTCGTCCTTGGAAATTGAGAGCTGTGTTCAAATGCGAAAGCGAAAAACAAGCAATAACCTTGGAAAGATTTATCAAAAAACAACACAGTCGAAAATTCATACTTAAGCTAATCGACCCTGATTTCGTTCCAAGTGGGAAATTAGCTCAGTTGGTTAGAGTCCCGCACAGCTTGTCCCGCTAGTGCGGGATGCGGGATTAATTCCCGGATTTCCCTAGACAGGTAGTTGGGTCAGCTGGCATGTGTCCCGCTCATGCGGGATTCGAGCGCAGCAGGGGGAGCAAAAAAAGACTTACCTTTACGTAGGTCTTTTTTTTTATATTGGAATTTTTTTGTGAGTCTAGAAATTGCAATATTCAAGTCTAATATCAAACCTGCCGGAAAATTAGCTCAGTTGGTTAGAGTCCCGCACAGCTTGTCCCGCAAGTGCGGGATGCGGGATTAATTCCCGGATTTCCCTGGACAGGCAGTTGGGTCAGGTGGCATGTGTCCCGCTCATGCGGGATTCAAGCCCAGCAGGGGGAGCAAAAAAAGACTTACATTTACGTAGGTCTTTTCTTATTTAGCGTTGTAACACATTTGTAACACAAATCGAATTTAAAGGTTTATTTCCCTGTTTGTTTGTACTTGTAATTTTCAACTGCTAATAGTGTCCAATAATTGGCAAATGAATTTCAAAACATTCGTTATAATTCTTCAGTATTTTCAGCCAAACTAATTCACGGAAATCATCAGCAATAATATCATTTGCGACACAAGGGCTGTTTTGATATTTTTGCAAGCAAAATTTCACTTTTTATGTACAGAACGCACACCAACGGTCAACTCAATATACAGCATGTAGGGCAACAAGTCACTCTCAGTGGCTGGGTGCAAACGGTGCGTGACAAAGGCTTTATGATTTGGATAGACTTGCGAGACCGATATGGTGTCACTCAACTCTTGCTAGATGAGAAGCGCACTGATGCCGCT
The DNA here is from genome assembly GCA_030535475.1 of Weeksellaceae bacterium. Lineage (GTDB taxonomy): Bacteria > Bacteroidota > Bacteroidia > Flavobacteriales > Weeksellaceae > JAUNRT01. The sequence continues at coordinate 2,833 of JAUNRT010000128.1, read as the reverse complement.
TTGCTTGAACAAGCTAGAACACTCGGCCGTGAGTTTGTGATTCAAGTCTCTGGTACTGTACTTGAAAGAGAGTCTAAAAACATGAAGATTCCAACGGGTGAAATAGAGGTTTTGGTGGAGGAACTTACCATCATCAATCAATCCAAACTACCTCCATTCACCATTGAAAACCAAACGGATGGCGGTGAAGAGCTTCGCATGCAATACAGATACCTGGATATCCGTAGAAAACCAGTACAAGACAAACTTGTTTTTCGTAGCCGCGTAGCACAACTTACTCGCAATTACTTGGCTGCACAAGACTTTGTAGAAGTGGAAACTCCGGTTCTCATAAAATCCACTCCGGAAGGTGCAAGAGATTTTTTGGTTCCATCACGTATGAATCCGGGCACTTTTTATGCGCTACCGCAATCGCCACAGACTTTCAAGCAATTGATGATGGTGGGTGGTCTAGACAGATATTTCCAAATTGTAAAATGCTTCAGAGACGAGGATTTGCGTGCAGATCGTCAACCTGAGTTTACACAAATAGATTGCGAAATGGCTTTTGTGAAGCAGGAAGATATTTTGCAAACTTTTGAAGGTTTGCTCTTGCATTTACTACAAGAAATAAAAGATATTGCTCCCCAAGCTATTCCAAGAATGAGCTATGAGGAGGCTATGCAGCGCTTTGGTAGTGACAAGCCGGACATACGATTTGGCATGGAGATAGGCGATCTCACCAAAGCTGTAAAAGGTCGTGATTTTAAAATTTTTGAAGACGCAGAGCTTGTAGGTGGTATCGCTGTTCCGGAAGCTGCTGACTATACCCGCAAAGAAATAGATCAACTCACGGATTGGGTAAAAAGACCGCAAATTGGAGCCTCAGGTATGATTTGGGTGCGTGTGCCGAAAGATGGCGCACTGAAATCTTCTGTTGACAAATTCTATTCAACTGAGGATTTGCAACAATGGGTAGAAATCACAGGCGCTAACCCGGGTGATTTGATTCTTGTACTAGCGGGCGAAGAAAATCGCACGCGCAAGCAATTGGGAGAGCTAAGATTAGAATTGGGCAATAGACTCAATCTTAGAGATCCGCAAGTATTTGCACCGCTTTGGGTGTTGGACTTTCCACTGTTGGAATGGGATGATGAAACGCAACGTTACCACGCTATGCACCACCCATTTACTTCTCCAAAACCTGAAGATTTTCACTTATTGGAAACAGACCCTGGAAAGGCTCGGGCAAATGCATACGATTTGGTGCTCAATGGCAACGAAATCGGTGGTGGATCTATAAGAATCTTTGACAAGTCTTTGCAACAACGCATGTTTAAACTACTCGGATTTAGCGAAGAAGAAGCTGCAGCCCAGTTTGGATTCTTGATGAACGCTTTTGAATACGGTGCTCCTCCTCATGGCGGAATTGCCTTTGGGTTCGATCGCTTGGTTGCGATCTTAGACGGATCTGAAACCATTAGAGACTACATTGCATTCCCTAAAAACAATGCCGGCAGAGATGTCATGATCAATACACCTTCGCCAATTGCTCAAGATCAACTGGATGAACTTTTTATCAAAAGTACGCTAAGCGAAGAAGAGAAGTAATTTTACTGTAGTATCATTCCTTTAGGTTTTCGCAAAGTCAAGTCTAATTTATTCTCCAAATAAAACAGCTGGGTAAACCATAATTTTTAGTTGGCAGCATAAATCTTTCGCGGTAAAAATTTTGAGTATTTGCAAATTGATTCTCTAGAATTTAAGTGATTCTTGGGAAAGATGAACTAAATTGTATGCAAATTTGGTTTTCCTTTACAACAACATCAGAGCAAGACTATGAAGATGTACCCAATCATATCAGAATTTTTGGAGTTATATATTCGAAAACCGTCAACCAATCTTGATTGGGAATTTGTAACGGGAGCATCTGGAATGAGCGAGGAAGAGATCAACAATGCATTCCGGCAATGGAGTGGTATGAATGCTGAAGAATTCATCAATGTTTTGCAGCAAAGACAAAGGGATTTTGCCCGAAGAAATGCACCGAGAGACCTTTTTACAGATATTTATGGAGATGCTGCTGAGCCTTCACAGAAAGAATGCAGAAACATTATTCGTTGGACATCTGTAGAAGGTGAAAAACCTTCGAATGAAGGCAAGCATTATTATCAAAAAATTGAATCTCCATTTGGTGATGCCGTGGTGGTGGCAAGCGATAAAGGAATTTGTTCAATACATTTCATTGCAAATTTTGAGAAAACCGGTGAGTTCATAGGCAAAAATTTTTCTCATTTGAATTGTGTAAATCAGGCAAACATCTGGACGGAAAAGGCGGAAATTGCCATGAATAACGTTTTTTCACAGCATGAATTAGTATTTGATGTTCAGGCTACAGAATTTCAGAAAAAGGTTTGGGGATTGCTTTGCGAAATTCCGGCTGGGGCGTTGAAATCCTATTCTGAATTGGGATCCGACCCAGGATCAGCAAGCGCCGCCCGCGCCATAGGCAATGCTGTGGGTAGCAATCCTGTTGCGGTATTGATTCCATGCCACCGGGTGCTGAGAAATACCGGTGAAATTGGAAATTTTCGCTGGGGAACGCTGCGCAAACATGCGCTGATTGGTTGGGAAGCGGTAAATAGAATTTAGGACTAAACTCTGTTCGATTAAAAATTACTTGAAAGTGCGGAATGGCTATTTCCAATTTTTGTGTGAGAAAATTTACATCCGAAACTGTGCGTATATTTAGTGGACACTAAATATTTTAAATAAAACTTGCTTTTTATTGAGCTTTAATATGAACTTGTTTAATGTTTCCTAATCAAAATACAGCAAAATGCAATAAGATGTA
>JAUNRT010000038.1 GCA_030535475.1 Weeksellaceae bacterium | reverse complement strand
TGTAAGTCTTTTTTTGCTCCCCCTGCTGGGCTCGAACCAGCGACCCTCTGATTAACAGTCAGATGCTCTAACCAACTGAGCTAAGGAGGAGTGTGTTTCACTTCTCAAAAGCGGATGCAAATATAACAATATTTTTTACATAAATGCAAATTTGAATAAAAAAATTTAGGTTTTTTAGAATTCATTGGTCATTGCTTGTTGTGCAACTGATGTAGTTTTCCAAGTTTGTAGAATTGGAATAAAAATATATTTGGCTTGTTGCTGAGCAAGTTACGTTTGAGCAAAGATGATGTCAACTGAAATGATGTTACGAAAATTTGAGAGATGATAACCGGGCGCGTGGCATGAAACCATTTCAGGATTTTGATGTATTGCCGTGATTCCGGGAGGTTGTTGTACAAAAAGAGCGCGTTTTGCATGGCTAGATCTGTTTTTTCTAGAAATCTTTTAGAAGATTCTAAACCGAGATGATAGACAGGGTTGTTGATAAATTTGGTTTTAAAGCCATTTTTTTTGAGTGTGATGCCATAGGTCACGTCCACATAACCATAAATGGACGGTAATTGAAGCGTTTGGATTTGTTGAAATACAGATTTGCGAATGAGAAAATTGCTTCCCTTCCACTCTCCTACGTCGGTATTAGCAGCATTGGTCAAACTTTCTTGACGTGAACCATAGAGATGACGCAAATTTTGTGTGGCTGCATCGGTGCTAGGCTTATATGCGATACCACCACAAATGGCATCCGACTCATTGGAACGTATCTCAGCTACATAAAGTTCTATGAAATTTTCTGATACCGGCAAGGTGTCGGCATCTAAAAAAAGTAGCCAATCATACTGCGCCTCTTGAGCCAGACTTTGGCGGTTGAGTCGATTGCCTACATTCTGCGGACGCTGAGTATAGGTGGTGTGAGATAAATTTTGTAGCTGGCTGTTTCTGTGTTGCAAAGAAGGGTCTTTGCTAGCATCATCCGCGATACGAATTTCAAAAGTGATATCTGCATGCGTACAAGCATGATGTAGATGCTGTACTAAAGCTGTCACATCATAAGCATAGACAGGCACCAATATGGACAGCATGGGTAATATTTAAGAAGTGAAAAGCATTTGCGATTCTGAGGTAGAGATTTTACCATTCTCGCATCTGAAAGTTTTTGCCGGGAATCTGCGAATCAATGAATAGTCATGGGTAGCCATGAGAACGGCCATCTCTCTTTCTTTTGCAATCTGCAGAATGAGGTTCATGATTTCGAAGCTGGTTTCCGGGTCGAGGTTACCGGTAGGCTCATCTGCAAGGATAAGCTCGGGGTGGTTGAGAAGTGCTCGTGCAATTGCAATACGCTGCTGCTCACCCCCGGAAAGTTGGTGCGGCATTTTGTGTTTTTTGGTAGCCATGTTTACGCTTTCCAATACTTCATCTATGCGCGCGGCGATTTCTTTTTTGTCTGACCAGCCGGTGGCTTTCAACACAAATCTAAGGTTCTTCTCAATAGTACGATCAGTAAGGAGTTGAAAGTCCTGGAATACTATACCGAGTTTGCGTCTAAGACCCGGAATTCGAGAAGTCTTCATGTGATTGAGGTCATATCCTGCAACGGAACCTGCGCCTTTCTGTAAAGGTAAGTCACCGTAAAGCACTTTGAGCAGACTACTCTTACCACTTCCTGTTTTGCCAATTAGGTAGGCAAACTCTCCTTTTTTGAGGTCGAAGTCAACCCCATTGAGAACCAGGAAATTTCTTTGATGAATATCGGCATCGCGAAGTGTGATAATGTTATCCTCAACCATTTTAATTGCGTGTAAGTATTTAGCAAATATAAAAAAAAGCTTGCAATCCTAGATTCAAGCTTCTTTACTGTAGGTTTTTTATCAAAAGATTAACGCTTTGCGCGTACCACACTCACAGAAACACGTTTTCTTCCTTTGCGTCTGCGTGCTGCCAATACCCTACGGCCATTTTTCGTAGCCATACGCTCTCTGAAACCATGCTTGTTTCTGCGTTTTCTATTGGAGGGTTGAAATGTTCTTTTCATGCTATAATTCTTTTATTGGGTGTTCCCCATTTTCATAACCGGGGTGCAAATATAGAAAATATTTTCTGTATAAACAAAATGTGTTTGCAGTAAATTTAGAGGAAACGGAATTTCGGTGTTTTTATGCTACTTAAAGAGCGCTTTCAACTATCCTTTAATCCGGGTTGATATCATATCCATTAGGATGTTGATATACAAGATCATCTAGTTTTTCCAGCACTTTGTGGCTCATATTTTTGTGATATTCCTGTAGTTTGTCTCTGAGATCCGTGTCAAAAGCGGCTAGCATTCTTGCGGCCAGTAGGCCGGCGTTTTTTGAAGCGTTAAGTGCAACTGTGGCTACCGGGATGCCATTGGGCATTTGCAGAATGCTCAAAATACTATCCCAACCGTCTATGGAATTGGATGATTTTACCGGAACACCTATTACAGGCAATGGTGTGAGAGATGCTACCATACCCGGAAGGTGTGCTGCGCCACCTGCTCCAGCAATGATGCATTTGAGCCCGCGGGATGATGCTGTGCGCGCATAATCAAACATGCGCTCCGGCGTGCGATGTGCAGAGACTACTGTGAGCTCATAGCTAACGCCTAATTCTCTCAATATTTCTGCTGCAGCTTGCATAACAGGCAAATCACTTTGACTGCCCATGATAATGCCTACGGAGGGATTGTTGATATGCATATTTATTCTTGAATTTTTGATTTGTTGTGATAAAGATAGAAAAATTTGGTGGTATGTGTTGTGGATAAATTTTGAATTTTATCGAAATCAGTTATTTTGGAGCATTAGGCTATAAATGCCAAGAATAGGATTGTGATGCCGAAAGGATACACCATCAAAGGAATAAAAAAATAAAAAACAACCTAGGCCCAAAATAGGGCCTGCCGTAGGCAGGCTGAGACAGGGACATGCGCGGTATCCTTGTGAGAGACATGCCTTGGCAAAATGTGAGCTGAAGCGGGTTGAGGCCGCCCAACCGGCCGAAAACCGATGAAGCCACAATTTTGCAGGCATGGCTGAGCAAGATTTAGCGCAATGGCCCGGCCTACAATATTTTGCTGCCGCATACCGGCAAAATATTGTAGGGTCTCCCAAATAATAATTAAACAATACTCTATTATTACTATAAGCCGCATTGACAAGACTGCAAACTACTTTTCAGAAAAAAAAATCCGCCACAAATAAATTGTGACGGATATAAGATTAGGCTAAGTATTATAAATTACTGACCGTAGCGTATTTCCCAAAATTCGCCATTGAAGAAAGCTAAAGCTTTACGCTGTGTGTCATATACCCAAGTGCCAACTTCCGGGTTGGGGAATTCTGAAACGCTTGGGACGTGAGGTAGAATCATTGCTTTAGTTGTATCATTCAATACAAGTACACCTTCTGGAGCACCGTCTTCCACACCTATAACTACTCCATCCCCTACTTCATCTAAGGTAGGAGCAGTAATGTCAACAGTACTGGTAGAAAGGACTACCCAGCCATTATTTTTTAGTAGCTTTACTTGATTGGTGCTTGCATCTACAGCTAAGGTACCTGATTGGCTTGTAGGTATGGAGGTGACGTTGTCTACTACCGGCAATATGAGACCTTTGATACCAGCGGAATCACTGCGAATATCTCCGAATTCCAAAATTACAGAGTTGTTGGTAAGTGAATTTCTATCAATGGCTACCTGAGCGCTGAGGCTGAGCGTGCCAAGAATAAGAAAAGCGGCTGTGATATATAAATTTTTCATTGTGTTGATAGTTTTGAGATTAATAACATTGTGTTGAGCACAACCATGCAGTACCATCATAGTACTCCAAACAGTCTGTGGTGGTGTTGAAAATCAACATACCCTCTACGGCTTCGAGTTGATTTCTTTCAGCTGTGCTGAGGCGCGTAGGCACAAAACCTTTGGTTCTTGACTCTAGTTTCAGGAAGCCATTGTTACCGGCAATCACCCAAACTTCTTCATTGCCGCGCTCCAATGTTGTGATACCTACATTGGTAGGTCTGTTAATACCACCTGCAAAGGCTGGAACACGACACTCCGGACAAAATTCATCACGGCTCAAAGTCTGATCTATATGTTGAAATTCTTCAGCACCAATACCATTTGGTGACCAAGTGTAATCCGCATTTGTTTGTTCCTTCTGCAAAGTAAATTGAATACCAGGCTCCCATTCAAAACATATTGTATGTACTATATAAGATGAGTCAGCAGTTACTGGAAAATCTCCACTCTGACCCGAAGCTAATAAATAGATGGAGTTTTCACCCTCGCACAGATCAAAAAAATTATTAGTTTGAGCGGAAGTCATTACACAAGATTGTTGATTCAGAAATACCGGTGATGGACAAGTTCCAAGCCAAGTAGAAGTATAAGATTGCATATTACCACTATAACTTGGAGTAAGTTCTAAACCTAAACAAATGGTATTTGTTGCACACTCACTTGAAACGCTACATGATGAATCTTCAGGATAATTAGTAGAACTATCGATATAAACCCAACGTACCTGAGGTGTAATATCCTCGTTTCTTTGTGCTTGTAGTAAGGTGCTTACAAAAAAGCAAAACACCATAAGAATTGTTACTTTATTCATTTCTGTTTTCTTTATTTTACTTATTGAACAATTGTGCTTAAAGACTGGTTTAATTGCCATAATGCATGATCAAAAGAATTCACAAAAGCATTCAAATCAAAATCAGCTAATTTATATCCTATTAAAGATTGGTTGATTTGGAATTGTTCACGGTCAAAAGAATTTATAAGCCGAGGTGAAGTAGCTTCCATAATTTGATCACCATTACCAGCATACATCATCCAAGTATCCGAAACTCTTTTTTGACCGACTCTGACAGGCAATAGATTATAGGAGTTGTTCATTCTGAAATCGTAAGTCAACTCCCCTTGTCCAATTGCAACAGGAGAAGGACTCATAATTGGAAGGTGATTTCGATGCTCAATAACAATTCTATACGATTGGTTGGCATCGAGATTTACACAGCCACATTCTTCTGGGAATTCAATGCTAGAGTCAGTCTTGAGCCAAGCCGCACAGCGCCAAACATTGTTTGCAGGCGATGTACCACCTTGACGAAGAGTAACAAGTACCCAATCTACGACATTAGCCGGATAAGGTTTTACTTCATTAGGTGCATCTGTTCGACTTTCATCACCATAGTCGTTCATCAATTGCTCTGTATAATTCCAAGGCGCTCCGCTATATGGTTGACCGAATGGTGTTTGAGCTGCATTTAGCCTAACACTAAAAGATGGTGACAACCTTTTATCCTGACCCGGCAACAAATGATTCGTGTACAAAGTATTGTTTAAAGTTCCGGTTGCTGCATTGAACGGACCTTCTAATGCTACAAATAGGTTCAGTGAAATACATAGACGTGGTACCATGCTCACATACAATGTGGCTGTTGCACATGCGTTGTCCGGATAATTGTTGTCGCATACGGTGTATGGTATGTTTACTGTTCCTATGAAGTCCGGCAAACCTACAAATGTGTATGTGCCGTCTGCTTGCATATTGATAGTACCTGCTGCTTCCCATGTTGTACCGGTCCAAGCATACACTGTAACATCTTGGCCAAAATTGGTGAGTTCAACTACATTTCCATTGGCATCATAGTAGCTCACATTAGTGATAGAAGGCGTACCTGTACTGCCATCCGGATCTTTATCGTTGATAAGAACATTACCTTGCAAAGTAGAACCTTGAATACCAACCTTTGAATCATCGGTAGCGCTCATAGAGTTTGTAGTAGTATCATCTACCACTAGTGTGATGGTGGCAGGGTTGGATATGTTGCCATCATCGTCTGTTATTGTATAACTGATAGGGGCTGGATCTGCGGTGTAACCAGGTTCCGGTGTGAATGTAACCTCACCGGTTGTTGGATTCACTGTCCAAGTGCCTTGTCCCGGTACAACTACTTGATCTATGTTACCATCTCCATTGGTGTCCGTACCGGTAGCACCTGGTATATTAGTTGGAGGAATCAGAGAAACTGAAGACGGATCAATAGGGCTATCCGGGTCGCTGTCGTTTGCTAGTACATCGATGGTAACCGGTGTTCCAGGCTGCATCACTGCATAGTCATTCTGGGCAATCGGTGCATATTGGGAATTTTCATTCTCCTCGAATACAATGATGCTAAGATTAGTTGTGTCCACAGCTCCATGCTCATCAGTAATTTCGTATCCAACATTAATTGTACCTACAAAACCATCATTCGGACTAAATGTGTACTCGCCGTTTGAATCTATAGTAATAGTTCCAGCGTTAGGAACTGTATTCCCATCGGCATCAATTCCTGATACAGCAACAGTTGTGGCGGCACCCGGAGCTACCGACGTTGTTACACCCCCACTTGTGATAGAAGTAAGCGTGAATGAGTGTCCTTGCGGGTCGTAATCATTGTACAACACATTGCCATGTACTGGAGTGCCTGCATAAGTTTGGTTGATATCCGGAACAGCCACTAATGTATTTTCAACACAATTAATAAAATTCACATCGTAAGCAATCTGGTCAGTGCCTTCATTGGTAGGATAAAACCCACCCGGGTTACCATTGAGATTGTACACAACAGTTGGGTAGAACTGATCATCAAAAAAAGTAGGGTCCATTCTAATACCACAAACTTGATAATAGGTTTTACCGTTTGCAGGAATAGTAGTGTTCTGATCGAATTTATAAGTAAAACCGTCAGCGTCAGCTGAAATATCAAAGTAGTTACCGGTAGTTACATAATCCGGATGATTTTCCAAGACAATAATTGACCCAACCAACATACCTTTTGTTGAGAGCAAAGCAGACATAGGTCTCTCTGCCGGAGAAGGGAAAACCAACTCGTCACTATCTGAACCTACCCCAATAATGAAGCAAATTTGTTCTTGGCATAGCAACTGATTATCTGCTGTAGTTGTAGTATTGAAAGGAGTACCTTCAATACCGGGATCTTGAGCTTGGAGGAATCCACCCAAGCACAGTATCGCAATTATGTATAGATATATATTAAGTTTCATCTTTACGTGTTTTTTATGATTGGATAGATTAATAGGTTTCAACGATTTCAATGTCTTCATTTTGCAGATCGACAATACCTGTCACAGGCAACTCCAGCAAGATATGGGCTCTAAAGGTGTATTGACCACGACCTGGAGAAGTGAAAGTTGCAGGGAAGGTAAACTCTGAATGTGTATTAGGTGCAATCAAATTGACATTGGCAAATCTGTGTTTACCTAATACATTTCCTAAATAAATCCAACCATTGTTCAAAACAGTGGTAGGTGCTACTTGTATTTGCCACACAGCATCATTTGCATCAACCTCTGCCAATACCTGATTGATAGATAAGCCGAGTGCAGTGCTGATATTGTTGGCAGAAACTGTAATTTCAAATGGTGAATCCGTTCCCATAAATATGGAAGGAGCAACCGTGATATCAGGAGTAAAGTTCACCGATACAAGACCATCAAAGCTAATGGTGGCATCATTGGATCTTGTACCCACTACATCAGCAAAATTATAGTCTATAGGTGAAGGTGTACCTACAAATCCAAGTTGAGGTGTGAATGTTACCACTCCTGTTTCCGGATTTACTGTCCATCGACCTTCGCCAGGGATTGTAACCCCAATGACATCACCTTGCGCATCTGTGGTGATGTTAGTAGCACCTGCAGGTGGAACCAAACTCACAGAGCCAGGGTTGATTTGTCCATTGACTACCTCATCATTCTCCAAAACATTAATCACATTTGGAAGTAGTGGAATGAATGTAGCAAAGTCATCATTAGCAATTACTTGTACATCTTCAGCACAATTAAGGTTGCCCGTACCCCCATCATCTGAATATCGAGTGTCAATTAACACACCAAAAATCTGAATACGGTTGATACTACTTGTAAGAGACGCTACTTCTAACTGTACCTCATCAAATGGTTGAGATGCATAGAATCCGACATTTCTAGTGTCATTCCCTAAAATTGGAATTAGAAGAGTCAAATCCAGAAGGTTGAAACCTGTGCGCACTTCTTGCTGCACGCCATTGAGGTATGTGCGTACCGTGATGGTTTCAAGGAAGTCTAATTGTAGCAATGTTGGGTTTCGTAAAGTGAAACCTACATATGTACCCGGAGGATATTGTACTGTAGGATCTACAACGCTCAGTGTAGCCGTCGATAGCACACCGGCGTCTAGGATAAACTCAGAATAGTTGTTTGGATTAGCGTCAATAACATGCTCAGGGTCTGCCACTGCACATGATGCACACAAAATACCTCTAACGCCCGTGCGTTGTGCATTGATCACAACCGGGAATTCAGGTCTTGTGAGATAGTAACTCTTATCACACTCCACAACACCAGCACAAGATCTTGATAAAACAGCGCCATAAATACGCGTTTCACCAATTTCAAGGGTTGCAGTGTTGAACATATCAAGTTTGAGCTCATCAAAAGGCAAGCTAGGAACTACACCCATAACGGAACGGCCACTTGCGGAAAGCAAGTCTGTACCCGCACCTACAACAATGCCATCAGTAAGGAAAGATTCCTGCTGTACACCGTTAAGGTAAGTAGTAAATGCCATGCCAGAAAGGAAATTGGCATTGATGAGAGAAGGATTGTAGATATCAAACCCTACGAAATTGCCTGGTGCAATGACGTTGTCTCCACCCAATTTTACTGCAAATGTGCCTGATGCTGCTAAACCACCGGAAAGTTGCAATGATGCATAGGTATTAGGATTGCCATCAAGTACATTTTGAGTATTGGTAAGTGAACATGCGGCGCAAGCTGCAGAGTTTACACCCGTGTTTCTTGAGTTGACGAATACAGGGAATTGAGGAGTTGCCAGCGTAGTGTATTCATTACACTCCAGCTCCGGCATGTCACAAAATCTTTGTACCACAAAATTAAAGACTTGAGTATTACCAACGTTGAGACCGATACCATTTGCAATGGAGATTTGTACCTCATCATACGTCATAGTGGTTTCAAAGCCCATAATAGTTCTACCATCGCCGTTTAATAGGTTGGAATTGGTAGTGAGCAAACCAAAGTTTGCAGAAGACTCGCGCTGTACACCATTCAGAAAAGTGGTAATAGTGTATGCGCTGAATAGATTAACATTGATAAAATTCGCGTTTCTTATTTCAAAGCCGGCAAAGGTACCAGCCTCCCATGGTTCAAGAGATTTTTTCACTGCAATGCTACCCACAGAAGCTCCTCCCGCAGGCATATTTATTGTCGCAAAGGAAGTTGGGTCGCCATTGATTACATTATCAGTATTTGTAACCGTACAACCTGCACATGCACCTCCGCTCAAGCCCGTTCTGGACAAACTGATGTGTACAGGATACTCAGGCGCGTTGATAGCGGTAGGCAAGTTACATTCCAGCTCCTCACCCTCACAAGGCTTTTGAATAATGGCATTGAACACATCTATTGCGCTGAGTGAAACACCGGCTGGTTGATTAACAACAAGTTCTACCCGATTGAATGGAAGTGTTGCGTTAAAGCCTATAATTCTTCTATTATTTAAATCAAGAAATGGTGCCTCAATGAATAAAGATTCAGAGTTGACAGTTTGTTGTAGCGTTCCATTAAGATAGGTTCTAACTTGAAGATTATTGAAAAAGCCTAGAGCAAGTAGATTATTGCTGCGAATATCAAATCCTGCAAAAGTACCCGGTTGATAAACGCTTAATTGATCCTCTACCCAAACACTGGCGCTGCCGAGAATACTACTTCCCGGGAATATCGTGGCATAATCTGTAGTGTCCTGCGTTAGAAGATTGTTAGTATTTGTAACGGCAGATATACCGAAACCGCTCACATTAGAGCCGGCTTGAACAGGAAAGGTTGGACGGGTGAAGTTGATAGGTGTATTGGCAGCAATTTCGTTATTATCACAACTCATCGATGGTCCCGGACACACTCTGCCCAAAACGGCGTAAAATAGATCTAAATTACCACTGATACCACCCTGAAAACTATAAACAAGTTCAATTTCATTAAAATCTTGGGAAGTAACAAAACCTAATGTTTGCCTGTCGCTACCAAAATTTATCAGAGTAAAGCCTTGAGAAAAAGTTCTAGTTTCTTTAAGCGTACGAGTTCCACCAACATTATGATACGTGCGCAGAATTATACTACTAGCTGAAACCTGATCTGTAATTCTTAAATGATAACCTGCAAAAGTTCCTGCCGGATATGTTTGATTTACTTCTCTTACGCTAATTACTCTATCAGCTTGACTACCGAAAAGAGAAAAAGTTTCACCAGTGAAGTTGGTAAGATCGGAATCAATTAAATTGTTTGGATTTCGCCACCAATGACGTAATAACACATTACTATTATGATGTACAGTGACGTTGAAGTTCTCACTTGTCCCATTGACCCATGGAATACCCGGGTACACGTTGCACCAATCGTTGCTCTGGGCAAAAGCTAAGCCAGAGAACAAAAGGCAAATCAGTTTAACGAAAGTAAAATTTTGCATATGTAGGTAAGATTGATTTTCGGTCTATTAAAAAGCTTTTGGTTTTAAGTGTTTTTCATTAAACAAAGAGAAGTTGTAATCGTCATATAAGTCTTTCGTTTTCATGAGAAATAAATGTGAAGTGCAAAGTGAATTACTCAGATAAAGCCGAATAACTAATTGCAAATTCCAACGTCTTTAAACGTGAGATAATTCGAAAACAGAATAAAACTAATTGCACTCACATTATTTCCTGAGGCAAATCTAAATAGACATGATTTTTCTGACAATAGAATAAAGACACCAAAAAATCCTTTAACATAATTGGACATCTAAACCAGTACAGTAATGTTAAAAAATTAACATACATTGAAAAGCTCAAATGAGCCTACTTATATATAACTAATTATTTTTTAATGCTTTAAATAAAATTGATAATAAATTTAAGAAAATAAAATTTTATAATAATTTTATAATATCAGGCAAGATATTGCCAAAATAGAATAAATTTATTTCACTATAGGTTCAATATATTCCATGCGAAATGATGTTTCCAAAATTTCTGTACTTTTTTAATTTTAGAATCCCAAATTTCATCTAAATTAACACTTAGAACTCTTTTATAAGCGCATTTCACGTTGTTCTAGTTAGAAAATTTTTTATTTATTCAAATTAGTTGCAAAGTTTTTCTTGAAAAAAGTGTACAGAATATTTTTATATTCCATGTTTTCTTCTGTCTTATTATGCCACTTGTTGTGAGGAAATACACGACCTAAAAGAACGAAATATTGCATATTTATGGAAAAACTTTTCCATAATCGCCAAAATAGAGGATTTTTAGCGCTTGAAATGCTTCACCCCAAATTACTCATAAAACTACAGACATTGAATAAGTCTTTGCGAAATAATACAAAGAGTTTTTAGCCTATAAAAACCTTGGAACAACGTATATATAACGTGGTGTAAGGTATATATATTACGTAAACCCAAAAGTCATCCTTACTCTTGGCAACATATTTGAAGCAGGAATAAAAAATTATGATTATGAGAAAATTTATTCAATCTAGCCTAGCAGTAGGTGCTTTACTCCTATTCAGCAATATGGATGCACAAATTGTAGAAAATCGCAACTTTGAGTATAGTGACCCACAGACGTTTGCCACTGATGCTGAATATCATGCATGGTTTCGCTCGCAGCGCCAACAACAGGTGCAGCAAGCCCGTGAAGCTACACGCGATCATATAGAGAAATATGGCGATCAATGGGGTTATGACAACACTAGCACAGAAAGCGCAGCAGACTTTAAAGCCAGACACAGAGCCCAAAGATCCCAAGAGGTAGAAGAGGCTCTAAGACAACAACCCGAGGATTGGAAGCAAGACTAAACCTATACTTCTGTGTCCCATAAACCGCATGTATGCTGTACAAAGCGGTTTTTTTTACGCAATTTTTTTTCACTTCTCATCACTAAAAATTTTTTGAGAGAAATAAACTAATTGCCGAACTTGCTTAACCAAAAACTTTTACCTTTACATACGCAATACACCATAAAACCCCAAACATGGTACAAGAATTTATACGTTTACTCCTACTAGCTATCCCTATCGCCTGCATAGCCTGGACAGTGACGCATGAAGAGCTTTTCAGGGAGCCCCGCAAATATTGTGTAAAGCAAAGTGCAGATGAAAACCCGTGGTGGCGCAGAAAATTTTTCTACATATTTACCTGTGAGTATTGCTTTAGTCATTATGTGACGCTGCTGGTCTTGCTACTCACCGGATTTCAATTTTTATATACAGGGTTTACGGGATATTTTTTGGCATTTTTTGCCCTGGTGTGGATTGCAAATGTGTACATGAGTATCTTTTATTGGCTTCGACAAAACTTGAAACAAGATAAAATAGAAGCCAAAATCAAGGAAAATGAATTAGAAGAGATAGAAAAAGATCACGAACGCCAAATGCAGTAAATCTGCTACAAAGCATACACTAACTTTCTTTTCTATTTTGGGCGGCCCCCTTTTCCGGGCAATATTCGGCAAATGCTTTGTAAATACGGATTTTGCTTTAGAAGACAGGAATAATTTCCGTAAATTCATACATAAAAAGCCCGGAAAAGGGTCGGTGTACGGCTACAAGTACGCAGTCTTTTGGCTACAAAAAATGTCGCAAATTCGGTTTTCCTTAATCTCTCAACCCGCTTTGCTCCTTTTTTGTAGAGCCAAAATCCTTTGCGCGCTTTTCGCCTCCCACCTGCCGCGATGCTCCGAGTCTCCATTCCAACTTTGGACATCCGATAAATTGCGCTGAAAGATGCGGTACAACCAAATTGCAGATGGATGCAATCCTTCGCGAGATTAAGACGTAATAAGTCCATGAGGAGATGTCATAATTCGCTGAAGGGAGACGCGATAAATCATGTCTATACGGTCGGGTGAAAAAAATTGGCCTTGTGGTGTATGGCCTAGCCCTGATGGTAGCGGTATCCTTGCAAAACAGACAGCCTATGCAGCTGCCAGGGTTTTGGGTACTGGAGCGATAGCGGACGTGCCCGAAACCCGGCAGATGCGGCTGTATGTGAGCAAGATACAAGCGGACAGCAGGAAATAGCTCCTAAAAAAAATAAAAGTGAAGTATATATCGATCATAGTTGGAGATAAGCAAAACTCTAGGCTTGTGAAATAGATCTGCGATCCATGATGAATGAAAAGCTGGGATGAATTGCTGAATAGAAACGTGCTAAATAGCGTCTGTAGGGATTTTTGTATTTTTGCATTCAATTCCAGAAAGAAATGTCAGACAATTTATTGCAAAAGCTGCAAGGGATTCAGCAGCGTTTTGATGAAATAAGCGACCTCATCATTCAACCCGACGTGATTGCGGATCATGAGCGCTATGCTAAGCTAAACAAGGAATATAGTGAGCTGCGTGATTTTGTGGCGGTGAAGCAGGAGTATGAGCAACAGCTGAATCTGCTGGAGGAGGCTGAGGAGATAATTGCTGCGGGTGAAGACAAGGAAATGACGGCGCTGGCTAAGGCTGAGAAGGATGAGGTGCTGAATGCACTGCCTGAGCTGGAGGAACGCATAAAATGGATGCTGATACCTACTGACCCTGAGGATGAGAAGAATATAATTGTGGAATTGCGGGCGGGCACGGGCGGTGATGAGGCTGCGATTTTTGTGGAGGATGTGTACCGTATGTATGCGATGTATTTCAAAAACAAGGGCTGGAAATATGAGGTGCTGAATGCCAATGAAGGCGGGATTAAGGGATATAAGGAACTGGTGATGGAGGTGTCCGGCGACCGTGTGTATGGCACCATGAAATTTGAAAGTGGGGTGCACCGTGTGCAGCGCATTCCCGAAACGGAATCTCAAGGGCGTGTACACACTTCTGCGATAACGGTGGCGGTGCTGCCGGAAGCGGAAGAGGTGGATATAGAAATAAACCCTGCTGACCTGGAGTACCAAACGGCACGCTCTAGTGGTGCGGGTGGGCAGAATGTGAATAAGGTGGAGACTAAGGTGCAGTTGACGCACAAGCCTACGGGTATCATGATCCAATGCCAAGAGGCACGCTCACAGCATGCTAACCGCGAACGTGCGCTGCAATTGTTGCGAACGAAGCTCTATGAGATTGAACTGGAAAAAGCCAACCGTGAACGTACTGAGCAGCGCAGATCTCTGGTGTCAACCGGCGACAGGAGCGCCAAGATACGCACCTATAATTACCCGCAAGGGCGCATCACTGATCATAGGATAAACAAGAGCATCTTTAATCTTGACAATTTCATGAACGGTGACATTCAAGAAATGATTGATGCGCTGAAAATGGCTGAAAATGCTGAAAGACTGCAAGGCAACGAAGATTAATCTTGTTGCTATGAGTTATTCGCGGGATTAATTGATCTGCTTGAAGGTGATGGTGTTGTTGATGTTTTGACCCATGACCTGTATTTGATTTTTGATTTCGCCTGTTTTGGTGAATCCTGTATTTCTGTCTAGCACATAGCTGCCGGTGAGGCTAAGATTGCCTTCTTGGTCGCCCAAATTTTCGTTGATAGGCAACATCTCTACAAATACTTCTGACTGTGTGATTCTTGCTACGCGGAACTCAAAATCTTTGCTCTCTCCATCTTTTTGATGGCTGGCAGTCCAAGTGTCACCCACGCCTACGGGTTGGGTAGGCAAAGGTATGCTCATGTTGTTGAAATCTACTTGTGTCATGTGCATGTTTTGGCCAAAGCTCTCACTATCTATTTGCTGGATTTGCGCTCTGTCATTCATGAGCATGGCTATGTTGTTGTCAATAAATGGTCTAATTTGCTGATCTATGGCTTCTGCCATACCTCTTGCGGGGAGATTGGAGTCATAATCTACCTTGAAACCGGAAAGATTGGTGTTGAGGCGTGCTCTTTCAATGTCTAGCTCATAACTGTATAGGCTGTCTTGGCGGCCAAGGGCGTTGAGCGCAAAGTTGAGCGCAAATTTGGAGTCGCCAATTTCTGATCCTTGACTATTGATTTCCATAAGCATGCGCATGGTTTCGCCGGCTTGAGGCTTGAAGCGTAGTAGCACCTTGCCGTCTTCTGTGGCTTGTATGGACATGTCTGCAGGTGCAGATTCCGGTGTGTTTTGGCAAGCTGTGAAGCTGAAAAAGGCGATGAATGCCAGGAATATGGTTTTAGTGTTCATGTTGTATGATTTGCTTGAGTTGTTGATCTTGTTTCAGGTTGCGCGTTTGGCGCTCTATCCATGTAGCTCTTTTTGCTATATAACCACTCGCGGGATTGACCTTGTAGGTTTTGGGCGAAGGCAATGCAGCGGCTATGCGAGCAGATTCATTGGCTGTGAGCTGGGCAGCAGGTTTTTGAAAATAATGTTGTGCAGCGGCTTCTATGCCAAAGACGCCTTTGCCCATCTCTACAATGTTGAGATAGGTGTAAACGATTCTTTTCTTGCTCCAGAGCACTTCTATGACAAAGGTGCAATAGGTTTCCAAGCCTTTGCGCAGCCAGCTCCTACCCTGCCACAAAAACACGTTTTTGGCCACTTGCTGCGAGATGGTACTCGCTCCACGCACACGCTTACCCTTGGCATTGGACTCCATAGCTTTTTCTATGCCTGCAAAATCAAAGCCACTGTGCTGTGCAAAGGTTTGATCTTCTGCGGCAATGACTGCCCAAGCGGCGTTCTCCGGGATTTGATGAAGAGGCAGGTAGTCGCGTTTGAGGCCGTGACCTTCTACCATAGATGTTGCTTGTGTGATGGTGATTGGCGGCGGTATCACTAGCAAGATTAAAGCATAAAGCCAAGGTAGCACTAGGAGAAATATAATGAGTTTTATGAAAAAACGAAATATTCCTCTCATGGGCGTGTGTTGGTTGCTTGTGTGATATGGTTGCGCATGCAATTCAATATCAATAAGACGCTGCTCTGCCGGCAATTGTTACAGCACTGGTTTTGCAGTGCTTCAACATCACACAACACCAATATCTTTGCGGTAATAAGCGTAGTCAAACCTGATTTTGGCAGCATCTTCATAGGCTTTCTGTCGCGCAGTGGCTAGTGAATCTGCCACACTGACTATGCTGAGCACACGGCCACCGGCAGTTTTGTAATGTCCTTCAGAACCGCTCACTCCAGCCATTATTACCTGGCTCTGCACCTGAGATATGCCTCTAATCTCAAAACCTGTTTGATAACTACCCGGGTAGCCGCCACTTGCCAGGACTACGCAGCAGCTATGCTGTTGGCTAAACTGCAAGTCTAGCGCCTCACCATTATAGGCCGCAATGAGTTGATGCAAGAAATTGCTCTGCATAAGCGGAAGCACGGCTTGCGTTTCTGGGTCGCCCATGCGCACGTTGTACTCTAGCAGGTATATGCCAAAAGAAGTGACCATGAGACCAAAGAATATGATTCCGCTAAACTGTAAATTGTCTTGCAAAAGCCCTTGCTGGGTAGGCTGCAAAATATCTTTCACAAAAGCTTGCATATCCTTTTCAGAAAACAATGGATTGGGCGCTACAACACCCATACCACCAGTGTTGAGCCCAGTTTCACGCTCACCTATCTTTTTATGATCTTTTGCAGAAATCATAGGTGCTATTTCATGCCCATTGTATATGGAGAGTACGGATACTTCATAGCCTTTCAAGAATTCTTCTATGACAATCTGTGAACCTGCTTCACCAAATTTTTCATTTCGCATAAGGTCTTTCACGGCATTTTGTGCCTCAAAAGAATCGTGTACTATAATCACGCCTTTGCCCGCAGCTAGGCCATCAGCTTTTATGACCAATGGATAGGTATGGTTGTTTTCCAGAAAACGCTTGGCATCTACATAATGTCGAAATGTATGGTATGCCGCAGTTTTCACACCATGTTTGTGCATAAACTCTTTGGCAAATACCTTGCTGCCTTCTAAAGCCGCGGCAGCTTTATGCGGACCAAAAATAGCTAGGTCATTGGCCAGGAAATCATCTGTGATGCCTTGCACCAACTCTTGTTCCGGTCCTACAATGGTGAAGTCTATCTCTCTGGAGAGGCAAAACTGACGTAGCTCACCTATGGTGCGCTGCCTGATGTTTTGGCCTAGCATGGCGGTACCTGCGTTGCCGGGTGCAAAAAACAGTTCTATAGACGGGTTCTGGTCATGGATTTTCTTGCCCATGGCATGTTCACGGCCACCACCACCTATTATGAGCACTTTTCTCACGTCTTCTGCGTAGAGTTTTGCTTTATTTTTCATGTTATTGGCTGATAATTAAAAGTTTGTAATCAATGTAAAAAATGTCTGATGCCAGTAAATACCATGGCTATTCCATGCTCATTGGCAGCGGCTATACTTTCCTTATCTTGTATGCTGCCTCCTGGTTGCACAATTGCGTTCACAGCATTTTCAGCGGCAAAATCTACCACATCTCGGAAAGGGAAAAAGGCTTCAGAAGCCATGGCCAGCGGGCCATCATACTTCTCACGAGCACGCTCTACTGCTTGCTGCGCTGCCCAGATGCGATTGGTTTCGCCCGTGCCTACACCCAGCGCCATGCCGTTTGCCGCGACTACTATAGCGTTGCTTTTTACATGTTTTATGATTTTCATGGCAAACTCCAGATCGCTCAGTTGTTGTGCAGTGGGTGCTGTGTCTGTGACTACCTTGTAATCATGCTCTTGCACCAAATCTCTCTCCTGCACCAGCAATCCACCGTCTGTCTGCACCATCTGCATCTGCTCATGCAATGGCTGGTGTATGCGTATGATGCGTAAGTTTTTCTTCTTAGCAAAAACATCCAAAGCCTCTTGATCAAAGTCCGGGGCTACCACTATCTCTAGAAATATTTCTGTACAAGCCTGTGCTGTAGCCGCATCTACTCGGCGATTGAATGCAACGATACCGCCAAAAATTGACATAGGATCACAATCATGCGCTTTGCGATAAGCCTCTTCTACCGAGTTGCCCAATGCCACACCGCACGGAGTGCTGTGCTTCACGGCGCAGCAGGCAGTGTCTTCAAATTCTTGCACTACACGCCATGCGACTTCCATATCACGCATGTTGTTGAAAGACAGCTCTTTGCCTTGCAGTTGGTCAAAGTTGGCCAAGGCACCCAATCCAGTAGTTTGTGTGTAATATGCAGCGCGCTGATGTGGGTTTTCGCCATAGCGCAGCTCGGCAGATTTACGGTAAGAAACTGTGTAAAATTCTGGGAATGTCTCTGCATGCAAAGCTGCTGCTACTGCAGCGTCATAGGCAGATGTAAGGTTGAACACCTTGGCTGCCAACTCTTTGCGCCTGTTCAACGACACTTCGCCATTGCGCAAATCCTTTATGGCGTCATCATAGTCTGCCACGTCAGTGAGCACAAGCACATCACGGAAAGATTTGGCTGCAGCGCGCAACATGGTAGGTCCGCCAATGTCTATGAACTCAATCAAATCATCCATAGCCAGGTTTTTCTGCATTTCAGAGAAGAAAGGATACAGATTCACCACTACAATGTCTATGCTGCTGATACCGTGCTGTTGTAGATCTTGTAAGTGCTGCTCATTGCTGCGGACATGCAAGATACCACCATGTATATGCGGGTGCAAAGTCTTCACACGTCCGTCCATCATTTCCGGAAACCCTGTAAGCTCAGACACCTCAACTACCTTAATACCGGCTTTTTTCAAGTGAGAATACGTGCCTCCTGTAGAGAGGATTCTATAGCCTAGATCAGAAAGATCAGAGGCTAATTCTACAATACCAGTTTTGTCGAATACGCTGAGCAACGCGGTTTTGATCATACACAAAGTTTGCTACAAATATATTAAAAAACGTGCGCAGACGAAAAGTGAAACTTTCAATTGGAAATGGAAAATCGGAAATGGAAATGAAAAATTTGAGCGGGTATTTAGGATAAGTAAATTCCTTTTGTAGCAATTTATGCGATTTTTTTTGATTTGGGCGGCACCCTTTTTTGGGCAAAAATGGAAAACCTTGATAATAAGCTTTTCCCAAAGCATCACCTTACATATAATCTACCGGTGATTGTAAAGCCCAAAAAAGGGTCGGTGTACGGCTATTACTCCGCGGTTTTTTGGCTGCAAAATTGTGGCAAAAAAGTTATTCTGCATCCGCGCCATACCTTTTTTGCTCACATTTTGCTTTAGCCAAAAAACCTTGCGGGGTAGCCGCCTACCACCTGCCGCGGCCAGCAGCTAAGGCCATTTTACTTCACCAAAGCCATTTCTCAGTAAAATTTAGAGTTTTGGTGAAGCTTTGCATCTATGAAACTTGCATTTTGAGCAGGATTTATACAATTTCAAGATTAAAAAATACGGTATTCTACAAACTAAGTTCGTATAACTCAAAGCGAAACATATTTGAATTACTTTCGCATAACCACAGCATTATTATCAATAGCTTTGCAAAAAACTGATTCAATGCAAATAAAACTCAATAGAATAGACGATAAATATCTGTTCCAGTGCACCAATAGTAGCGGACAAAGTATCTTATTGGATAATACCTCATTGCCTGATGCGAAAGGAGTTTCACCCATGGAAAGTGTATTGATGGCGGTGGCTGCTTGCAGTGGTATTGACATCATATCGATTCTGAAAAAACAACGCCAGCAAATTTCTTCTTTTTCTGCCGAGGTGGATGGTGAAAGGGTGTCGGTGGATGAAGCGAAACCTTTTAAGAAAATCAGCGTTAAGTTTTTCTTGACTGGTGATATTGAGGCGAGTAAGGCTAAAAAAGCTGCCGATCTTTCATTCGAAAAATATTGCTCTGTCACCAAAACTTTTCAACCAAATGTCAGCATAGAATATAAGATTTTTGTAAATAATGAAGAAGTTTAGTGCCCAAAACACTGCTTCTTCATAAACATCATTTTTACGCTTATTATTCATCTACAACTCCCAAATCCCTTTGGAGAATTTCAAACCTATTTTAGTCTTAGATAAAATAGTAATCGATTTTCATTCTCGGATATACCATTATTACTAGGTCGTTCTACATTTGTTTTTGCAATTTCTCCTCGGCACCTCATGGCATCAATTGAGTATATTATTGTGCAGAATTGATTTTATTTTTCATAACGTATTATTATTAAACATCAGAAAATCACATTTTCGCACCCAATCCTCCATTCGCAACACATTATCATTCAAATAAATAGTTATATTA
>JAUNRT010000127.1 GCA_030535475.1 Weeksellaceae bacterium | reverse complement strand
CGCACATGTACAGCAGTGGTAGGTGGCGTTACAGAAATCAAGAACTTGCAGTATGCTGCAAAAACCGTGAGATTGACAGACAACTCACAAGCAGAAACCGTAACTATCATGGGCCCATTCGAGATCAGACTAGACGGACCTACAGCCAATACAGGCACAGGAAACAAACAATTATCTTTCAGATTTACAGATAGGAGCCGCAATGCATTGATTATCCAAGCAGACAAGCGTGGAACATCCGGAGGGGTTGCTGGAAATTTTACGTCTTTCAGAACTGAGTTTAGAAACACTGTCAATCAGAATGTTTGGTACCCAATGACTGATGGAAGCATGCAACCCAACATTGGCAATTATGACCCGGTGTTTTTCTGGTTTTTTGACCTTACAGAAGGTAGTATTTATAGAGTGAGTGTAGCAGCAGTACGCGGAGCTGCAATTGGAGAAGCGACAGGAATCATTTCTGTATTTATAGAAAAACTAGAAGGTACAACTTTGCAATAATAGCTTAAAACAAATTACATTTTAGAAAAGCCCTTGCCTTTGGTGAGGGCTTTTTTTGAGAGGTATGAGTCGTTATTTCTATTCTTATAACTAAGTTTTGCAAAAATTATTGACATCGGTTATAAGAGTTTTTATCGCAAAATCCGATTTCGTATTCAATCCAATAGGAGATAAAATTATTTCTGTAAATAAACACTTTTTCCGCCACCATAATAATTGGTGTAAATATGCTGATACACATTGCTAGTACGGGTTCCAACCTCCTCATCTGAGTACTTTTCTTGTGGTAAGTACAATAACTCAGTATAGATTTTTCCTTTCACTTGTGCCTGAATTTGCCGGCTTTCGCGCCATTTATTGATGTTCAGCAACTCAGATTTCAATGCAGTTAGCGTTTTTATTGCTACTTCTTTCACCATTTTCACTTCAGCATCAGACAATTCTTTACCATCTACAAGTAGGTCAAAAATAGCCAATGATTCTTGATTACGAAGATTTTCACGAATGACTCTTTGCTCTTCTTCGCTAAGTTGGGCAAAAAACTCTATCAGATTCTGAAAAGCCTGTAATGTGTCTTCCATGGATTTACCTTTGTTATACTCATCCACAATTTCCTTGTAGCGTTCATAGAAACTAATGCGCAATGGATTTTCCTTGAGCATTTGCTCCATTTTTCTTTCAATGGCTTGTTGCAGATTGAAGGTTAGTTCGTTTTTGCGGGGTGTTTTCTCGTATGCTTGTCGGAGCTTTGCAAAGTCTAATTTGCTCAAATCCATGTACACATCATCATTGGCGCTCACCCTGTCATCAACAATCACGCATGCATTTACAATACTTTGAAGCTCTAGAATGATTTCTGTCACATCTGCTTGCCGTACTTGCTGGTTCAATTGATTATAAATTGCTTCAATTGCGCTCACTTTTAATGTGAAAGGTAGAGCTTGCTTCTCCGGAAATAGTGCAGCATATTTCCTGAATACATTTCTAGCAAGCATTTCAAATGACATACGAGTCTCTTCATTCAAAGAGACTGCATCAGCGCCATCACGTATCATTGCAATTTTATGCATAGGTACTGCCTCAACAAGATTTTTAATTCAAAATCTTTTTCCCTGAGAAAGATTTCTGTCTCTTCAATAGCTTTTTCAACTTCCTCCGCCAATTGCACCAGTTCTTCTACCAGCTTTTTGTTTTCTGTATTTGAGGTGTCTTTCACGCCTTCACCATATACTGAGTATGCTTTTTCTAGTTGCTTATATACGTTACCGTAATCTACAATCAGTCCGTTTTCTTTTTCATCATCATACACACGGTTGGCACGAGCAATAGTCTGCATCAATGTGTGCCCTTTTATAGGCTTGTCCAGATAAACTGTAGATACGCATTGCGCATCAAAGCCTGTGATCCACATGGCACAAACTATGGCTAAACGGAATGGATTTTCTGCATCTTTAAATTCCTTTTCGAGATTTCTCTCTACCATTTTGCGGCGATGCGGCTCGATTTCTAGACCAAGTTTAGCAAATTTATCCACCTCGTTTTGCTCTGAACTCACCACCACGCATACTTCGGTTTCCTTTACTCTCTCATACTTGCGCTGTAGCTCCATGCTTTCCTGCTGGTCTTCTGATTTTGAAATTCTACCGGCCAATTCTTGCAAATACACTGGCCAGTATTTCATCACGAGATTATACATGCGCACAGCTGTTGGCTTATCTAACGCCACAAACATTGCTTTGCCTTGATAACCTCTTTCGTTGAAGTGCCACACCAAATCTTTGGCGATGGCATCCAGTCTGGATTCGGCTGTGAGGATTGGATAATTTCTTTGGAATAGGTAGGTGAGCTTTGCCTTTTGATCATCATCCAGATTTTCGTCTTCAAGCACTTCTGCCATTTGCTCATCCAGTTCCGGATTCTCGATTTTCAATTCTTCACCTTTGTTGATGTAGCGTAATGGGAGCGTAGCTTCATCTTCTATTGCCCTTTTAAAATCATAAACAGAAACATATTCCCCAAAAATGTTTTTGGTAATTTCTTCCTCCTCCTTTATTATCGGCGTACCTGTAAAGCCTAAGAATGACGCATTTGGAAGTCCATGATAGCGCATGTTTCTGGCATATGTTCCGCCTTGTGTGCGGTGTGCTTCATCTGAGATTACAATGATGTTGGAACGATCTGTAATCTTTGGATATACCGATTCCTTTTCAGGATCAATAGAAAATTTATGAATCAATGTGAATACATAGCGATGGTTTTCTGCAAGGAGTTCGCGTAGATGTTCCCTACCTGTTATGCCGCTTTTTGCCCCAGCTCGCACTTCTTTTTTGTTTACAACACCTACACCGGAAAAAGTATCATATAGTTGGTTTTCAAGTTCTGCTCTGTCGGCTACGATCAAAAAAGTGTAGCTGCCGCCCATTTTTCTATGGATTTTCTCACAGAGGAAAACCATAGAATAGGACTTTCCGCTGCCTTGCGTATGCCAGAAAACGCCAAGTTTCCCATTCAAATCCTTGATATCTTTTACGTTTTGCAGTACTTTGTTCACGCCAATGTACTGGTGGTTTTTTGCCATCAGTTTTACAGTGTCACCATAGGAATCATCAAAGAGCAGAAAATTTTCAAAAATGTCCATCAGGCGCTCCGGCGCACAGGTTCCTTTGATCATGGTGTCCAGCGACACAACTCCTTCTTCCTCCTCCTCAATTCTTTTCCATTCCAAGAAGTATTTGTAGGCACTGGTTACGGTTCCTACACGTGCATCGGTACCATTGCTTAGGATGATGAATGCATTGCAGTGAAAGAGTTCAGGTATCGTGTCTTTATAGTCTTTGAGATTGTCCTCGAAGGCATTTCTCAGATCTTTAGCGTGCGCTTTCAATTCAAAAAACACAAGTGGAATCCCGTTCACAAATCCCACTACATCCGGCCTGCGACTGTAGAGTTCACCCACCACTTCCAACTGACGAACCGCAAGAAAACGGTTTTCGTGAATTTGGTTGAAATCAAAAACTTTCAGTTTTTCTTTCACGGTTTCCCCCAGATCATTGTTGTACACCACAGGCACGCCGTTGCGCAGAAGCTCGTATTTTTCTTTGTTGATTTTCCCTAAGGAAAGACTCGATTTTTTCTGCACTAGCTGATCTACCGCATCTTGATACGCCTCTAGTGGCAACCCGGGATTCAGTTTTTGAATTGCAGCATGGAGCTCTCGTGTAAGAATAACTTCGCTTTTGTTGTCACGTCCTAACAAACCGGCATCCCCAAAAGTCTCGTTTATCCAAGCGGTAACTACCGTCCAGCCGAGTTCTTTGAGAGCATCTTCAGTGGCTTGTTCTATGAGTGCGTCTTCGGAATAGGGGTTGAGCATGGTTTATTTATTTTGTATGATTGGAATATCTACATCTAATTCAAATATATTGAAATAAGAAGCTAATTCCTTTTTACGATTTAAATTAAGTGTGATATTATTACTTCCTACTTTTGGATATAGAACTTGTTTAATGTAAAAAAAGTATGGAACAACTTACTTACAAACACT
>JAUNRT010000037.1 GCA_030535475.1 Weeksellaceae bacterium | reverse complement strand
ATATTTTAAAGAAAAAAAACAAAAGTTTTTCAGTTATTTATGTGCAAAGGTCTCGCTGTATATGTATGCGAAGGCCGCCACAGCAAGCGATTTCATAAGTCAAGCGATTGTCAAGGCTTACGAGGCTGCAAGGCTGATGTAGTAAAGGTCAGCAAATCCGAGGCTGAAGATATGGGTCGCAGCCTTTGTGGTTATGAGAAGTGATTGAAAGCTAGGATTAGCCTTCAAATTTCTCCACTGCTTGTAAAGTTTTCTCTATTTCTTCTTGTTGCACAGCCATGCTTATGAACCATGTTTCAAACGAGCTCGGTGGCAAATACACACCTTCTTGCAGCATATGATGAAAGAATCGGTTGAAAGTTGGGTTGTTTGCAGATTTTGCGGTTTCAAAGTCAGTGATGGTTTTTTCAGAGAAGAAAACAGACATCATAGAGCCCACTTGATTAATGGTGTGAACAATACCCTTTTTAGACAATATGTGCGAGATTTCTTCAGCTAAGCTTATAGTGTTCTCTTCCAGTCTTTCAAAGGCTTTCACATCCTTGAAAAGCAATTCAAGCGTAGTGAGCCCTGCCCGCATAGCCACTGGATTGCCGGAGAGTGTCCCGGCTTGATACACGGGTCCGGCAGGAGCAAGTTGATCCATAATTTCAGCGCGTGCAGCAAAAGCTCCAACTGGCATACCACCGCCTATCACCTTACCATAGGTCACAATGTCTGCATTTACCTCAAACAATTGTTGTGCTCCACCTGCAGCCAGTCGAAATCCAGTCATCACCTCATCAAAGATCAAAAGAGCACCATGTGCGTGACACACATCTCTCAATCCTTGCAAAAATCCGTCTAGCGGTGGCACACAACCCATATTTCCTGCAACAGGCTCTAAAATCACAGCCGCAATTTCATCACCATACTGTGCAAAAATCTCTCGCACGCCATTCAAATCATTAAAATCTGCAAGAATTGTGTTTTTGGCAGTAGCTTGCGTGACTCCGGGCGAATTTGGTACACCAAAGGTTGCCGCTCCACTTCCTGCTTGTATCAAAAAAACGTCTGCATGACCATGATAGCAGCCCGCAAATTTCACAATTTTATCTCTCCCCGTAAAGCCTCTTGCCAATCGCACAGCGCTCATACAAGCCTCTGTGCCGGAATTCACAAAACGTATTTTCTCTATCCCGGGAACATTTTCTACCACCAAACGTGCTATTTCTGTCTCTAGCTCAGTCGGCGTTCCAAAAGAGGTTCCCTTCTCTACTTGGGAGATTATAGCCTCAGTGACTTCGGGATGGGCGTGGCCAAGGATCATTGGACCCCAAGAATTTATATAATCTAGGTATTGGTGACCATCTGCATCATACAGATAAGCGCCTTTTGCGCGCTCCATAAAAACAGGCGTTCCGCCTACTCCTTTGAAAGCTCTTACAGGGCTATTCACGCCACCAGGCAAAACAGTTTGAGCCTCTGCAAACAATTGGCTACTTCTTGTGTATCTCATCATCTTCTTCTTGGTTTCGTTCCTCGCAAATATAGCACCTCACCTATTTGAGGTTCCTCTCCTACACTCATGCGATTTCTTCTATACAATTGGTTGAGTTTTATCCCGGCTTTTTGCGAAATTATATACATATTGTCTCCACGCTGCACCGTATATCGGCTCATAGAACCTCTATTTCTTTTCGGCGCAAAAAACAAGTATTGTCCTGCGCGTAGTTTTGTGGGATCATCCAGGTCATTGTTGCGCATAAGTCTTGTCTCATCCACTTTGTACAACTTAGCTATCTGGTGAATCGTCTCACCGGGCATCACCTCTATATATTCGCGTCCTATTGGGTGGCGCAAAATTCTCGCTCGAGCATTCACCATCCTTTTAGGTACTTCCATTTTGCGTGTTTCTTGACGCTCTTGCTCTTGCTGTCTGGTAGGTACCGTAGCCACTTGCGTTTCCTGCTCACTAAATGGGTCGTAGTATGGATCTGTAACAGAACGCTCCACTTGCCCATAAAGTGATACCAACTTATCATGCACCTCAGACACTTGTATCACATCAAATTGATGCAAATCGTAGGTTTCTATTTTGCTAATGAGCAATTGCGGATATCTTGGGTTTGTAGCATATCCGGCTCTTTTGAGCCCGTTTGCCCAGCCTTTATAGTCTGTGAGTCTTAGCCTGAATAAATCTTTATAGTATGGTCTTTCTGCCAAAAACAGTGAGTGATCTCTATAACTCTCATGCACAGAAGCATATTTTCTGAAGCACTCTCCTTTTGCATCATCATCATGAGATATAGTAGGTCCGGTCCATTCGTTTTTGCACTTGATCCCAAAATGATTGTTTGCCAAGTCCGCCAGTCTAGATTGTCCACCACCTGTTTCATGAATGCCTTGAGCCAGCGTGATGCTCGCCGGAATTTTGTACAAATGCATTTCTTCTACAGCATACACCGCATGTTTGCGTATGTAGTCAATGTCACGCTGGTGCCGCTGTGCCAAAAGCATTTCGCCTGCACACAACAGACCCAATATCAAAAATCTATATAAAAACTTAGTTTTAGTCATAAACAATGGATTGATTTACCTGTAAACCGCCTGTATGCACTACCAAAACCTTGCTTCCGCTTGGAAATTTAGATTCTTGCAGCATCTCATAAACACCATACATCATTTTACCAGTATATATAGGCTCCAGCCAAACTTTGTGTTGGCTATGGAATTCCTGCACAAATTTAATCAATTCCTTATTAAACTTCCCATAACCGCCAAAATGGTAATCCTGCACAAATTCCAAGTTATCTAGTGAAGCATACTGCGCCATCTCTTCTAGCAAATAGGTAGCACCCTTCAGCACAGAAACACCAATAATTTTCTGATGCGCATCGCTTGCTGCAAGGAGCCCGGCACATGTACCACCTGTGCCCACAGCCGTTGCTATAAAATCAAAATCACGGCAAGCGGCATGCAACATCTCGCCTACACCTTTCACCGCCAAAGCGTTGGTTCCGCCTTCTGGCACCACATAGTATTTTTTCTTATCTACAACATCCAGCAAGCTTGCCTTGTTTCTATACTCCGCACGTGTCACAAAGCTCAATTGCATGCCGTGTTCTTTGGCAAATTGCAAGGTTGGGTTCAGCTTTTTATGCACCAGCTCATCTCCTCGCACAAAAGCCCAAGTTTCAAACCCAAACAAATCACCCGCCGCTGCCACAGCCACCAAATGATTTGAAAATGCTCCACCAAAAGTCACCAATCCATCACACCCCGGCTCCGCCGCTTGCAGTAGATTATACTTCAGCTTATACAGTTTATTCCCCATAATCATCGGGTGGTTGAGGTCTGCACGCAGCATGCAAAGCTCTACACCATTCACATGGGTAATATATTGAATAGGCGCAGCCGGAATGGCATCAAAAAACTCAATTATAGATAGCGAAGAAACTGCCAAAATCTTCGGTTTTTCAAATAACTAAAATCACCCTCATTGCTATAAGCTTCTCGTTCAAAAGATAAATTAAAATACGCTTGCAAACCATTTCCATAGCGCACATACCTTATCAGAAACTCTGTGATATACCATAGATAGAAAGGCACAATCAGCATTTCAATCTGTTGTCTCAAGTGAATTTTTTCATGGTTCACCAACACCTTATTCCCACGCAAATCTGCATTCTTCAAGATGATGAATGGGTAAAATGCCAAGGCTATAAAACCTTTTTTGAATATGTTGACCGTGATAAAACGCATTTCACAAAGATAAATAAATTGCCTATCTTTCCCTAAAATTACAAGTATGGCAGATTATAAGATACATCACGTCACAGACAAGCAATTTGAGCTACATAAAGATGGAGAAAACGTTGGTTTTCTCAATCACCACTCCACAGAAGAGAAATTCTACTTAGACTACGTTTACGTAGAGCCTAAACATAGAGGCAAAGAAATCGGCGTCAAACTGGTAGAAGCAGGATTAGAAATGGCCGAAGAAAAAAATCTAAAACCCATTCCCATTTGTGGTTATGCAGGTAGTGTTATGAGAAGAAAAGGCGTTATATAAGTTACAAACTCAACCCATAAAAAAAATCACTTGTTTAGCTAAACAAGTGATTTTCAGTAGTGACCAAGGAAGGAGTCGAACCCTCAACCTTCAGAGCCGTAATCTGACGCTCTATCCAATTGAGCTACTTGGCCATTTTTACGGACTGCAAATATACAACAATTTATAAATATGCCCAAAACAAAATTCATAAACCTCATACTCCTTTGTGGTTTTGTGATATCCTTTTTTGCCTGCAAACAGGAAACCCCAGACACATCATCACATCAATCAATTGAATTTGAGAATATTACACAACTCAAAGTTACACAAACCACAGATGAAATTTGCATCTACAATCACCCCAATTTTTCTATCCCCAGCCTTTGCATATCACAGAAAAAGCTACCTTTCACCAAAATTGTACTCCTCACCTCATCCCCGGCCGGCTATCTAGATCAGCTCAACGCCATAGATCACATCACCGCAGCCTACAACACAGAGTGGATCTACAATCCCACCCTCGCACAACGCATACAACAAGGCTTAGCAGCCAATGGTCAAAACTCCATAGTAGCCAACTATGAGCAAATCCTCTCTTGGCAGCCAGATCTGGTAATCAGCTCCACCAACCCCAACCACCAAAACCTTTTTCAGCAGCTCATACACGCCGACATTCCTGTCATACTGATAGACGAGCACTTAGAAAACTCACCCCTTGCCAGAGCTGAATACATCAAACTCTACGGCATTCTCACAGGGAAAGACAAGCTAGCCCAGCAAGAATTTTCCCACATACAGGAACAATACCACAGCCTCAGCCGCCAAGCCACACAACAATCCGCAAAACCCAGCGTTTTCGCAGAAATCCAGCGGGGTGACACTTGGCATATGCCAGGCGCACATTCCTACTTGGCTCAATTGCTCAATGACGCTGGCGCAAATTATTTATTTACAGACAACACAGCTCAAGGCGCCATACCACTCAGTTTTGAGCGCGTTTACAACACCGCTCAAAATGCAGATTATTGGGTAAACGCCGCAGATTTTCACACCTATCAGCAACTTGCTGACGCTCATAGCGGTCACACCTTGTTTCAAGCCTACAAAAACCACAAAGTGTACGCCATCGCAGGGCGCATCAACCATACAGGCGCCAGTGACTACTTTGAGTCAGGAGCCGTGCGTGCCGATTTACTCTTGGCAGATTACGTCAAAATTTTTCATCCACATCTCGTTCCCAATCACACATTCACCTACGTCAACGCATTGCAATAGCCGGATTTTGTTTAAAAATTGAAAATAGAACATTAAAAAACCACCCGTGTTTTAATGGGTTGAAGGACTCTATAAACCTTAAATATTTTACAACAATTCCTCAGATTTTTATTTGGGCGGCAAACGGTGTACGGCTATTACTCCGCAGCAGCCCAGTGGCCTTCAGTCCTCGCAGACGGGTTTTCTTTATTCTCTCAACCCCGCTGCTCGGCTTCAGGCAGCACTGGCCTGCTTTGCGGGGTAGCCGCCTCCCACCTGCCGCAGGTGAATGGAGTAGCGTTTTGCAGTAAGATTTTGAGATTGAAAGAGTGGAAACGGCGTGCATAAGGCAGCCAGTTGCGCAAACTTTTGTTTCCTTAAATGGCTTGCAGATCAGCACTTTCAGTATTGGAACCGACGAACTAATAAGAGATTTTCAAAAATAATTGTGTTCGATGATTTATGGGACTATTACACTGATTTATTGCGTTTTTGCTGCGGAATCGTCTGAAAATCCGCAGCTTCAATTCGAAAATTTGGTAGAGTAGTTGTTCAATTATTGTCACTTCGAGGCATTTTTTGTGCAGGGGCAATTTTGCTCATTTTTCTGGCTATTGATGGCACAAAAAACCTTAGTATTCGTGTGTTTTTTTAGTGAACTTTATAGGCAGAAACTGTAGAGACGTTGCAATGCAACGTGTGTACATGCGGTTGTGAAGTTGCAGTGCAACGTCTGTAGGTGTACGTGTGTGCAGCAAAAATGGCCTTTGCGCCGCTGGCCTAGCCCCGATGCAAGCGGAAATCCTTGCAATGACCACAGCCCATGCAACTGCCAGTGTTTTGGGTACTGGAGCGATAGCGGACGTGCCCAAAACACGGCAGTTGCGGCTGTGGGCAAGCAAGATTGTAGCGGGCAGCGGGAAATAGCTCCTAATAATCCAATTAGATATTTGTAATTCAAAAAAATTACCCGGTTCAAATACTATTTATGCTCTAGCGCAATGTATTTTGGTTGTTGCAAACTCAAATTAGCTTTAAGGTACTGGACGCATTTTATCAAAAAAATAGGTCGTCTTTCTGAAAAGACGACCTTGTATAAAATCATTTTCTTAGGTAGAACCTATCTTCTACCACCTCTTGCTACAAGTGCGATAAGCACTACTAGCACCAACGCACCTATTATCCAATACAATGGATTGGTGAACCACTCTTCTGTAGTTCTAGTTTCTGTAACATCTACATTGAGGTCTATACCTGGATTGTTTTCTTGTGCCCACAAAACAGCACCTGCAAAGAAAGCTAGCACACTCATTAAGACAGTGTTTAGCTTTGAATTGATAACTTTTGTCATTTCTTCATTTTTTAATTGTATTGTAAAGTTATAAAGAAAATCGAATTAACAAAGTCTTTGCACAATTTTTAACATATTGAGAAAATAAGTTTTTTTTGTTGATTTGCGTGTTTTTATTTTTTGTCGAAGAAATTTATAAGGATTTCGCGGTAAACTTTACCTCGTAAGCATGTGTGGGCAATACGGGTGCTTGCAGGGTGCTTGTTGGGTAATTTTTGTTGGATAATATGGCGCACAAGGTGTTCGCCACGTGATATACATGTTTCTGATTTTCAACACCTAAAGCATCAATTATTGCCTTATATACTTCATATCTCACCTCTTCTGGTGAGTAGGCATAGTCATGCCAAATGATTATGGAATCCTTGTGTGCTAGATGTTTCAATACTTTGCGCGTGTCGCTCAACACATCCTTGTAATGGTGGCTGCCGTCTATGAAAATAACGTCATATTTGGTGTTGAGTGCCGCAAAGTCAAATTGTGCTGAATCACCGTAGAAATGCTCAATCTTGGGGTGTGATTTGGACAAGTATGCCTGAGCATCTATATATTCTTGGCTGAATCCTCTTTGTTGCATTTCATTTGCAGAGAGGTTGAGGGTATGGCATACGGCTGTGAGATCTGCTACATTGATAGCACTTTCACCGCGCCAGGTACCAATCTCAAAATACTTGCAGGCTGGGAATTTCTTGCATGCACTGCGTAGCAAAGATATGTCTGTAGGTAAGGATCCACCTCCTAAAAACGTGAAATATGGTATCTCAAATGTTTGGGTTTCTGCAAAATCTCGTAAGCTGATTTGCTCAAGCGGATTTGAATGACCTTGCTCCGTGTGAAACTGCTCTCGCCATGACTCTCTACGGTTGGTGATGAGATTGATGAGTGAAGGCTCACGAGCTACTGCACCAATAAAACTGTAAAGTTTTGAAAGTTTCTTTCTCATAATTTGTTTTTTGTGTTGCGCACTGCAAGTACTTGATCATACACCTCATCTAATTGCTGAGCTATACTGTTTACAGAAAATTTTTTCTCTGCATAGGCATGCATTTCGGCGGGTGAATTTAAAGTGCTATCATTCATCATTTTGATCATTTCATCTACCAATGCATTCACGTCACCTTTCGGTACCAATGCACCAAAGCCTTCGGGGAAAAACTCCGACACCCCTCCCACGTCTGTGGCTATGACGGGTGTGCCGCTGGCAAAGGACTCTATGATCACACAAGGCTGATTTTCTCTGTTGCTAAACAATATAAAGGCGTCTGCTTCACGCATTTTTACAGATACTTCTTCATGCGTGAGCGCTCCAAAGATTTTCACACAATCGCCCAATTGATGTTTGGAAACGTATTCAATGATAGGTTGTAAATCACCATTGCCTCCTATATGATACTCAAATTCATAGCCCAATTCTTTCAATTTTTTCACGGCTTCCAATTGGCCACTGATGTTTTTGTGTGCATCATTGAGCATCGAAATGTGCAGAAATCTAAACAGGCTTTTTTGCTCAGGTTGAGATTTAGGTTTGAAGTTTTCGGTATCTACCACATTGGGTATGATTCTATATACGCCCATAATGCCATGGCTTTCCATAGCCGTTTGTAGTCTGGTGCTGACAGGTAAAATATATTCACTTTTATGGGCGAAAATCTTTGCAAAATACTTCTGGAACCAGCTTAGCTTATTGTAATAACGGGTAGAATGCTCCGTGACTACATAGGGCAATCCACCTCGGACACGTTGCCATAGCACCCAAAATAGGTCTGTGTATATGACATGTGCGTGAATGAGGTCAGCGTTTTCCACTTTCTTATTTAGCTTGATATACCCCATGAATTTGCGCCATGCGTTTACCCATCTATATCTAGACTTAGGAAAATACAAAATCAATTCCCGCATATTCTGAACCGGAAAATTCTCTACAACTTCTGTTTGCGAAATGTTGGGATCACCTATAGCGTGTATGACGGTTACAAAATGGCGACTTGCTACCGCCATGGCGTGCCGCTGCACAAAATCACCGCGATAGGTGTCTAGCCGGGTTGGATACCAGCTTGATATGAAAAGTATTTGTTTTTTACTTGCATGCATACTTCAGATACCATAGAAAATAAGCCAAATGCAAGATACTAGAAAAAACCAAAGCACCCGCGGTGGCATAGGCTGCACCCATCAAACCAAATAGCGGTATCCACCACAAATTCAAAATTACGGATACTACAAGTGTAATCCCACTGCTTATCATATTAAATCTTGCTCTACCCAACGCAGAAATAATGTTGCCCAAAGGCACACGGAACATTATGGCTATGAGTACACCTCCCATCAAAACCATAAATAGATTAAAAGGCTGGTATTCTTTGCCTAAAAACCCAAAAATCCATTCGCCAAAGAAGTATGAAATCAAAAGTCCAACTGCAGAAATGCCTAGAAATATGAGCAAATAGTTTTTGTAATATGAGGTTAAAAATTCTCTATTACGATAGTTGGCAGCGATACGTGTGAAGTCTGTGGCTATGAAAATACCCGGCAGCAACAAAATATTTACCGGAATGAGTGATGCCACATTGTATTCTGCAACGGCTTCATTGTTTATAAGATTGCCTATGAGGTAAATGTCTAGAAAAAATATCAATTGCGAAGCAATAGTAGAAGAGCTTGTGAGAAAAGCGTATCGCCAAAACTCTTTCTTCGAAAAGCTCAATTTTGGGCGCAAGTTCCATTTCGGAAAACCATAGAGCATACCGTATATCACAAAGGTGAGTATAGGTACTATTACCAGTGCAATGAGGTAGCCGGTGGCTTGAAAAAAGTAGGTGAGTGCAAAGGCTATGACAAGGAGCAAGATGCTATTGGCCATGTCATACAGCCCAAAATGTTTATTGAGCATTTTCACTCGCATTTCGGCAGACTGATGCATCTTAAAAAAAGTTGTGAGCAATCTAAAGAGTAGTATGATCATAAACCCATAGATCACAGGGTCTCCTTTGCTCAAAAAGCCAAGTGCGGGCCAGATGAGAATCATCAGCAATAAGGTGTGCAATAGCCCGGCAGAAAAGGCATAATCTGCAATGCGATTACGGTCGGCGTCAGTATGCGCTACGGAACCATAGCGCAGCAAGCCGCTAGGCGCTCCGAAACCTACAAAGGGCGAAAACATCCAAAGCATAGCTATGGAATAGGCCACTTGACCATACTCTTCTTTGGAAATATAAACTATGACAAAAACTTTGATGAGCAGCAAGATTCCCTTGTTCATCACAGTAGCCATCATGATCCACAAACCGCTATTGGCTCGGAATTCCCGTAAAAATTGGATCAATCCTTTCAACTCAGAGTTTTTCTATGAATCAACCTCCAAAAATATCACTTTCTAGGCTTAGCGCCAATACTTGTTTTTTGTTGAGGATATTGCTGGCTGCGTTCAGCCCTTGCCATTGCACTAATTTAGCTAAGGCTGAAATGTCTATTTAAATAATGTAGTTACTCTAAATTTGGAGTGCGAAGTTGCGTATGCATCCGGCTCCCTAGAGGCGGAATTAGCCCCGGGTGAAGCGGCTATCCTTGCAAAACAGACAGCCAAAGCAGCCCTGCAGTTTTTCAGGTACCGGGTCATGGCGCTAGCCTGAGAGTGTGCCTGAAAACCGACAGGCTGCGGCTGTGTGTGCGCAAGATAATAGCGTAACACGGGTTCCCGGCTCCAAAAAAACTTTTAAAAAAATGAACCTGATTTTACGGCTTGATGCCACGTCTGGTGACAATACGATTGAGATAATCTGAGTCAAAATTCACGCTCTCTTTCAGCACATAATAGTCTGACTTCATGGTGCGTATATTGAGCTCTTGATAGGCTGGCAGGCGTTCATCATTGTTTTCCATGAGCACAACTATGCTATCGTTTTTGAAGTAGGCATCCTCTACCCAAAAAGTTGGGCCGTAGAAAAACAGACGCTTTTTGGTCTTGTCTTTACGGTTTACCAGCATCACTTCCTGGTCTGGGTTTATTGCAATTTCCTCACCTTCATAGGCCTTCCACTTGTAGCTGTGTATATCTACGTACATGCTAGAATCTGCATTGAAAGCCAGATATGGCAAGTACACTGGGTCAAATCCTGGCTCCCACATTGCAGCAGAGGTAGCATTTTCCGGCACTACATCTATGGTGTTGTCGAGCTCAAAATTGCCACTAGTCATATCTACATCGCGTTCTGAGTAATACATTTTCCATTGGTTAAAAGCTCTGTCTGTGTATAGTGACTCTGTTTCTTCCGGTGGTGTTGGCTCCGTAGCAATCACAGTGTCAGCAGGTTGCGTTTCGCGCGAATCACAAGAGAATAGCACTATAGCGCACAAGGATAAAACAACGGTTTTTTGCAGAATATTTTTCATTTTCAATCATGAGTTATTTGTTGCATAAAGGTATGCATTTGTGTAGTAATCTGTGATAAATTTTGCGGTGAGAGAAAACCTGTATGTCCACCTACAAAACCATGTGAGCTGAGCTTACCCGGGTAAGGCTCAAACGCAGTCTCCAATCGTTGCTTTTGAGAATAGGGCACCAAGTTGTCCAATGTGCCATAGAACGCCAAAGTTGGTGGGCTTGCAGCATCCACATAACTCACCGGGCTGGCATAGGACGCAGAATTCATACCTGCCGGTATGGCGCCGGGATCTACAAGCGCACCCAGCATGTATTGGAAGAGAGGATTGTTCTGAAAATTAGGATCCAAAAAGTCATTTGGCCCTACAAAATTCACTACCGCAGCCACATTATTGGGCTGCCTGCTATAGCTGTAGTGCATAGCCAAATGCGCACCTGCGCTCACACCCAATAGCACATAAGAAGGCTGCACCTGCCACTCTGCAGCTTGCTCATCAATGTAGTTGAGCACCGCTTCTACGTCATTCACTTGATTAGGTAGCGCCGGCGAAGTATTCGTAGCCAAAACATAGTTCATATTCACCACAGCATATTCCGGGAAATTTTCCTGAAAATATGGAACAAAACCCGCCATATCTGCCTTGTCACCTGCGGTCCAGCTACCACCGTGTATCAGCACCACTACAGGCGTGGCAGCACTTAAGCGGTTTGCAGGCAAATACACATCCATCACATGGCGCGGCTGTGCACCGTAACTCACATTGCTTAGATTGAGCGCCGGCAAATCCGGGTCTTGCACTACAACAGGCACATCATCTACCTGACATGCATACATGTACAGCACAAGACTCAACATACACATCATTAATTTCATAGGATGCGAATAAATTCTATAAATATGGGGAAAAATCTGTGCCAAAAAATTCGATTTCCTCGGCTTACGCCATATTTTTCACCAAGCAAATTACCTATCTTTACCGCTTACAAATCTTAATATGGAAAATCCAAGCCTTTTCAGACGCATTCTGCAAACACTAGGACTCGCCTCTTTATTACTAAAAAGTGAGGGTAGCAAAACCAAGCAAACCGCGCAGCGTAGCACTGCTGAAAAAGACCGAAAAACAGGTACAAAGAACATCTCGCAATCCTAATATCGTTTTCTGATTTTTTTATTTTTTTTAGGAGCCGGGAACCTGTGCTCCACTATTATCTTGTTTGTCAGCCACTACTCCACCGGCTGCTGCCGGCACACTCTCCCGGATAAGCCGGGACCCGGAACCTGCAGCAGCGGTGTCGTGTAAGCGGCTGCCTACACAAGGATAGCCGTTACGCCCAGGGCTAGAATCTTTTTTTCCAAAAAAGATATGCAGCGCGCAACCGATAGCTCTGTGAGCCAGAAACCTGCTTATCCACTAAACTATTACTCACCTGAAAACGCTGCGAAACGTAATAAATATCAATCACTTATGACAGCCTTGAGCAATTATTATTTTGTATGCGTACAAGGCATATTTGAAGCATTGCACGTAATTTTGTAAATTTGCAACGCATGCACGGTAATATAAGTCAGACAGGCAAGAGAGATTTAGAGCAATTCCATGTTGTAGGCTTGAGTTATGCAAAAACAGATGCCGCAACCCGTGGACGATTCAGCTTTTTTGAGCACCTTATAGACAACTTTGTTGAGAGGGCCAAAGCCGCAGGTTACGATGCTTTTTTCATACTCTCTACCTGCAACCGTACAGAACTTTACTTTTTTGGCAATTCTTCAGAAAAAATCATGGATGCCTATTGCCAAACCATAGAGCAAGACCTTGCTACCTTTTCAGAAATCACGTTTGAAAAAACAGGAAGAGATGCACTTATGCACCTGTTT
Source organism: Weeksellaceae bacterium (assembly GCA_030535475.1). Classification (GTDB taxonomy): domain Bacteria; phylum Bacteroidota; class Bacteroidia; order Flavobacteriales; family Weeksellaceae; genus JAUNRT01. The sequence goes on along the minus strand of JAUNRT010000037.1, from coordinate 7,502 downwards.
CGCGTATCATCAGGCGTAGAAAGTCAGATTTTGGGAGATTTTGAAGTACTCTATCAGATGCGCAAATCCTTCAAGCAATTCAAGGCCGCAGGTTGCTCCAGCGCTTTGCTTGAGCGTTTTTTGGACACAGCAGTAAAGATAAGTAAGCAGATAAAAACAGAAACCCGCCTGAGCGATGGAGCAGCATCTGTATCCTATGCTGCGGTGCAATATATCATTCAAAACATTCCGGACTTCAATCAAAAAAGCATTGTGCTATTTGGTGCCGGAAAAATTGGGCGCAACACTTGCGAAAACCTGGTAAAACATTCAGACAATAATCACATCACTGTAGTGAACCGCACGCATGACAGAGCGGTAGATCTGGGTAGCAAATTGCACGTTTCTGTAAAGCCTATAGAGCAACTCAATTCTTTGCTTCAGTCTACTGATATACTTATTGTATCTACAGGATCGCCGGAGCCCACTGTGATAGAATCTATGATTGGCAGCAACCCCATCACAATTCTTGACCTTTCAATGCCGGAAAACGTATCCGCTGGTGTGAAGGAATTACCGAATGTGAATGTGGTGAATGTTGATGAGCTTTCCAAAATCATCAAGCACACCATGGCAGAGCGCTCAAAAGACATACCCAAGGTAGAAACAATCATCCGGTTGGCTATGTGGGAATTTGAAGAATGGTATGCGCTACGCCAGTATGTGCCTGCCATAGAAGCCTTCAAAGCACGACTAGACTTTTTGCACACCCACGAGAAAAAACAGCTAAGCAAGAAAAACATACACATCAACGACAGTGAAAAGCTTTCTCAAAGACTCATCCGCAAGATGACCAATCAATTTGCTTCACATCTGATGGCCAATCCGGCTAAAGCCGATGAAATCATCTCGCTCATGGATGAAATGTTTCATTTGCAAATTCAAGAAAATACATGACAATCCGTATAGGCACTCGCAGTAGTGCACTGGCCATGTGGCAAGCAGAGCAGGCTCAGTCCCTGCTGCGCGCTTCCGGCTACCAAACAGAAATAGTATGCATACAGTCTCAAGGCGACTTGAAACTAGACCAACCCATCTATGCCATGGGTATCACTGGCGTTTTCACTAAAGCGCTGGACACGGCACTCATCAATGACCAAATAGATGTAGCTGTACACAGCCTGAAAGATGTGCCTACAGAATTACCGCAGGGTTTGAAGCTCACGGCATGCTTGCCGAGAGGAGAGCATGAAGACATAGTTGTATACAAAGATTTAGACTTCTGGTACGAGACTCACCGTACAGTAGCTACGGGAAGTTTGCGCAGGCAAGCTTTTTGGCACAATAGATTTCCTGATGATAAAATTGTGGATCTGCGCGGAAATGTGCAATTGCGTATAAAGAAGTTGAAAGAAAACAAGGATTGGGATGCTGCCATTTTTGCCAAAGCAGGATTGGCACGTACCGGCATTCTAGGCCAACTGCATGATGAGCACCAACTCTACTATGATGATTTGAATTTTATGGTGTCTGCACCTTCCCAAGGCATTGTAGGACTCGTAAGCCGAGAAGATTTGGATCTGCAACACTTGAGCCATGTAAATTCTGCACGTGCTGCCAATATAGAAAGAACTTTTCTGAACCATATGCAGGCAGGATGCACCGCGCCAATTGGTTGTTTTGTAGACTTTTATGAGGATAGCATTCTGGCCAATGCCGCTGTGCTGAGTGTAGATGGCAGCAAGTTAATACAGTTTGATGAGCGTTTCACTACAGAAACGGATGATGAGATTGTAGAAAAAATGCTGAAAGATCTTCGGGCGCAAGGTGCAGATATGGTTGTAGCCGAAATGCGTAATCAAATGGCTGAACTCAAGTCATAATTATGGCTACGCGTGTATTGCTCACCAAAAATTATGATGCAGAGCTCATCCGAGAACATTTCGGAGAAACTTTTGCGGTTGATTGCCAATCTTTCATCAATATAGAAAGCATCAATGCAAATCATGAGGCCACGGCAGAAACCGCCATAATCACCAGTAGAAATGCGATAAATGCACTATCAAATCAGGCCCATTATGACAAATTATGGGTAGTTGGTGAAAACACGGCTGCAGCCTTGCAAGAGCATATTTCTACCGAAATGCTTGTCGCTGACAACGCCAAAGAATTATTGGAAATCATTTTGCAAAACTCAGAGCCCGGTGCTATAGATTTCTGGTGTGGCACCTCTCGCCTAGATTTTCTACCAAGATCTTTAGCTGCGGCGGGCTATAGCGTTCATGAAAAACATTGCTACCATACACAACTTTTGGGGTTGAAACTAGAAGAGATGTACGATGTGTACGCATTTTTCAGCCCTACAGGTGTAGAAGGCTTTTTTCGAGAAAATACATTAGCGCCAGATGCAAAAGTGATCGCTATTGGCAACACTACAGCGCAGGCGCTAAAACTTTGTACACAAAACCCTATTTTTACAGCACAAAAACCCAATTTGGCTTCTATAGCCGAATGCATAAAATACAATGCGTATGCCTAAGAATAATCTGATGCTGGATGCACTGGCAGGTAAAGAAGTAAGCCGCCCACCTGTTTGGATGATGAGACAAGCCGGTAGATACTTACCAGAATTTATGGAGTTGAAAAATGAGTATGACTTTTTCACTCGTTGTCAAACTCCTGAATTGGCATCAGAAATCACCCTGCAACCTATACGCAGATTTCCACTGGATGCCTCTATCATATTTTCAGACATACTGGTAATACCCAATGCTATGGGATTACAGTTCACCATGAAGCCAGATATTGGTCCTTGGCTGGATAATCCAATAAAAACAGCATCGGAAGTAGAAAAATTACCGACCGGTAATCTCAATGAGAATCTACGATATGTGTTCGATGCCATAAAATTGACCAAAGAAGCCTTGAATGATGAGATTCCTCTAATAGGTTTTGCGGGCTCACCCTGGACTATATTCTGCTATGTGATCCAAGGTAGAGGCTCTAAAAACTTTGACAAAGCCAAAGCTTTCGCTTTTACGCAGCCGCAAGCAGCGCATGCTTTGCTACAAAAAATCACTGATGTTACTATTCATTATTTGCAGGAAAAAATCAATGCGGGTTGCAACATCATTCAATTATTTGACAGCTGGGGTGGAATGCTTTCGCCGGCAGACCATAAAGAATTTTCTTGGCCGTATATGGAGCAAATAGTGAATGCTTTGCATGAGCAAGTGCCGGTGATAGTCTTCGCGAAAGGATGCTGGTATGCCTTGGAAGACATGAGCCAAAGCAATGCCTCTGGACTTGGTGTAGATTGGACCATCACACCGCAAAAAGCAAGAGAGCTCACCCAAGGAAAAGTAACCTTGCAAGGCAACTTTGACCCGAGCCGACTACTTTCTCCGCCGGAGGTGATACAATGTATGGTAAAGGATATGATAGACCAATTTGGAACCCAAAGATACATAGCCAACCTTGGGCATGGCATTTTACCAAATATTCCTGTTGAAAACGCTCAGGCCTTCATAGAAGCTGTGGTGAACTATGTACCAGATGCGGCAAGGGTTTAGATCTATTTTTACACCCAATTTTTTTGAATTATGACTACTACTCCAGAACATGACAAACGTATTGCCGAGATGGTTTTTGGGTCAGTTTTTCCACATTATGTGACAAAAGTTGAGAAAAAAGGCAGAACCCGTGCAGAGTTGATGCAGGTGATAGAATGGCTTACCGGCTTTGATGAAAATGAAGTATCCAAACACATTGAAAAGAAATCAACCTTTGAAGAGTTTTTTGCTGCGGCTCAACTCAACCCAAACGCTCACTTGATCAAGGGTGTAATTTGCGGCTACAGAGTAGAAGACATTGAAAATCCTCTGACGCAAAAAGCAAGATATCTGGACAAATTGGTGGATGAGCTAGCCAAAGGCAAGGTTATGGAAAAAATTCTGCGGACGCAGTAATTTTTACCTCCAACAAATTTCTGCTTAACATTTTTGTTTTTATTTTGATTGACAGAATAAGCATCCTTTCAGATTCCGCATATTTACAAGGCGTTATGTAGTTGGTAAATTTGAATTTACCAATGGATGGGTTTTTGACCCAATTTGGATAATTGCGCATTGATGCGACTGAAGATTTGTGAGCCATTTCTATGATAAAAACATCAGCCACAATAAGTGGGAATGCTATCCACGATTCCAGCAATTAAAAACTAAAGGCTGGAATAAAAATCGCCTGAAGTACATTTAGCAACAAAGGGAGTAAAATTTTTTTTTCAATTTTTTACATAAATATTTGTTAATTTAAAAACCCTTTCACACCTTTACTACATAAAAAAAATTATGAGCAACATTTTTAAGCCCCCTGCATTTTGAATGTTCATCATAATTGGAAATTTACTTTCTATGTTATTTTGATGCTTGCATTTTTATGCACGTTTAATTCCTGTAGTGAAGACGACATCCCACGTCTTGAAAAACACTCACACACTGAAAAGCAAAACAAGCAGTTATTAATAACCCTAATGTGCATTTGAATAATCTAAATTTTTAAAATGAAATATTTTATAATAAACTATACATTCAACCCAAAAGTAAGAGGGTGTCAAAACGGTACAATAAAAGATTATAAATATTATGGAAATATTTATGACCCAAAGTTTATCGGCAGGATAAATTTTGAGAAAGTAGATTTTGACCCTATTCCTGTTAGTCCTATTCTGTATTCTAAGGCAAAAAAAACTGATTTAATTGATAAAGGAGGTCAATTATCTCATAGAATAGTTGTAAGTACAAAATTGAAAATGATTCTCGAAAAAAATGATTTTGGTGTGCAATATTTTCAAAATTCAATTATCCATAGAAATATTGAAGATTTTCAGTATTGGGTTATTAATCCTTTTGAAAACAAAAATAAATGGATAGACATTAACAATTCATCTATATATTTTAGAAAATTTAATCCTGAAAAAATAGAAAACTTCAAAATTTTGAACTTATCCCCTATTGAATTTAAAAGTTTATTAGAAGTTAAAAATATTTTTGATGAGATATATTATTATCAATTATCTCTTTTTGAAGAAATGATTGATAGAGATTTTTTCACACTACAAACAACAATTCAAGGAGTGAGTTATATCGTCTCTGAAAATCTTAAACAAGAAATAGAAGAAGCCGATTGTACAGGCATCGAATTTCAACCAATAGAATTGAGTTATCAAGAATGGACAGCTCCTGGAGGAGAAAGAGAAAGGGTGTATGGGAAAATGTAGAAATCATTTAATGATTTAAGAAAATGAAATTCGAAAGTTTTCATGTAAAAGTAAGAGGACGCCAAAATGACACAATAGAAGACTATAAATATTATGGAGATATTTCTAACATCAATCAACAAACAGATAAAATCGCAAAAACACCATTAATCACCAGTGGAAAAACTGTCCACTATGCTTGCAACAACCAGCAAAAGGTTCAAACACAATGCCGTAAAGCACACTGCCTAAATATCAAAACTGCCCATGATGAATTTTCTTAAACACCTACGCAATATTCTCTACATATATTTATCCATAAATATAATTTTTGGCAATTGGGGTGAATGCAAAACCAACCTCTGGAGAATATTTTTCCGAGGCGTAGAAGCCTTTCCTTATTTGATCTTTTACTTCATAATTCCGTTTCTCATATGGTATGTGCTTATTCACTGGCTATGCCAAAGGTTTATGGCACTAGAAAGACATAAAAATAAGCTAGTTTTTTTGACACCTTATGTAGTATTCAATTTGCTACTCATTTTGACCAATTGGTCTCTCACTCAGTTAGATTGGTGTTTGATTCTATGGCCCATTATTTCCATCACATTCTTCTATTTGATCTACAACTATATGAATCGCCCAAAAGTGAAAACAGAGTAACCCCATAGAGCTTAGCCAAATTACAAGACCATAGCCCTTGAATGAATTCATAAAAGCCTGACTATACAGCCTATAGCATTACAATCTACCAGCAAGCCGGGTCACGCACCCTACAGATCTGCCACTAAACACACCCACACACTGGCTTCCATCAACATGAGCGCGTTGTATAGCCCAGACTTTCCGCCTCAAGATGGAATATCATGGTATTTTTCATTGCAAATTAAGGGCTCTTTCATTTATTTTTTTAGGAGCTATTTCCGGCTGCCCGCTGCAATCTTGCGCGCCCAAAGCCGCATCTACCGTGTTTTGGGCACGTCCGCTATCGCTCCAGTACCCAAAACCCTGGTAGCTGCATTAGGCTTTGGGCATTGCAAGGATTTCCGCTCGCATCCGGGCTAGGCCAGCCCGCAAAGGTCATTTTTTTTGTATTCACAACGATTCGATGCCTTTTTTTTCATGAACAAAGAGATGGTAATCACCGCATCAGAAGCCAAAATACATTAGACAACGCGGTTTCAAAACAAAAATTATTGTTAGACACCTTGGCTCCAACAAGGCCACGTGCAGCATATTTGTGCAGATTGTGATGGATATAATGAGCATCCTTGCCGACACCGCTTATTTTCTAAGGCATCAAGCAGTCTATAAATTTGAGCTCACCAATGTATAGGTTTTTGTTCCAATTCAGACAATTGCGTATTGATGCGACTGAAGATTTGTGAGCCGAAAAATCCTTGGTGCGCGCTGAGTGGTGAAGGGTGTGCAGACTGAAATACTATATGTGTGCTCTGGTCTATGAGTGGAAGCTTGCTCTGTGCATGTTTGCCCCACAACACAAAGATTTTGGGTCTGTGGTCTCGTGACAATTCTTGTATGATGTGATTGGTGAATCCTGCCCAACCCAGCGATTTGTGTGATGCTGCTTTGCCTGCGGCTACGCTGAGACTGGTATTGAGCAGCAATATGCCTTGCTGTGCCCAGTCTGTAAGGTCTGTTTGGGTGCGTTGCACTCCCAAATCATTGTGTAATTCTTTGAAAATGTTGCGCAAAGAAGGAGGTATCTTGGTATCTTGAGGTGCTGAAAATGCTAGGCCTGTTGCATGTTGGGGTGTGTGATACGGATCTTGACCTAATATGATGACTTTGACCTCTTGCGGAGCGGTGAGCTCCAGTGCACGATAAATGTTATCCGGAGTGGGGTAACATAGCTCTGCTCCATAAGCTTGGGCAATGCTTTTCTGTAGTTGTAAAAACTCTGAAGTTTGCAGATATTCTTGCAAGAAACTCTGCCAGGGTGTTGGAAGCTCTTTGATCATATGCAAAGATAGCATATGAGGCCATGCTGACAAGGCTTTGCTTTAAGAGTCGCTGAGAACAACACTCTGTTGTGAGTTCAACAATCAAAAAAGGGAAAATGCCGTATGCCCGCGAGAGGGGTAGAAGTGGAAATCCCGCAAAGGCAGATGCCCTGGCAAAATGCCAGCGAGCCGGGTTGTGAAAACCGGCGCAGCGGCAATTTTGCGGGCAGATGACTGCGGAATTGTAACGGATGACCCGACCGCCAGGCTATCATAAAATGTGAGGTGGAAAGTAAAAATTT
>JAUNRT010000126.1 GCA_030535475.1 Weeksellaceae bacterium | reverse complement strand
CTATATAAATTTTGAAATAGGCTGCAAATGTATAGTGCATGTTAGCGTATGCAAATTCTGTACATGATACTGGCTTGCGATATATGCACGCAGACTGCCACTACAAGCGCTAGACGTGATGCGGCAGGTGGGAGGCATAAAAGCCCGCAAAGCTGCAAAACCTATACAGGAAAAGGCAAAACAGATTTGAAGCAATGAAAATCCTGTTTTGCCTATTGACTGCGGTTTTGCAGCTGCGTACTTGTTGCCGTACACCGACGCTTTTCTGGGCCCATCTACAGACACGATTCATCACTAGTAAATCTGCCCAGAAAAGGGTGCCGCCCAAAAAAAAATTGAAAAATGAAGCTAGGAAAAATCATTCTGCTGCAAATAAACCGCTGTTCAGGTGCGAAGTAGCAGCAGAATGGCCAAGAATAAAGACAAATAAACCGTGCACCTAAACTGCGGGTGAATAACTAAAAATGAATATGAAAAAAAGATATTCTTTACTTGTGAAAGTTGAGGCAAAGTTGATGGAAATACATGTCTGTTTTATACGTGCTAACACTGATTTTGCATAACAATCTTGAAGCAAGAAGGCTCAAATATGTATGAAATATTTTTTGGAATTTTAGATTTGTTGGCTCTGAAATCTTCTATAATTTCAGCATTTGAAATATGTTTTTGCTAGCTGATTTAGTGTGTATTATGTACATTTGAGGTCTGTAGGAGATTTCCTACTTGAAAAATTTGTTTCTTGAAAGCATTCTTATCTTTACTAAAAACGTCAATCCTCTTGCTATGCGCTTTGGGAGTGTATGCTTATGGGGTAGAAATGCTAGAGCTACAGCCGGACATTCCAAGTGTAGAAGAATCTGAATCTAAGCCCAATCTACAATTGGAACTGTTTGACAGATTGCAGAAAGCGACAAGCGCAAAAGAGAGATTTTACTTGTATGTAGATATTTCTCTCTCTTACAAGCGCTTGCTGGATTACACAAGTGCTTTGCGATATTTGGAATTGGCAGAAAGGACTATGGAAAAGGTGGGCAAGGATCGTGAAATGGAGTTCAGATATTTGTTTGAAATGGCACAGTTGCGGTTTGACATTCTTCACTATGAAGAGGCTAGCAGGCTTGCAGACCGGATAGAGGCCGATTATAATGATCTGCCCAGTGCTACTGAAAAGGCTTACCTGGCCATAAACAGGGGTTACATATTTTTTCTGCAAAACGATTATGCTGCTGCCGAAGAAAAATTGCTAGAGGCGCGTGCCTTGCTAAAACGCTACAATACTTGCGAGGTGCCGTTGGTGAATGCAAAACTTATAGAGTTATACTCTGCTGATGATAAGAATGAAAAAATTGCAGCCTTGTTTCACGAAGGCTTGCAAATTTCAAAGTCTTGTGATTTGCTGAAGTACACACGCTTCTTGCATTACACCATCATAAAACATTACCAAAAAATAGGTGATTTTCATCAAGCCTATAATTCTTTTTTGGTAATAGACACCTTAAATAATGTTTTGGGCGATTGTAGCAACATTCTCAAGTTGAATTCTGCTGAGCAAGACCTCTTTATTCGTCAGCAAAACGCCACAATAGAACTGAATGAACAACGGGTAAAAAACAGAAATTTGATGCTTGCAATGACATTGAGTGTTTTTATTCTCACTGCTTCTGTGAGCGCCAATATTGTGTATCGTGATAAGAAAAACCAACTAAAAAAATCTGCCCTGAAAGCTAAGCAGTTTACAGAAATGCTGCTTGCAAGAGTTGAAGATGAGAGGCAACGAATCTCCAAAGATTTGCATGATGAAGTAGGGCACAATTTGCTTGAGCTCAAGTGGCAATTGCATGGAGAGCCTTCCGCAAAACTAGATCAGGTGGACAATGTGATTGCAAGCATTCGGCATATATGCAAAGATCTATATCCTGTAAATTTCAAGGAGCTGGGCTTGCCGGTGTATTTAGAAGATCTGGTGAAAAATGCCCAACAAAACTTTCCAATAAATATAGAATACACAAATAGTTTTGTGGGTAGGTTGCCGCTAAACACCGAATTGCACCTATACCGTTGTGTACAAGAAATTATGAGCAATATTGTGAAGTATGCAGAGGCTACGCACATTCAGATAAATATTAAGAATTCTGACAAGCACCTGCTCATTGAAGTTCTGGACAACGGCAAAAATTTTGATTATGAACATGCTATTCAGAGTACAAGAGAGTCATTTGGCTTGAGCAACATACAAGAACGCGCACATATACTGAAAGGCGTAGTTACATATTCCCGCAAAAACGACTGGAACTTGGTTTCCATAAAAATACCAATAGACATAGATGAAAATATTACTAGCTGACGACCATCCGTTTACACTTAACGGAATAGCACATTTTCTGCGCACGAATGGGTATGATAACCTTTCGTTGTTTAGCCAAGGAGATCAGGCTTTGACTCATTTAATCTTCCATCAACCGGATTTGGCTATTCTAGATATCTCTATGCCCGGCAAAAGTGGTATTGAGATACTACAAGATGTACAAGAACGTAATTTGAAAACCAAATGCATACTCCTCACTATGCATGATGAGCCTGTACTGTACCAACAAGCTCTTAATCTTGGAGTAGTAGGCTATATTCTAAAAGAAGATGCGCTCTCTGAACTTATTGATTGTATAGAAACTGTATGTGATGGTGATGTGTATTATAGTAAGAAACTAATCCAAAACACACGTGGTGAGGACTATGCATTGATAAAAAAATTGACCCAAAGTGAATGGCGTGTGATTGAACTTGTAGCACAAAAACATACCAATAAGGAAATTGCTGAAGCGCTTTTCATCTCTTACCGAACTGTTGAAACCCACAGAAGAAACATCATTGAAAAACTAGAATTACCCAAACAAAAAAATTCTTTGCTAATTTGGGCCTTGAAAAACAGCGAAAATTTCCCCTCATGAAGCATTTGTATTCTATAGTTGTCGTAATAGGTAGTTGCTTTGTGCTCTCTGCTTGTGGTAGTAAAGGTGGTTTGATGCAAAACCTGCAAAACAAAGGAAGCAATGATGAATTTTCTCAAAGAATGCCACTGAAACTTCATGCCAAGGCTGTGTTGCTATACCGAGATGACGGCTCCGGCAACTTTGATTTAAACAATAGAGAACAGAATACTCTCTTCTTAGATTTTCTTGAGCAGAACAATCTTATATATTCTAACTTTCAAAGACCCGCCAATTTAGAAAACTGCTACAACGGCACGGATTTCATACCGGATGCCAAAATCCGGTTTGAATTTGACATTGTACAAGTACGCAATACTTATTACTGGAATTATCTGAATTCTGGCGCTGATATGAAGGTGAAAAACTTCAATAACCTTACACCCCATGGCAATTGGTATATGAAACCTTTGGATGATTCTTTGCATCTCAAAACCAAGCAAGCACCCGCCATCAATATCTACTTTACCAGTGATGGAAGCATTCATGATGAAATGCAGATGACCAAAGGGGAGAGCCATAAAAATACTATGGGCGGACAAGCCGCCGCTCAATTGCCGGATAGAAGAAATATGCATAGGAGTTCTATGGTGCATTTCCCTAATAGATATTTGAAGTATCTGGTACATAGACACCAATCACCCAAAGATTTTAATACAACCTGGGATGAAACGCGCAATTGGAACTTGAATGACGCAAAGGGTCTTGCGCATGAGCTTGGGCATACCTTGGGTTTGGCACACATAAATGAACATCATAGAGCCAATCAATGTAGCTACTCTCTTATGTCACAAGCAGGCTCACATGCGCGCAATTGGCTACCGCCTACAGAAATCAAAAAGATTCACGAAAATCTCTCCCATACAAACTTGATGCAATTTGTAGACAAAGACAGCTGGTATGGCACTACCGCCCAAATAAATACTGACAGCCATTGGAACACAAAACGACGATATTATAGCTCATTTGACGTGCAAGAAGGTGTAAAACTTCAAATTTCTGACACTGTGATTCTACCTGTGCAAAGCAGGTTAAATCTACGGAAAAATGCACAGTTGGAAATCATAAAACCTGGTGCATTGATAGACTCCTATGGCAACACTTACAAAAACATTGAACAGCACAGCTCCGCAAGAATAATCCGCTAATCTCTATTAGGATG
>JAUNRT010000036.1 GCA_030535475.1 Weeksellaceae bacterium | reverse complement strand
CCATTTTTTTATACAAGCCTCATTGAAAAATGAGGCTTTTTTTTTGGTCTAAACTTTTTAATGCGAAAGCCTGAGAACAAATAAGTAGAGACGACTTATCCGATATACTTACTATTAGGAATATGTATATATTCGATAACCACTCTACACCATTGTCTGATTTTTTGGATTACTTTTGCATAGCAATTTAGATAGTAAAATAATATGCATCACGCAGGTGATACACAGCGCAAGAAAGTTGTAGTAGTAGGAGGTGGATTTGCCGGGTTGGAAATCATAAAACAGCTAAGCAAATATTCTGAGTATGATGTGCTTTTGGTAGATAGGAACAATTACAACTTCTTTCCACCCTTGCTATATCAAGTGGCTGCCGGGTTCATGGAGCCTTCAGCCATTAGTTATCCTTTCAGGAAAATCCTACGGAAGTATAAAACCCATTTCAGAATGGGGCAATTAGAGCAAATCTTACCAGAAGAAAATAAGATAGTTTTAGAAAATGGTGAGGTATCTTATGACTTGCTCATTTTGTGCACAGGTTCTGTTTCTAATTTCTTTGGCAACGAAAATGTTTCTGAACTTTCTATGCCAATGAAAACTATATCAGATGCGCTTACCTTACGTAATTCTTACTTGATCAGGTTAGAACGAGCTTCCCGGACATCAGATCCCGTAGTGCGCAGAAAGCTTCTTTCATATGTGATTGCAGGCGCAGGACCTACAGGTGTAGAGCTTTCAGGAATTTTTGCGGAAATGCGTAGAAGTATCTTGAAAAAAGACTACCCAGAATTGAATCCGGAGGATTTAGGTGAAATCTATTTGATAGATGGTCAAAGCTCCGTATTGGCTCCGATGTCTCGTAATTCCCAATTGTATACCTATAAGAAGTTGAAGGAATTGGGAGTGAAAATCAAATTGGATACACAAGTTAAAGATTTCAAAGATGATGTGGTATATCTTTCAGATGGTAATACTATAGCTTCTCGCAATCTTATATGGACAGCAGGCGTGACTGTTGCCACTGCTCAAGGAATGGAGAAAGAGGATGTAGGTGGCGGAAACAGATATCTCACCAACCGATTCAATAAACTGTTGCGGTATGACAATATCTTTGCCTTGGGTGATAATGCTCTGATTGTTGGTGATCCAGATTATCCAAAAGGACACCCACAATTGGCTCAACCGGCTATACAACAAGCAAGGAACCTAGGTAAGAATCTGGGAAAAACACCTGATGCTTGGGAGGAGTTTTCTTATTCAGATAAAGGAAGTATGGCAATCATTGGTAGAAACAAAGCGGTAGCAGATATTCCAAAACCAAAATTTTTCCTGAAAGGCTTTACGGCTTGGTTTATTTGGGTTTTTGTGCACATAATGTCCTTGGTGAATTTTACCAATCGCTTACATGCTCTTTATAATTGGACAGGTTACTATTTCAAGGAAGATCAATCTTTCCGAATGATCATTAGACCTAGAAAATAGTAAACTTTGCAAAATAAAGTTTGCACTGTATGTGGCCGAAGAGTTGGTAAAATGCGCTAGGGCGAAAGCGGAAAAGCCCGTAAAGCCGGCACCTGCATTACAACATAAGCAGGAGAGGGGTTGTAGCTTCTGCGGAAAACCCTCTCCTGCTATATGGTGTACAGGTGGTGGCTGCGGACTTGGAGCTGTAGACCGACCCTTTTGTTGACTATCACTTTCTTGATATTCATCTACTAATAAATTGTCAACAAAAGGGGAGCGCCCAAATAATTAATTTTGGTAAAATTGGCTTGATACCATTGATTTCTAGTCTATTCTATTGTTATAGATGAGTACAATTTGCTCGTTCTCGCAGCGTAATTCGCTGGGTGGCATCACCATTGCGCAGTCTGACTGTATGTTGTTTTCTCGGTTATATTTTTCTTGCAGTCTGGTATATTCAGCAATTTTGTCAATAATTCTGTACTCGGCAACGATAGGATAGGCTATGTAAAAGGCCGGGCCGCCACAGGCTTTGGCACCCATTGAGCTTACGCGCCAATCTTCCGGGTCTGTGCAGCGATAGCGCTGAATTTGAAAATCAATTTCTTCACGCAATTTCTGCATACGCGGCTGATCATTTTCAAATCTTTTGTTAGAATAATTGGGTACGCGCTCAACCACTCGATTCTTGTCAGTAAGCGGTATTGATGTTTGGTTGTGCTGATTGTGACTGGGTTCTGGAAGACCTTTTAGCAAACTATCTATGCGACTTGCATTTTGGTCTTGCTGTTGATTTGCAGTTTTTGGCTGAGTTGTGCATGCGCCCAAAATAAGGCTACAAGTCAGCAAAATTGTCAGAAAATACCGTGTTTCCATAGCCAGCAAATAGCAATATCTTTACCAAAAATATTTTACAAATGAATTCCGCTGATAATCCACATATATTGAGCTCTGAAAAGATTGCAATTATCACATACAATGCACCGCATCGTAAAACGCAAGACTTAGTATTACGCCTTATATCATTGGGAATAAATGAGTTGCATTTGCTGGCTTTGCCGTTTGTGGAAAGACCAAACCCCTATAAGCCAATATATGCGCATCGCCCTTCCAAAGCGATAGAAATTGCGCCCCAAGAATGGGCGCAGAATCTGAGAATTGGCTTTCAAGAGATTGATATTGAGACTTTGCACACGGCATTAGAAGAATTCAAGGCAGATAAAATTTTGATAGCCGGAGCGGGGATTTTACCGGCAAATGTGGTACAAGAGTATGATTGTATCAATTCTCACCCCGCATATTTGCCGCATGTGCGCGGATTGGATGCGCTGAAATGGGCTGTGGTGCAAAAGCAGCCAATCGCTGTAACTACACATATAGTTGATAATCAGGCAGATGCGGGTTATTTTATAGATCAGCAGGAAGTTCCTGTTTATAAGAATGATACCTTCTACCACCTGGCAATACGTCAGTATGAGCTTGAAATACAGATGCTTGCAGATACAGTGGGCATGCATTTAGAAAAAAGGTACCTAAAAGAATTGCAGCCCATAGGAAATGTAAATAGGCGCATGCCAGCTTCTATAGAACGCAATTTATTGCAATATTTTGAGGAATATAAGGCAGAATTTGCTGTATAATGGCATTATTGCATAGCGCATTTATTCTTGTAGTCAATCCATTTTTGTCCAAGCATTTTGCGCAGCATGCCGTCTGCATGGCGCATAATAAAAAGGTTGTACAGGGCTTGTGCAAGATGCAATTTGTGTGTAGGCAATGAGCGTAGACTCATAGAAAAACCCGGGGTTACGTATTTCATGTAATGCCAGTAACCCTCTGGCATATAAAGCATTTCACCATGTGATAGGCGAGTTTTGTATGGCTTTAGTTGTTGTAATTTTGGGAATCTTTTGAAATCTGGTGCGTCAAAATCTATGTCTTCACGGCAAATTACAGACAAAGGAATTTTGTACATATTTTCAGATTGTTCAGGAGGCACAATTATGCAGTCTTTTTCACCCACGAAATGAAAGTGAAAAATGTTGGCTAAATCTATGTCGTAATGCATGAAAACGCGTGCATTTTCGCCACCAAGAAACAACATGGGAAAACCTTTCAGAAACTTAACCCCGAGATCGGGATATGCATAGTCCTGCTGCAAATCCGGGGTTTCGCGGATTAGATTGTATAGAAAAATCCGCAGATCTGTGGGGCCACTTTGCAGCAAATCCAGATAATCTCTCATAGGCATTTTCGTGCGTGGCTCATTGAAACCATCCTCAGCCTTCACCGGCTCATTGTCATAAAGCGGAACGACCTTGTCACCGGCTTTTTCGCGTATATATTCAAAATTCCATAAACTGTAGGCAGGCCAATCTTCAGTAAGTTTTTCAATAACTACAGGCTTCTGTTTGGCAAGATATTCTTGCTTGAACTGTTTAACACTAAGCCGCTCTACACGTGGAATTTCTTGAAACTCAAAACTCATAAATGCTTTGAAAATAGCTGCAAAAATACATGATTTTTTGCGAGATTAATTTTTGGAAATTATACATGAGGCTTTTGATTTTTTTTTATTTGGGAGGCTCCCGTAGGTACGGGACCGGGCCATTGAGCTAAATCTTGCTCATCCATGCCTGCAAAATTATGGTTGCATCGGTTTTCATGCCGGTTGGGCGGCACTCAACCCGCTGCAACTCATATTTTGCAAAAGGCATGGATTTCACAAGGATACCGCTCATGTCCCTGCCTCAAAAAATTGACAAAGTCAATTTTTTCATGGAAAAACTTGTGATTACTTCCATAAAAGATTGGTAAAGGAATTTCAGTCATCGAAAATTTTGCAATATGCGGCTCTATCTGAGAAAATATTCCCTGTTGAAGCATTAATCAAAGCATTGCCTATAAGAAACATGACAAAAAATCTCTTTAAAAATCGTAATTTTAGGGCTTAAATTTTTCAAAGAATGAGGAACACATTGAGATGGCTAGTTTGTTTGATGATTGCAACTACAGCATTACAAGCACAAGAGAATATAACTTTTCAAAAACCAGATGGGCCAATTTTGAGGCTTGCAGACTTTGATAGACCACCAAGTGTGTGGGTGAGTGGTGACAAAAATTGGATAATATTTGGTTATCGAAACACCTATGCCAGCCTAGAAGATCTCAATCAAGATGAAGTGAAGTTGGGCGGAATCCGCATAAATCCTAGAACAAATATCTCTAGTACTATTACTTACTTCAATAACATCAAAATCAAAAGAGTTAACGAAAAATCAGAGCGCAGCGTAAGTGGATTACCGGAAAATTTGCAAATGGCATATATGCGCTTTTCGCCAAACGATAAATATCTATCTTTTACCCATACTACAGACAAAGGTGTGGAACTTTGGGTACTGGATTTGGCTGCGGGCAGTGCACGTAAGGTGCATGATGCTATACTCAATGCCAATCTGGGAGCGCCATATACTTGGTTGCAGAATAGTGAGGGCTTTATGGTGCGCACATTTCCGGCAGATCGTAAACCACTCACAGATATCAAAGCCACTTTGCCCGCAGGTCCTATAGTGTCTACCGGTGATGGCTCTGTATCGCAAACCAGGACATATCAAGATTTGCTTAAAAATCCACAGGATGAATTTGATTTTGAACAGCTCATTCGTAGTGAACTGCAAATGCTCACTTTGCAAGGTAATTTGAGTAAATTCTTGCCTGCGGACTTATATATAGATGAAAGTCTCTCACCAGATGGAAAATATTGGATGATTACCGCACTGAAAAAGCCCTTCAGCTATGTGGTGCCCTATCAAAGATTTCCGCAAACTACCACAGTGTATAACACGCAAGCGAAGCAGGTAGCTGTGATAGCGGATATACCTCTAGATGAGATAAGACCAAAAGGATTCTCATCTACCCGTGAAGGAAAGCGCAGCATAAAGTGGAGACCAGATCAGGCGGCAGAAATCTTTTATGTAGAGGCGTTAGATGGCGGCGATGCCAGCCGTGAGGTGGAGTATAGAGACGAAATTTATACTTGGAAAGCTCCTTTTGACGCGCCGGCAAAAGCCTTTGCCAAAACAGCCAATAGATATGGTGGTGCTCAATGGATCAATGAGAATTATGCAATAGTGTATGACAGCTGGTATGACACAAGGCAGCGACGCGCATTCCTTGTGAATCCTGCAACGAGAGAAACTTTGCGTACGCTTGAAGATAGAAATTATCAAGATGTATATTCTGATCCAGGATCTTTCTACACTACAAAAAATCAATATAATCAGAATGTGGTATTTCTAGATAATGATGTGGCCTATAGAATAGGGGATGGATATACGAAGGATGGTCAGTTTCCATTTGTAGATTCATACAATTTCAAAAATGATAAGACTACACGACTTTACACTTCTAAGACAGCCGGTAAAAAAGAAGAAATAAGCACTTTTCTCAATCCTGCCAAAGGAGATTTGCTGGTAAGAATAGAGTCACCAACAGACTTCCCGAACTACTATATTCGCAATTTGAAAAATAAGCGTCTGCAAGCGGTAACGCAGTTTGAAAATCCGTTTGCTTCCCTTGCTGGGGTACACAAAGAGGTAATAACCTATAATAGGGAAGATGGTGTAGAGCTGAGTGGTACTTTATACTTGCCGGCAGGCTATGATATGAAAAATAAGCCAAAACTACCTTTGCTGGTTTGGGCTTATCCGCGTGAGTATAAAGACAAAAATACTGCAGGTCAGATAACATCTAACCCAAATGACTTTACTTTTCCGTTCTATGGTTCGTTTATTTACTGGGTGACCAAAGGCTATGCTGTGCTGGATGACGCTGCTTTTCCCATTGTAGGTGAAGGAACTACGGAACCCAATGACACTTTCATAGAACAATTGTTGGCGAATGGCAAGGCAGCCATAGATGCTGTGGACAGATTGGGCTATATAGACAGAAGTCGGGTAGCAGTAGGCGGACACTCTTATGGTGCTTTTATGACTGCAAATTTGTTGACACATGGTGAGGATTTCAAATGTGGTATAGCCAGAAGTGGTGCATATAACCGTACTTTGACACCATTTGGATTCCAGACAGAGCAAAGAAACTATTGGGACAATCCAGATATTTACAACACTATGTCGCCCTTCATGAATGCGCATAAAATGAAAAAACCTATGCTTTTGGTGCACGGTGAGGCGGATAATAATCCAGGTACTTTTACGCTACAAACAGAAAGGTATTTTCAAGCCTTGAGAAATTTGGGTGCACCGGTGCGTATGGTGATTTTGCCAAAAGAGTCACACGGCTACCGTGCTAAGGAGAACATTTTGCACCTATTGTGGGAGCAAGATCGCTTTCTAGAACAATGTCTTAAAAATTAAGATTGGGTATTGCTGCTGTTCCCTAATTTGGGAACAGTGGTGCCCAATGGTGGCATGAGATAGAATACTGTGTCTATGAAATAGGGGATATTGTTGCGAGATATGATATTCTCATCATGCAAATCTTCGAGAATTATGCCCAATTTTTCATTGATATAATCATGGTTGCGCAATAAGCGGAAGTTGTTGTATTCGAGAAGCGTTTGTACGGCTTTAAGATCCAGCAATTCTGTGGCAACAATAAATCCTTGTTTTACAACGCTATAGAGGCTATCATCTTGCTGCAAAAAACCCATAAATTGATATGCAGTGGATGGGAAGAAGTAGTTGTGCAAAAGCAAGTTGTTGAAATAATCTAGCCAACTGGTATAGTAAACACCAGAATTTACTTTGATCACGTGTCCTTCATCATAGCGGTAGACGCGTTGTTCAGCGCCTTCACTTATGAAGTTTTTTTCTTGAATAATTTCTGGAAAGTAAAGATTTTCTCTATCTGCAAACTGTTTTAGTTGGGTTTCTTCTTCTTTACGGTGGATTTGCTGGCTTGGCTGAGTTTCTCTGACTGCTTGCGCATTTCTTCTAAGGAAACTCTGGGTTTTTCTGAGTTTGCCTCCATTGCCTTCTTGTTCATTTCCTGTAATGAGATTTTGTAGTTCATTGTGCAAGCTTTTCATGAGTTGAAAAACAAAAATAGAGAAAAATAAAACAACTACACAATTTCTACCATCAGCGTTGTAATCCTATTACCCATCTGATTGATTTGCTGATGATACTGAATCAGGATCATGTTTTTATTGACAGTACTCTAACACGATGTACAACTCCGCTCATTCTACTTTTCTGCTTAATGGATGGAACATTGATTGGATAATGTCATTTGAAAATGGATGCTATTATTTGATAATATGAAAAATTGCGTTGCAAGTAGAGTTGCTTGCTATCAGCAAAATTAAATAGTCTTAGAATTACCTGAAGTGAAACATGTTTAAAGATTTCTTTTGTGTTTTCTTACACAGGTAATGGGTATGATCTAAATTTTGATTAGGATAAAATTAGCTCGATTTTAAAAATGGGGATTAGGGAAAAAGAATAAACGATTGAAGTGCTGTTGAAGAAATTCCTAAAGATGTTGTCGGATCTATGATAGTATTTTCCATTCTATTGGCCCAAGGTGCGATTGCGGCAGGTTGAAGGCGGAAAGCGCGCAAAGCCGTTGATGGATGCCTGAAGCAGCAAAAGCGGGGTTGAGGCCGCTAGGCAGAAAACCCGCTGGTGCTGACTGAAGGCCTATCAACGGATGCGTACTTGTAGCCGTAGACCGTAGCCGCCCAAATAATCCTAAAAAAAAGAAATAAAAAAAACCACCTCATATGAAGTGGTTTGGTTGGATGCTATGATTTTTACTGTCTAGTTGCGATTGTTGAGCAGCATACTGGCGAAGTATAGCAACTGGGCTAGTGCACCTAAAGCTGCAACTAGGTATGTGCGGGCTGCCCATTTGAGGGCGTCTTTGCTCATGGCCATTTCTTGCGGTTGTACGATATTACGCTCCTTCATCCATTTCAATGCACGATTACTTGCATCATACTCTACAGGTAGAGTGACGAATGTGAAAAGTGTGACTACCGCCAAGGCTACGAGCCCAAGGACGAACAGCCATGGGGTTCCGGAAGCGGCATATAGGGCAATACCACCCATGATGAGAAACATGGAGAGTTGTGAACTGATGTTGACCATGGGTACCATTTTGCTACGAAATTCTAACCAGGAATAGCCAACAGCGTGCTGAACGGCATGCCCAACTTCGTGTGCTGCAACTGCTGCTGCTGCTGCGTTGCGCTCCATATATACAGCTTCTGAGAGGTTTACTGTTTTATTT
Organism: Weeksellaceae bacterium; assembly: GCA_030535475.1. GTDB lineage: Bacteria > Bacteroidota > Bacteroidia > Flavobacteriales > Weeksellaceae > JAUNRT01. The sequence goes on along the minus strand of JAUNRT010000036.1, from coordinate 12,085 downwards.
GCAGGATTGTAATGATCTGTTAATTGGCCTGCGGTTGAGATCACCTTAACATTGCTAATGCCATGGTCTGCAAGCATTTGCTCTGCAATCTCGCGTCCACTCATGTTGTTGGACAAGCGGGTTTTGGAATACTTGGCGAAACGACTTTTAAGCTGCCAGCTGACATAGGTGCTGGCTAAAGTCATGAGGCCGATAATAATGTAAAACGTCATGTTGGATTTATTTTCTAATTTTTGATTTTTTTAGCAAAAACGGTGCCGTTAAAAAGTGGTTGATTTACAGTGAGTTGGTAGCTTGTGTTAACTTTTTTAACAAGCTTTTCATGCTGACTTCTTGTTGTAATATGTCTGCTAGACTGTCTATGGATACTCTACGCTGCTCCATGCTATCACGGAAGCGAACAGTAACTTGTCGATCTTGAAGGCTGTCATGGTCTACTGTGACACACACGGGTGTGCCGATGGCGTCTTGTCTGCGATAGCGCTTGCCTATGCTATCCTTTTCATCATACTCCACTTGATAGTCTAGTCGGAGGTCTTTGATGATTGACTCTGCTAACTCTGGCAAACCGTCTTTGCGTACAAGGGGAAGTACGGCGCACTGAATAGGAGCCAGAGGTGCGGGAAGTTTGAGCACTACACGTGTGCTGTTGTCCTCAAGCGTTTCCTCTGTATATGCTGTAGATAGAATGGCAAGAAACATGCGGTCTAAACCTATGGAGGTTTCTACTACATATGGCACGTAGCTCTGGTTCTGCTCTGCATCAAAATATTGAATTTTCTTACCGGAATGCTCTTGATGGCTTTTTAAATCAAAGTCTGTACGGGAATGGATTCCTTCTAATTCTTTGAAGCCAAAAGGAAATTGAAACTCTATATCTGCTGCTGCATTGGCATAGTGTGCAAGGTTGTCATGATCATGAAAACGATAGTTGTCTTCTGTAATGCCGAGGGCTAAATGCCAATTGAGACGTAGTTGTTTCCATGTCTCATAATGTTGCATTTCTGTGCCAGGGGCTACGAAGTATTGCATTTCCATTTGCTCGAATTCTCGCATGCGAAAGATGAATTGGCGTGCGATGATTTCATTGCGAAATGCTTTACCGATTTGGGCGATACCGAAAGGAATTTTCATACGACCTGAACGCTGCACATTGAGAAAGTTGACAAATATGCCTTGTGCTGTTTCCGGACGTAGGTAAAGGTCTGTGGCGTTTTCTGCCGCCGCCCCAAGTTTTGTGGAAAACATGAGGTTGAACTGACGTACTTCTGTCCAATTGCGGGAACCGCTGACCGGACATACGATGCCAAGCTCTTCTATGAGGCTTTTTACATCTGCCAAGTCTGAATTTGTGAGGGATTTTGCAAGGCGCTGTTGTATGCTTTCTATTTCTTGCTGGTAGTTGACTACACGAGGATTGGTCTGCAGATACATCTCTCTGTCAAAGCTGTCGCCAAAGCGTTTGGCAGCTTTGTCTACTTCTTTATTGATTTTCTGCTCTATTTTGGCGCAATGCTCCTCTATTAGCACATCTGCACGGTATCTTTTTTTGGAGTCTTTGTTGTCTATCAATGGATCATTGAAAGCATCTACGTGACCTGAGGCTTTCCAGGTGGTAGGGTGCATGAAAATGGCTGCGTCTATGCCTACTATGTTGGAATGGAGTTGCGTCATAGAACGCCACCAGTATTCTTTGATTTTGTTTTTAAGTAAAACTCCGTTTTGCCCATAATCATATGTTGCGGCTAGCCCGTCATAGATTTCACTGGATGGAAATATGAAGCCGTATTCCTTTGCATGCGCAATGATTTTTTTCAGCGCGTCTTCACGTGTTGACATAATGATTTTTTGAAAATTGTGTGGTTATATATTTCTGCTTTTGAGTATGAGAAGCACGTCGCGCAGCTTAAATCCACGGTCATGCAATGCAAGCAGGTAGTAGTAAAATACGTCAGCGGCTTCGTTTAAAAAATCTTTATCAGACTCTTGACCAGATGCAATCACCATTTCTACGGCTTCTTCACCCATTTTCTTTGCTATCTGTGCGGGTCCTGAATTGATCTTGCGTTTAAGGCTTTTCTTTCCGGCATCTTGATGTTTGGCAATATGAATGCTTTCTTCAAGTTTTTTGAGATAGGGATAAGGTTTTTCTGATTTGATTTTTTCAGCCATTTTACCTAATTGTTTGTTGCAAAACTAATGAAAATATAGGCAATTTGCTCTAATTTTTCCGATGGATTAATTCACAAAATTTTCACTATTTGCAAATAAGTTTTGTGCCGTTGCCTACTATAAAAAATATCCTGTGATGATAGCAAAAGCTAGTGTGAACAGGGCTTGGATTTTCAATTCTGCATCTAGTTCTGCATATTCACGAATGTTGGCAATGCGGGTGTATATGATGATAGCGGGTATGAGAAGAATTAGGTATGCAAACTTTTCCAATTGCCAACCATAGCTTTTGTAACTGTAGATGGCTGTGAGTATAAAAGGTAAAAAAACTAAAATAAAATGATAGAATTTGCTGTAGAATAACCCTAATGTTACTGCGATAGTCATCTTATTGCCCCGTCTGTCTTGCGGAATGTCTCGCATGTTATTGAGATTGAGGACAGCTGTTGCCAAAAGTCCAATAGCAGATGCCGGTAGTAAATGAAGCGGATCAAATTGCTTGGTGTAAAGCATTGCGCTTCCTATTACTGCAACCCAACCAAAAAATAAAAATACAAACAGATCACCCAACCTGCGGTAGCCATAAGCTTTTTTACCAACGGTGTAGTTGATGGCTGCCCAAACCGAAAGTACACCTAAAGCTATGTAAATAGCAAAGGTAATGGGATGGGTAGGCAGATATGCTACCGCGAGAAGTACAACGGCTGAAGTGATGGCTAGACCTGCAAAGAGTTTCACGGCAGATTTCATCTTTTGAGCAGAGATTTCACCGCTGGCAACCGCTCTTTTCTCTCCTGTTCTATGACTATCAGTACCCTTTACGCCATCTCCATAATCATTAGCAAAATTGCTCAGTACTTGCAAAAGCACTGTAGTGAGTAGTGCTAGAAAGAGTAATAATAGGCTAAATGCATTTTGATGATATGCCAACCATGTCCCCATTATAATCCCACTGATGGAAAGAGGAAGTGTTCGTAATCTCGCAGCTGAAACCCATTTATTCATAAGCCGGCAAATGTAATTAAATTTTTATTGCGAAGATGAGAGTTTTTGCTAAGGAATTATTCCTAATTAGGAATTTCAACTTAGCACCATGAGGTTGCAACCTCGTACATCACTGCTTTGATAACGACCAAGCACTTTGAATTGATTTTGGTTGTTTGTTTGCCCTAAATCATCTGTAGCTATGAAGCTGCAAGTATGCAGATTGGCTAGGTCTATCACGTTGATGCCGCCTGTTTTGCCACTTTCTACATAACTCATGGGGTCTTCTCTTTCACGTATGAGTATTTTTTTCCAAGGCGGGGTTTGGAAGTAAGTAGAATTCTTTGCGTAAGATTGGGAGAGGAGTTCAGTCATGCCATACTCAGAATGTACCTCATCAATTTGCAGTTTTTCCTTGAGTATGTGATGAAGAGTTTCTTTGCTTATTTCTGCACGATTGCCTTTCATACCACCTGTCTCCATAACTATTGTTTTAGCTTGAGGTATGCTATATTGCTCTGCAAAATCAAGCAAAGCGTATGTAACACCTATCACTATAGCTTTTTTTTCTTTTGGGTGATTTTGTAAATCGGTATGTAGTTGTTGGAAATTATGAATGTAGTAAGTTTTGTTTGACTGCTTTGTTTGCTGCATCCAGTGATCTACCATGGCTATGAGTGAGGATCCTTGACGCTCAGCATATCCCGGAAGCAAAGGGTATATAATGTAATCCTGATAAGCTCCATAAAAATACTTGAAACTTTGATCGAGCTGATGATGATAGTCTTTTAAAAATCGCACATGATGCACAGATGGGACACTGCCGGTAGTACCGGAACTCAAGAATTTTTTTTCTCCTTCCCATACTCCTGATTGTATTACGAAATTTTTATAGAAACCAATGGGTAAGAAAGGTATTTTTGTGATACTATCTACTGCTGAAACATCAGTGCCAAGTAACTCTAAGAATTTTTTATAGACTTGGTTGTTTGATGCTTGATAATCAAAAATTTTCAGTGCAATACCTTCAAAATCTTCGGAATTTTGGATATTGTAAATAGATTGGAGAAGATTACTCATCGGTTTAGTGCCAAATGTGCGCGATATATATAATCGCTAAGTTGCTCATAATTTTGAATAATATCTCTATAATACAAGGCAGAAGTACTCTTAAGTTTGTCTTTTTCTAGAGATTGAGTAAGATGTGCCATCGCTTGATTGTAAACTTCATCAATGCGCTCTTCTAAAAGTCTCATCCTTTCTACCTGCTGCACATCCTGCGGATCGTTTATGAAATGAAATAAATAGGCTGCGCTATTTGATACTGCATCTTGTATTTCTATGAGATATGTACGAAGTTTTGGTGTAATGAAGCTTTGAGATTCCCTTCGTTCTTTGTGCAAGTACGATATTTTCAAAGATAGATCTGCGATGTACTCGAGTTCTTGTGACACATTGATCAATTGGTGTACTATCTTACTTGTGGAAGGTGAGACGTCTAAAGTGTAAAAATGATTGAGGTAGTTTCTAATTTCAGACTCCATGATATCAGCCTCATCTTCCAGCGTTTTGATTCTATTGTGCAAGGAATCAAATTTCTCATCGTCACTTTCGGTGATTAATCTTCCTAATAAACCAATAATTTGTTTGATGTTGCCTGCAAGATGTATTATTTTATTTTGTGATTCATAAAGGTAAACCTCTGGTTGTACAGTGATGGAAGTAGAATATATTTTGAAGTTTTTATTGTCTGTTTCTTGTGGTCTTACCCACGCCAGAGAGCGTTGTGCGATGAAGTTCAAGAATGGCATGATAAGGAGCGCAGGAATCAAATTGAACATAGTATGGAACGCAGACAGCATTAGGAATTTATCTTGAGTTGGAGTAAGAAAAATGAGTATTTGCTCTATAAATGGTATGAAAAAGAAGAATAGAATTGTTGCAAACACATTGAAGAAGGTGTGAAAATGCGCAGTGAGGCGTGCGTAAGCATTACCCACCAAGGCTGCTATCTGAGCCGTAATCGTGGTTCCAATATTTGCTCCCATCACCATCATCAAACATAAGTCCAGAGGTAAACCCAATCCAAACAAAATTGTGATAATAGAGGTGCTTGCACTGGATGAAGTTACCATAACAGTGATGATAAATCCTGCCAAGATAAATATGAAATCAATGCCAAAAGGTAGATTTTGAAAGCCGGCTAAATGCGTTAAAACATCACTGTTTTCTGCGTAATTGACAAAGTTGTCCTTCAAAAAGTGGAGCCCAACGAAAATTAATGAAAAACCTATTAAAAATGTCGCTAAATCTTTATACTTGCTGGAGAAACCAAAATACATGGGAATCGCAAGCGCTATGAGAGGTAGTGCTAGTTGAGAAAAGTTGATTTCAAGCCCCAAGGCCACTATCCATAAGGTAAACGTAGTACCTACATTGGCGCCTAAAATTATGGTAAATGCACGGCGTATCTTTAATAATCCGGCTGAAACTACCGAAAGAGTAAGAACACTCACTGCAGAGGATGATTGCATAATAGCAGTGATTCCCACTCCTGCTAAAAATGCGCGCCACTTGTTGTCTGTCAAAGTGGTAAGCATTTTTCGGATTTTGCTTCCAGAAATTCTCTGTAAGCTTTCGCTCATCAATTTCATCCCAAAAAGGAAGAGAGCTACTGCACCAAAACTATTGAAGATTAATAACCAACTCATTGAGCGACTTCATTTGCTCGGTTGCTGTCAAAGTCTTGATAATCCAAATCTAAATCTGCCCACCAAATTTTCAAAATATCAAAACCACTTTGATAAGCATTGTACACAACACTTTGCTCAAAACTTTCTGATGGTACAACTTCAATAAATCTATTCATTTTATTGAAGAAAAATAGCATTGTCATTGTCACCAAAAACATTTTCAATGCGCCCAAGGCAGCACCGGCTAATTTCTCAAAAAATCCGAGTCCTAAAGTTCGTGTGCTTTTTCGAAGAAATCGAGCCAAGATTTTGATGCCAAACAAAATTCCAAGGAAGGTCAAAGCAAATCCAGCTACTACCACCCATTTCTCATTCACAATATTTTCGCTCAGAAGATAATCAGAGACTAATCCAGAAAATTTGAGACTGATGAAAATCGCTGCAATTATTCCTACCAGGCTAGCAAGCTGTACAAACAATCCCTTGCTGTAGCCACTATATAAGCCAACAAGTAGAGGAATGATAAGAACTATGTCAATCACTTAGAGAATTTATTTGACAAATATAGTAGGAAAATCAGACATGCTTAATGATGACAGATTTTGTAATTGCTGAACTAGTTTGTATTAAAATACTTTTTTTTGTCAAATATTAAAGTATAGCCTTAGCTTAGTCTATTGTGGCTAACTAAAGTATTATAGCGCTCGAAACTTTTTTAAAAATAGAGATTAAAAAACTTATTGACTGACTAAAAAATAATTTGAATTGCTGTTTATTTCTTTCGTTTCAGAACAAAAAACTCAGCCAATTTACCATCCTTTGGACTACGATCATAATTGAGCACTTCAACACCTTCTTCCACAATTTTTAGCTTGTCTGAAATGGTGTCTAAATCTTTCAATACAATTATTTGATTGTCATTATCCCATTCTATATTACCAGCGAATTGATTGGTGTCATTATCGGCGGGGTTATCGTGAAGTGTAGTTAGATGTAATAAATATGTGCTATCCGGTCTCAGCTCAAGGTTCACATCTATTCCAATTGCTGTAGTGTCTTCTATTGGCAGTGTTCCCGAGTAAATCCCTTGCCAATTCTCTAAAATATTCCATATTTCATTCAACTCCATCACTTGCGGCTTTGTAGGGTCAGATTTACCATCAGAGGAGCAAGAGCTCAACATCAAAACTACAAGGACAATTAGTGGAGCTATAAATTGACGTGGCATAGGAATTTAAAGAGATTTATTTAGTTTTGAATTTTTCGTAGTATGTAAAGATCTGCAAGTGCATCTTGATATTCTCTGCCTTGACCATCGAGCATTTTTATCTCACCATTTTCAAAGAGAAATTTATTGTTATCAACTGTAGAATTACGCAGAATTATCATTTCACCACTATTGTCCCATAAAAATTGACCCTGATTGTTCAGAACCATTTTTTCATCAGAAATATATATTGTTGTTAATTTATAGCGATTAGGTTTTCTCAGCTCTAATTCTATCTCCACAGCATCACAAGTTTCGCAAGGAATAACACCTCTATAATGCCCTTCCCAATCAGATCTTTTAGCGGAATTATTATTTTCATTTCCCATGTACGGCGATTGGATACGTAATTCCTTATTATCTTGTAAGGTAATGGCACGGCTCTCAGTACTGCAGGAATATAAATAGGCTAAAATCATCAGCAAAAATGCATATTTGCTTATCTTTGTTAGTTTCCCAGTTTGCATGGAGTTTTTGATATCAATATATATGCCAAAGCATGTTAATTTCTACCTTGTAAATTTCAAACTTTTGCTTTACTATTGAACTTCTTATGAACAGGATGTTTTTCCATGCTTTTCTATTACTCGGAACACTTGCTTTTGCGCAGGTTCCGATGGATTCTTTATTTATAAGACTCAACTTTTCAGAAGATTTGAACACAATGTATGTTCAACAAGAAATAATCCTACTTCAAGACACTAAAACAACTTCTTTTGAATTTCATGCGTATGCTAATGCGTATGACAGTCGCGAAACTCCACTTAGTAAGAAATTACTTACTTACAGAAATGATCGACTACATTTCGCTCCTTTATCTGAGCGAGGTAGAATTCGCGATTTGATAATCACTAATTCAATTGGAGATACAATCAATCCTGAATGGCTACATTCAGAACGCTTTCGCATAAATACTTTTCAGCAAGAAATTCCACAAGGGGTTTATCACCTCAAATATACCATAGATTTACCCAACCAATCTTTTACGGGCTACGGGGCTACTGATGATAAGGCTCGTTTGCGTTATTTTTTCATCCATCCAGTCCGTTATACTGACGAGAAACATCAGCACTACATTGGTCTAGATATTTTGCAACATGCTCCAACATTTTATTACATAGATTCTGAGCAGAAAAACGGAGTATATATCTATGCAGATTTACCACAGAAAGAGAATAATATTTTTATGGGCTCTGTGAATTATCACCCAGAGCTAATTATTACTAAAGAGTCATATCACAACAATCTCTTTACACCAGCGGGAAATGTGTTCAGAGCATTCCCAGATCCAGGTCACACCCCTGCAGCGTACCGTCAAGCAGCCACAACTAAAACATTAGATTATTTACAGGAGTTTTTCCAGGAAACAACTCCTGAAATTATGCTGAGTCGAGAATTTGTACGAGATCATTATTTGGATGGAATAGACGATGTAGAATTACCTTTTCGTCGTAGAATACGCATTTTCCCACAACTTGTACGTTCTGAGTTGGAACAGATTACTCCGCTTACACACAAATTAGCACAGCAACACATAGGCGTTGACCTGGAACAGGAACATTGGCTGCGCAACGGGCTTGCTGAATACATTCATCAGAGATTTTTACTTCAAGAACACCCACAAGCTCTTATTGTAGGTCAATTACCCCAGCGAATAAGTCTTTGGCGAATCAAGCCGCTCAACTTCTTTCAAGCCGCAACCATACCTTTACACCAAAGAAATCAACTCATCTATCGTTACTTTCAACTTCAAAGATTAGATGAAGCCATAGAAACACCGTTTTCCCAGTTGGGTAAAATGAACCAACTTGTGGTATCCCAATACAAAGCCGGTCTTGCTTTCCGATTTCTAGGACGCTATGTAGGGGAGGATTTGTTTGATGAACATGTAGCTCAAACGATTTCAAACAATCGCTTGCAAACAATATATTCCAATGAATTTTTAGAATCTCTTTCTCAAAAAAGCGGTAAAAACTTGGATTGGTTTACAGATGAAATGCTCACAACTTCGCGCAACAAAGATTTTAAGATTTCTTCTGTGAAAATCCTAGCAGATTCCATTCAAATCCGGATAAAAAATAAATCTCGCAGCCAAATACCAATTCTGCTAACAGCCAAACAACAAGATAGCATTGTACACCGCCAATGGGTGTACATGCCTCAAAAATCCGGCACTGTGATTATCCCAAAAGTTGATTTTGATGAAATTTCGCTCAATGAAGATTTGCACATTGACGAAGTTAAGATTTATAATAACTACTATCGTCCCGGAACATTATTCAACCGTAAACTTCGAATAGGTTTTTTTGGAGATACTGAGTCAGTAGAGCATTACCAACTATTCTTAGTGCCTGGTCTTGGATGGAATCTCTATGACCGTTGGCAAATAGGTATGACGGTTACTAATGAAACCGTAATGCCGCAAGACCTCAGCTGGACGTTTACACCGGCCTATAGCACAGGTACAGGACGCATTACAGGCGGTGGTGGTATACGTTACAATTGGTATCCGGAAGGCACAATTTTTAGACGTATTTCTCCACAAGCCGGTGCTGTATATCGCCACTACGACAGAGATTTGGCCTTTAGCAAATGGGTGCTTGCGAGTAGTTTTGAGTTTCGAAGAAGTCCTGCCGATCTCATTTATAAATCGCTTTCCTTGGGGTATGAACAAATTCACAGGCAGGTGCGGGCAGACGCCACAGCAGAACAGCTCAAACTTCAAAATTACAACTTACTGCAGGCACGTTTCAACTTTTGGCGCACGGATATACTTGATGAACGTCGTGCCAATATCAACTTCCAGCATAGCAATCACTTCAACAAAGTTTTTGCAGAAACCTTTCATAGACTCAAACTTTCACCCGGACGCATCGTGGGGATTAGGCTTTTTGCGGGATATTTCTTAAGTCATGACATCCGTGAGTCTCAGTTTTTCGATTTTGGATTAGATCGTATCTCAGATTACACCTTCAGTTACAACCTTCTAGGGCGATCAGAAACCGAAGGTCTATTTAGTCAACAATTTGTAATTGCAGAAGGAGCATTTAAATCCAATTTTGGGGTTTTTGCCAATCAACTTATGGCCACTACCAATCTCGAATATCCGCTATGGTCTTTCATGGATTTATATGCGGATGCTGGTATTTACAAAAATCATGGCCACAATTTGCAGTTCGTTTATGGGACGGGTGTTCGTCTACGCGTGATTCCCGATTTCCTAGAATTTTATTTGCCAATCCAATCTTCTTTGGGTTTTGAACCTACATTACCGGAATATCACAAGAGAATCCGATTTATGTTTAGTTTTAACCTCTCACGTGTGATTGCATTTTGGAGAAGAGGAAAATTCTAAACTCCTAGTTTACCTTGGATGTTAAGCACAAAATTACTGGCAAAGCACTCATCCTAAGTTTGTAAATCAAATCCTTTCAAAAACATACGAAACTTAAATTCCGATTGAAATAAGCGTTAATGGCTTTAGATTTCTTTCAAAATTTATTTAGTTGAAAAATTTGATCAAGAAATTCCACGAAATTCATTTTCAAACTCTTCATTCATCAAAATATATAGTATTTTTGAAACCACTCAACGCTATCTAACATGTCCGAAATCAAACTCCGCTTCTCAGCGCTCAATTATTTTCTCATTCTTGGATCTTTTATGCTCACAATCGCTGGACTCAAATTTGCCAGCGGGTTTCTAGTTCCATTTGCATTTTCAGTTCTTTTTGCTTTCATTCTCATGCCTTTCCAGCGTCGTTTAGAGAAAAGACGTGTGCCCAAAGCCATAGCAATTTTTATCCTGTTTGGTAGCATTATAGCCGTGCTTTATTTTGTGATATTCTTCTTTTCAACACAAATCAGCAAATTAGTCCAAGATATGGAAGATATTCAAGGCAAAACAGAATATCTTATCAATTCAGGTCTTATAAAACTTCAAAGCAATTTTCCGGCATTAGAAATTGACAGGCAAAAGGTGATGTTAGATTTGCGAGAATTTGCAGAGCGCTCCAGTGGTACGTTTTTATCTTCTACCTTCAATCAAACTACTTCATTTCTTGCGGCTACCTTCTTAGTTCCGGTATATGTTTTTTTATTGCTGTTCTTTCGAAAAGGAATCAAGGAAGGCATTCTTTATTTTTTCGCACCGGAAAAAAGAGACACCATAGAGTCAATTTTATATGAAGTACAAGGTGTGGGCAAGGATTACGTATTAGGTCTTGCAACAGTTGTAGGAATTCTAGCGGTAGTGAATAGTACCGCGCTACTCATCATTGGGTTGGATTACGCAATACTTTTCGGCATTTTCACGGCCATGCTTATAATTATCCCATTTGTGGGAACATACATAGGCTCGGCATTGCCTATACTTTATGCACTTGTCACACACGATGCACAAATGGCTTTCATGGTGCTTATTGCCTATGTTGTCATTCAGCTGATTGAAGGGAACTTCCTCACGCCAAAAATTGTAGGTAACAATACCAGTGTGAATGCCGCGGTAGCCTTCATAGCCATCATTATTGGTGGATATGTCTGGGGTATGGCAGGAATGATTCTTTCTATTCCATTTTTGGCAATGCTCAAAAAGATTTTCAGACATGTAGAGGAGTTGAAACCTGTGGCAATACTTATGGGCGAATCTCTCTATGATTCGGAAACTGATGAGCTACATGATGAGGTGCGAAAAACCAAAACGCCAAATATTTCATGGCGTACTCAAATGCTCAATTTCTTAGGCAGGACCGGACTCATCAAGAAAACCCCGGAGGTGAAAGACGAAATGGAGAAAGCGCATGAAGAAGAAATTATCCAAGAAATGGAAACTGAAGACAAAACCAAGGACATCCGTTAGATTTTTGCTTAGAAATAAATTATTTCAACATTTCTTTTTATAATTCTCTTGCAACAAATTAAGACCGTTGCACGGCAAAACAGTTGAAACTTGTAGTTTAAATATTTGATAT
>JAUNRT010000004.1 GCA_030535475.1 Weeksellaceae bacterium | reverse complement strand
TTTAGCGTTGTAACACATTTGTAACACAAATTGAAATTAAGGGCTGGTTTAGCTATTTTTTCGATTGCTACTTTGCATTACATTATTGAAATTAAGAAAATGCCTTTGCGGGAGAGGGTTGGCTGTGGTTGATGCTCTGTGGACAGCAAGTTTGTTTGAGAGAATGAATTGCTAGGCTTGTAGTAAAAAGATTGAAGTCTGTAGTGTTGTGGCGGTATGAGAGTTACACGAAATATTGTAACGTAAATATTTTTCTCAGAAAAAATATTAACGATTGTCTAATTTACCTCACTTGATTCAATCCTGCATTTACTGCTTCCAAGGCTTCCTTGTGAAGTTCTGAATTGCCCTGGGTAAGATTTTGAAGCACTTCCTTTACTTCCCGCAGATAAACACGTGCAAAAGCAGGGTTTTTCACCACAATTTCCTGTGTATTGTCCAGAATGTCAGCATATTTTATTGTCTGTGCATCGGGATGAATCTCTTTTAAACGTTCCAATTCTTTGGTTTTGCGTTGCCGGCGATTCAGGGAAGGATAACTTTCCTTAACATATACATCACTGAGGTCAACCACCAATTCCGTGGCTTTGCGTGCTAATTCAGGTGAAATCAATGTGGACAGATAATTTTCGATTTCTTGTCGGTTAACAGGAGTATCTTCTATCACGTCATGTAACAAAGCGGCTGTTAAAACAGTAATATCGTCGCTAACCGTGCGGCGTTTCTGCATCACTCGCACCGGGTGAACCATGTAGCGGTCGGGCGCATATTTACGCAGTTGATTGCCGTGAGCCTTGTCGCCAAAATCTGTGACTTTTTCAAGAATTTCTGTTGTAGTCATTGAAATCATTTAATCAAAAAAGTTCAAATACTATTCCTCAATAAGAATTGAAGTTTTTAAAAAACAGAGAACGACCGAAACAATAAACAGAATTACATTTTTCGCATCAGAATATATGCAAAATTCTTAACCAATCATATAACAAACAATCCCTTGGCTTGAACCAAAGGATCGTAAAAAAAACAGTAAGACATTGAGAAAAATTACAAAAAAACAGAAAACCGGTTGCCGTCAATTTGAATTAGGAATAGGTTGATTATATTTAGAAATGAAGCATGGTTAAATCAATCGGATTCCGGATTTCTGTGATAAAAAGACATGAAATGTTGTAAAATTTTAAATATTTAAATTTCAGTAAATGTCACATATTTGATAAATATATGTCAATACCTCATTTGGGGTATTTTTATTTTAAATATTTTTTGTTAAATTTGATTTATCATTAACAATATTTGAAAATGTGAAATCTTTACAAACATCCCATTCCCATATGTTAAAAAAAATATGGGACAGTAATCCGGCTTTCAGTCAGAAGTTTGAAGAAAGGAAACTTCCTGCTATCGAAATAATATTGGGTGACTTTTTTGCCATAGGTCCATATTATTATTATGTGCTTGATTGTGTCTCTGGAACAATCTCGGGTCATCATGAAAATATATTGAGCATTCATGGATTTTCGGAGTATCCTCAATATCTTGACAACATCATTCAGCTCATGCACCCGGATGATTTACCGTTTGTAATGTCTGCTGAGGAAATGTGCTACAAAAAAATCAATGAAATAGGGAATGAACACCTTATCGACCTCAAATCCAGCTACTGTTTCCGTATGAAAACAGCAGAAGATAAATATGAGATGTTTCATCATCAGGCCATACACACTGCACAAGATGAGACGGAGCAATCTTGCAATCAATTAATATTCATACCAATATACAGCATCTCACGGGAGTCAACCCTTATACAGCCTTGGTGAGCGGAATCCGTTCTAGATCAGATATGCACCGCTTGGAGTATAATGTAGATAAAAATAATCTCCCGCATTTTGTACTTACACCTCGTGAGCTTGAAATACTGTTTTTGATAGCCAAAGGCTATAATTCTTGTCAAATCGCAGAAGAAATTCATATTTCCTCCCATACCGTTCGCACACACCGCAAAAATCTGCTCAAAAAAGCACAATGCCGAAACAGTTCTGAACTCATCAGAAGTGCTTTGGAAAAAGGATTGATTTAATAGATCTAAGCATCAAGTCGGTCAAAAAAATCTCAAAGCTTTGTTTTTGAAGCAATCTCAGAACGAATATTGCGTATAGTTTTAATTTTAAGAACGTCAATATACACTCCGTAATTTCTTGGTAAATAATGCTTGTGAGAATTTTGAGTGATTATTTTTCAATCCGTTTTCTGTAGGAAGTTGGCGAGGTGTCGAGCAACTGTTAGAATACTTTGATAAAGAGAGCCAACTCAATATTTGTTCGCAATTTTTTCTTTCCACTTTCATTACCAGAAATCAGCGCTTATTTCAGGTCAATAGAAAGGATATTTTGTTATATCGAGAATTGTCAATATATTTGCAAAATGAAACTGAAGCAAGTCGTAGAAATCAGTAAGTGTTACTCAAATCCTACTCGAGTGGAAATATTGGAATGGTTAAAAAATCCTGATGAAAATTTTCCGCCAAATGAAACACAAATACCGAATAGGGAAGGTGTTTGTATGTCCTATATTCACGAAAAATCGGGCCTGTCACAATCCACTATTTCTACCTATCTCGCCAGTATGGAACGCTGTGGGTTGCTTACCAGCACTCGATTGGGTAAGTGGTCTTATTTCAGACGAAATGAACAAGTAATACAGGAATTCTCACAATTCATCAATAATAAATAGCACTAAGCAGGGTTGATCAACTGCTCTTTTTTTCATCGTATTGACAATTACAAATATATAAAAACATAGATAGAATGAATACACTGAATTATGCTGAAAGTTTACAACAGCACAACGGGTATCAAAAATTATTTCGACCTGAAAAACTTACATTCGGACTTATTGCTCCTATGAAAGGCTATCCAGAAGGCCCTTTTCCCGACATGAGTGACCATGAAGAATTAGTCACCTTGGCAGACGAAAGTGGTATTGGTGCGATCTGGCTACGGGATGTGCCGTTCTTCGACGCGGGCTTTGGAGATGTAGGACAGCTGTACGATCCAATGACTTACGCAGGTTGGCTGATTGCCAAAACCAAGAATATCGTCATCGGAACAGCTGGAGTGGTTTTACCTCTCCGTGCCCCGATTTTGGTTGCCAAACAAGCGCTCAGTTTAGATGCTCTTTCGCATGGACGTTTTTTGCTCGGAATAGCAGGCGGCGACCGCCCTACTGAATATCCCGCTTTTGGTATTGATTATGATTTGCGAAACGAACGCTACCGTGAAGCAGTGGGAATTTTGAAAAAAGTGAGTTCTGAAAATTTCCCCTCATTTCAATCGAAGCATTATGGAAATTTGACTGGCAATCTGGATATGATTCCGAAATTGGAAAGTTCAAGTATGCCAATCATCAATATCGGAAGAGCAGGTCAAAGTCTCACCTGGATTGCTGACAACACAAATGGCTGGTTTTGGCACGGGCCACAATCCCGCGATGTTGCCGAGGTAATGGATATGTGGAAACGCCGAAATGAAGGAAAATACAATCCCTATGGATACGCACATTTTTTTGAACTTTCCGAAAATCCTGATGAACCGGTTTATCTGCAGGGCAATTTTATCTACGGTGGACGAAATTCGCTGATCAAGTTTTGGGATGAACAGCGAAAGCTAGGATTATCGCATGTATTGCTGAACCTAAAACCTTCTCGCCGAAATCCAAAGGATGTGTTGGAAGAATTTGGTAAATATATTATCCCAGCTTTTAAGGATTAAACAATCAAACATCACTGTCAAGGAAATGAAAAGTCATATAAAAAAGTATTCCATCCCAACCTTCTCTGAATTCACTTGGTGTTAAAACCAGCAACTTTTTCAAATAATCATATCTCTGCAATGGGTTTTGACCATTCGTTCATAATGGTGAAACCCGTTGCATTCTCCATTATATGAATTTAGCAAGTTAAGCATTCAAACCATCACTCACCAATATTTCTTGACACCTAAATCACAGTTTATTGGTCTCAAAAACCCTACATTTGGCCTTATGCTCCAATATATCGCCAACGAACATCACTATAGCCAAGTCATTGAAAAATCACTCAAAGTAAAAAGGTCTCTTTGGATAGGCACCGCCGACATTAAGGATCTATACATAAAGTCGGGGATAAGAGGCACCAAACCTTTTCTCGGAGCACTATCAGACCTCATTGCTCGCAACATAGAGATCAGATTGCTTTTTGCCAAAGAACCTGGTCCCAATTTCAAGAATGACTTTGATAAATATCCTTTGTTGATCAAGCATCTGGAAACCGCGGTATGTCCTAGAGTGCATTTCAAATTTTTCATTTTCGATCAGCGCGAAGCCTATGTAGGCTCAGCCAACCTCACAGGCGCAGGCTTGGGTATGAAATCACCCAACAATCGCAACTTCGAAGCAGGTATCCTTACAGATCAACCGGAAATCGTGCAAAACGCCATACATCAATTTGATTCTGTATGGATGGGCAAGCATTGCACCCATTGTGGCAGAAAAGCCTATTGCCCTATGCCTATAGACACACTCTTTTGATGGATGAGAAAAGTGTAAAACACCAGCAAATATCTAGCATCTTACATCCCAAATAATGAAGTATTCACCCGTGAATTTTTGATTATGGCAACTTCTCCTTCAAGTATTTCCCGGTGAAGCTATTAGGGTTTTCAACTAGCCCTTCAGGAGTCCCTGCAAACACCAGCTCTCCACCGTTTTTACCACCATCCGGACCCAAATCTATCACATAATCAGCAGATTTTATGATGTCCATATGGTGTTCTATTATCCACACCGTATGTCCATTGTCTATCAGCGCATTGATAGAATTCATGAGTTTATTCACATCGCTAAAGTGCAATCCGGTACTCGGTTCATCAAACACAAAAAGCGTACGCTTATTGGTAGAACCTTTAGTCAGAAAAGAGGCCAGCTTTATCCTTTGTGCCTCACCACCACTCAAGCTGCTGCTAGATTGCCCAAGTTGCACATAGCCCAAGCCCACCTCATGCAGCGTCTGTAGCTTATCAGCCACCTTATTGTCACCATGCATCCCAAAGAACGCCAGTGCTTCGTCCACTGTCATCGCCAGCACATCAGCTATGTGCTTGTCATGATACTTTACATCCAAAATCTCAGACTTGAAGCGTAAACCCTTACAATCTTCACAAGGCAAGGTCACATCTGCCATAAACTGCATAGAGATAGTAATGCTACCCTCGCCCTGGCACGTCTCGCAGCGGCCGCCTTCTACGTTGAAAGAGAAATGCTTAGTCTTATAGCCACGCACAGCGCTCAGCTTCTCCTTGGCAAAAATAGTACGTATGTCATCATAGGCTTTGGTGTACGTCACAGGATTAGACCGTGAAGACTTACCAATAGGATTTTGGTCAATCCATTCTATCGCCTCAATTTTTTTGTAGCTTCCACTGAGCTCCTCATAGTTGCCCAAACTTTGGTTATAGATACCCAACTCCTTTTGCAGAGCAGGGATCACCACCTCTTTGAGCAATGTGCTTTTTCCGGATCCACTCACCCCAGTGATCACCGTCACCATATCCAGTGGCAACATCACGTCTATCCCTTTCAAATTGTTTCCACGCGCACCTTTTATCTCTATTGCACTGCGCACCTTTCGGCGCTTTTTGGGCACAGGAATCTCAAGTTCACCATTCAAGTACTGCGCCGTGAGCGTATCACTCTTCAGCAGCGCCTTATAATCACCTGCAAACACCACTTCGCCACCTAGCGAACCGGCAAGTGGGCCTATATCCACCAAAAAGTCAGCCTCACGCATCATATCCTCATCATGCTCCACCACTATCACGGTGTTGCCCAAATCACGCAACTCTTTCAAAACCCCAATCAGCCGTTCCGTATCTCTAGAATGTAAACCTATAGAAGGCTCATCAAGTATATACATACTGCCCACCAAATTGCTACCCAGAGAAGTAGCAAGATTTATACGTTGAGACTCCCCACCGGACAGCGTATTACTATTGCGGTTCAGAGTCAGATAGTGCAAGCCCACGTCTAGCAACACCTGCAAGCGGTTGTTGATTTCAGTGAGGATTCGCTTAGCAACTTCAAAATCATAATCACTAAGCTGCAATTCATCAAAAAACAACTTCAGCTCATCCAGCGGTAGCACCACAAGATCCGTGATAGACCTCCCGCCAATCTTCACAAATTCCGTTTCTGGACGCAGTCGCTTGCCTTGGCAACTTGTACACAGCGTCTTGCCACGGTAGCGAGAAAGCATCACGCGGTATTGAATCTTATACGTATTCTCCTCCAACATTTTGAAGAATCCATCCAAGCCCACCCATTTACCTTTGCCGCGCCAAAGCGTCTTCTTTTGCTCATCAGTAAAAGAGTGATACGGCTTGTGAATAGGAATATCTATCTTGTCCGCAAAGCGTATCAGTTCTTCCTTCCATTCGCCCATTTTCTCACCTTTCCAAGCCACCACTGCCTCGTTATATATAGACAAATTAGGGTTTGGAATTACCAATTGCTCATCTATACCTATTATTTTGCCATAACCCTCGCACACCGGGCAAGCGCCAAAAGGCGTGTTGAAGCTAAAAAAGTGCACATTCGGCTCCGTAAACTCCATACCATCCAGGCTAAATCTGTCAGAGAACACCCTGCTCTCACCGCTCTCAGCATGGCGCACAAACATCTCGCCACCGCCTTCATAGAACGCCGTTTGCACACTATCACCCAGCCTGTGCCAGAAACCTTCCTCCTCCTGTAGCACCACGCGGTCTATGATCACATTCACCTCCCAATCAGCCTGTGGCGCAAAATTGTAGGCAATCAAATCCTCTATTTTCTGCATCTGCCCTTGCACCTCAAGCCTTGCAAAACCTTGCTGAAGCATAATCTGCAAATGCTGCAAAAACTCCCTGTCTTCCGGTACACGCAGTGCGCTCCCAATCACATAAGTGTCGCCTATAGATTTCTGCTTCAAATAGTCCAGTACACTCGTCACATCATCCTTCGTCACCTCTTCACCCGAGATAGGAGAGTAGGTGCGCCCCACACGCGCATACAGCAGCTTCATATAGTCATACACCTCCGTAGAAGTGCCCACCGTAGAGCGAGGGTTGGACGTATTTACCTTTTGTTGAATAGCAATAGCAGGTGCAATGCCCTTTATATCATCCACTTGCGGCTTGTCTAGCCTACCCATAAACTGCCGTGCATAGGAAGACAAACTCTCCACATATCTGCGCTGACCCTCAGCATACAGCGTGTCAAACGCCAAAGTAGATTTCCCAGAACCCGACAACCCTGTCACTACAATTAGTTGATTTTTAGGAAGTTTTACAGAAATATTCTTCAAGTTGTGCAACTTGGCACCCAAAATCAAAATGTCCTTTTTCGGATCAAAATCCACTGCTACGTCAGCCATATTCTATCAAAACGGCAAATTTACGCATTCTCACACGCACTGCCAACCACCCAACGGTCTATATGTACAAGCATTTTTTAGAGAATTATTTGGGCGGCACCCTCCACCAAAAAAATATTTGTCCCACCCACCCCCAAATATTTTTTTTTGGTGGAGGGTCGGTGTACGGCTATTACTCCGCGGTCTTTTGGCTGCAAAATTGTGGCGGAAAGGGTTTTCCGTAGCCACTACAACCCCTTTCCGCTCACATTTTGCAAGAGCCAAAATCCCTTGCGGGGTAGCCGCCTTCCACCTGCCGCGCTCCGCTCTGGCGCACAACTGCTAGAAGTGTTAAAATCGTATTACCAAATTGGCGAATTGAAAGACTAAGTGAATAAGAAAAGCAAAATTCTATATCCATTTTTCATGACAAGTTCAGAGCTAAATATCCCGGCATCGCCAATCAGAGAAACATTGGAAGAAATGCAAAAAAGAAGCGCATAAAACGAAATTTGTATTTTAGAAATAAATTAAGAAATAATGGATTTGCAGACCAGAGAACTAAATTTGATAACTTATCTTGCACAATTACAGAATGAAAATTTCTTTGAAAAATTTGAAAATTATATCTTCAAAAATTCTAGAGAAACCAATCAGGAATTTACATCTTTTTCAGCTGATAAATTGATTTCTAGAATTGAAAAATCTGAAGAAGATTTTAGAAATGGAAAAGTTATAACACAAGACGATTTAGAAAAAGTGTGTGCAAATTGGTAAGTTGTGAAAATTGTTTGGAGTGAATTTGCTATTGAGAATTTGAAGCCTTACAAAATTATTAGGAATAGCAATAAACATCTGCAATCGGTGGTAGAAATTGCCCCGAAATCTATTCGGTTCCATTCATTTTAGCCCGTTCACCGAATATACATCTTCTTTACCAACTAAGTTTTCCTGACAGGCCGCATATAAAAAAAATAAACGACAGACTTTGACCGACGATCAACAGACATTTGCCGCACTTACGGGGAATCTGATAACAGAATGGAGTAAGCAAAAATTCAAAAAATAAATGTGCTATCGCTTGATTTCTTTGCTCAATTTGGTGTTTTTCTCAGCGATTTAACTTTTGAAATTACGCGAAGTTCATGTAGCAGGGTAAAAATTGGCCTTGCGCTGTATGGCCTAGCCCGGATGTGCCGGAAATCCTTGTGCAGGCAGTGGCAAGGCAAAAAATCCCTTGCAGGTACCGGGTCCCGGCTCACCCGGGAGAGTGTGCCTGCAAGGGAAATTTTTTTGCTGCCACTGACCAGCAAGATTGGAGGCAACAGCCGGAAATAGCTCCTAATAAAAATAAAAATTTACAGGTACATAGCTTGGCTAGCAATTTTACACATTTGTATGCTGCAGATTTGCAAATGATGTCTAGGAAAAGGCTTTTACATTACCTTTGCCTCATGATTGTAGATATAGCGCTACTTGTACTGGGTTTTGTGGTGCTCATAATGGGTGGTAACTGGCTGCTGAAATCTTCTGTAGATATGGCGGTGCGTATGGGTATGAGCCGCTTGGTGGTGGGGCTCACGGTGGTGTCTTTTGCTACTTCTGCGCCTGAGCTCATTGTGAGTGTGAATGCGGCTCTGAATGGGGCTTCTGGCATAGCGCTGGGGAATGTGATTGGCTCTAATATTGCCAACATAGGCCTGGTACTGGGTGTCACGGCTATGATGGTGAATATACGCGTGCCACGGCCGTTTTTCCGTACGGACTATGTATTTCTCATGTTTGCTTCTGTGGTGCTATATTTTATGCTTTTCCTGGGTGGAAGCCTGAATAGGCTTGAAGGGATGGCGTTGATTTTATTTTTGGTGTTTTATGTGGTTTATCAGTTGAAGACCAAGAAGATGGTGAGTGTTTCCGGCGCAGATTCTAGTGTGAAATATTTGTCTTGGCCTTGGATTTTTTTCTACCTGCTGATAGGTGGTGGAGGGCTTTGGTTGGGGTCTGATTTGCTGGTGGGCAGTGCTAGAAATATTGCTGTTGAGCTTGATATTCCAGAAAGTGTGATTGGGCTCACCGTGGTGGCGATAGGCACGAGTGTGCCGGAGTTGGCAGCTTCTGTAATCGCTGCTCTGAAAGGGGAGAAGTCTATATCTTTTGGCAACCTGATAGGATCGAATATTTTCAATATTTTCGGGGTTTTGGGTCTCACAGCCGTCATATTGCCTATACCTATAGAGGATGCGAGATTTTTGAGTTTTGATATTTGGTGGATGCTTGGATTTGCTCTTTTACTACTGCCGCTTTCTTTCTCTTATGGGAGATTCAAGTTGAGAAAATTGCAAGGGGCGGTTCTCATATCATTATATATTTTGTATGTAATTTTGGCATTGGTATAGAAATTATAGGGGTGTTTGTCGAAAAATTATATATTTTTTGAGTGTAACCCCTAAAAAAATGTAGGTGAATTGTGATTTTGCATATATTTGCACCTCAATTCAAGCTACACTTATGTCAACTTCAAGATTTCAAGCTGTCAATGGATTTCATTCTAGACAGTCAGTTCCATTTCATTTGGACAAAAAACTAAGCGAATATTTTTGCCAAAATGTGTTTTCAATGGACACTATGCGTGAGTATCTCACGCAAGAAGCTTTCCAGAGTATATATGATGCAGTGAATTCTGGCGACAAGATCTCCAGAGATATTGCAGACCAGATAGCTGTGGCTATGAAAGATTGGGCTATCTCAAAAGGCGTAACCCATTACACGCACTGGTTTCAGCCACTCACGGGTGCTACTGCAGAGAAGCATGATTCTTTTTTCACGCCTATTGCACCCGGTAAGGCCATTGAAAGATTCAGTGGTGGCATGCTCATACAGCAAGAGCCGGATGCGTCTAGTTTTCCACATGGTGGTATCAGAAATACGTTTGAGGCTAGAGGCTATACGGCTTGGGATCCTACTTCGCCGGCTTTTGTGATAGATACTACACTTTGTATACCTTCTGTTTTCATTTCCTACACGGGCGAAACGCTAGACTATAAAACGCCATTGCTTCGCGCCTTGCAATCGGTGGATAACGCAGCTACGGCGGTGATTTCTGCGTACTTTGACAGGAATGTGAAGAAAGTGAACTCTACGCTAGGCTGGGAACAGGAATATTTCTTGATAGATCTTGGACTTGCCAATGCCAGACCAGACCTCATACTTACAGGCCGCACGCTCATGGGGCACGCACCTGCCAAGGGTCAACAACTTGATGATCACTACTTTGGTTCAATCCCTAGCAGGGTGATGAATTTCATGAAAGAGTTGGAGTATGAGTGCATAAAGCTGGGAATACCTGTGACTACTAGGCATAATGAAGTGGCTCCGCAACAGTTTGAAATGGCGCCAATGTTTGAGGAAGCAAACCTAGCGGTAGATCACAACTCTCTACTTATGGACATCATGGGCCGGGTGGCGCGCAAGCACCACTTCAAGGTGTTGCTGCATGAAAAGCCTTTTGATGGCGTGAACGGATCTGGTAAGCACAACAACTGGTCTTTGGCTACGGATACCGGCGACAATCTATTGAGCCCGGGCAAGAATCCGAAGAAGAATTTACAGTTTCTCACGTTTTTCATAAACGCAATAAGTGCTGTGTATAGACATGGCGATCTCATAAGAGCCTCTATTGCTACCGCAACTAATGATCATAGATTGGGAGCCAATGAGGCACCACCGGCGATAATTTCTGTATTCATAGGCTCACAACTTACTTCTGTGCTCAATGAGCTGGAAAAGGTGAAAAAAGGTAAATTGTCACCAACCGAAAAGACAGACCTGAAACTGAATATTGTAGGTAAAATTCCAGAAATTTTACTGGACAACACAGACAGAAATAGAACTTCTCCATTTGCCTTTACGGGCAACAAATTTGAAGTGCGCGCGGTGGGGTCTTCTGCCAATTGTGCAGAAATCATGACCACCATGAACACTATCATGGCCGACCAACTGCGTGTTTTCAAAAATCAAGTAGATGAGTTGATAGAAAGTGGGTTGAAGAAAGATGATGCAATCTTCAATGTGCTCAGAGACTATGTGAAAAAGATAAGACCTATACTGTTTGAAGGGGATGGATACTCAGATGAATGGGTGATAGAAGCAGGAAAACGAGGGTTGAGAAACATGCTTACTTCGCCGGAAGCGCTTTCCGTAGAACTTGAAAAAGAGAATGTGCGTGTATTTGTGGAAAATCAAGTCTTGTCTGAAAGAGAGGTATTAGCAAGAAACGAGATCAAACTTGAGAAGTATAGCACACTGATCTCCATAGAAGCGCAGGTGATGGCGGATTTAGCAAGAAACCATATCATTCCAACGGCTATTCGCTACCAAAATGAAGTGATAGAAAATGTGCAAGGACTGAAAGACATTTTTGAATCAGACTGGAAAGAACAAGGGAAAGAGCAAATGAAGCTCATTAAAAGCATCAGCGAGCATATCTCTGAAGTGCAAAGATTGGTATTACTCATTTTAGAAGAAAAAGACAAGGCACATCAAGTGCATCCGGCCCAATTGCAAGCAGAGCGCTTTGCAGGTAAAGTGGTGCCGCTCATGGCCGACATTCGTTATCATGTAGATGAACTGGAAATGATGATTGATGATGAGATGTGGCCTTTGCCAAAATATCGCGAGATGATGTTCTTGAGATAAAATCTTACTTGCCATTTTTGGCAATTTAAACTTAGCGAAACGCTCTCTGATCCTTCAGAGGGCGCTTTCTGCTTTTAAGGAACGGTAATTGCACCCTTATATTTATGCATAGAAAGGCGCTCTTTACAGAAAATCAGAAATTTAGCCAAACCTGGTTGTTGATTATACTTTCAGTAATCACAGCATTGTTGGTTTATGGTGCCTATGCGCAAATCAATTTGGGTGTGCAATTTGGTATCACGCAAATTTCCAATGAAGCATTACTCGTGCTTGCAATTCTCATGGTGGCATTCACTTTATTTATGTTTTTGGTTCAGTTGCAGATACGGATTGATCAGGAAAAACTGGCCATGCGATATTTTCCCATTCAATTCAGATATAAAAATCACTATTGGCGTGATATTGAAACCGTGGAATTGATGGACCATGTTCCGCACAGAGATTTCACCTATGCGCCTCATAGATTGCGCTGGCTCTCCGGCAATTCTACTTATCTCATTTACGGTTCCAAAGCATACAAACTTCACTTTGTTGATGGTAGAAAGCTACTCATCAGTACCAAAAAATTTGAGGAGTTAAAGAGTGTTATGCAGCAAATAGATGTGTCAACAACTATTTCTGCCAATCCTTTACAACAGCGTAAGCTTTGAGGCATCTTTCTCTGGCAAATTTATGTTCTACCATAGGTGCGGGATAGTTTTTGGTGCCAAATTCAGGCACCCATTTTTTGATGTACTCGAAATCAGGATCAAACTTTCTTTGCTGCAATTCCGGATTGAATATTCTGAAATAAGGTGACGCATCTGTGCCACTTCCGGCTACCCATTGCCAATTGCCATTGTTGCTGGCTAATTCAAAATCCAGCAAGTGCTTAGCAAACCAGCTTTCTCCTATGCGCCAGTCTATAAGCAGATGTTTCACCAAAAAACTGGCGGTAATCATTCGTACACGATTGTGCATATTGCCAGTCGCTGCTAATTCACGCATTCCTGCATCTACCAGCGGATAGCCAGTTTCACCGCGACACCATGTAGCCAAATCTTCTGGAGCATCTCGCCATTGAATGAGATCGTATGCCGGCCGAAAAGCACGATTTTCTACATGAGGATAATGATAAAGTATTTGACTGAAGAATTCACGCCATATCAATTCATTCAAGAATTTCTCATTGCTTTTATGAGCTAAGGCAACAATTTCACGCACGCTCACCATACCAAAACGTAAAGCAACGCTCAACCGACTTGTCGCATTTTCAGCAGGAAAATCTCTCAAAAATTCATATTTCTTGCCTGGTAGTTTAGGTTGAGATGTTATGGGCTTATATGGCACCTTTTCAAATCCATATTCTTCTAAAGCTGGAAGTGCGGTGGGAGAGGTCTGCCAAAATTTTGAGGCGTCCAAACTTGTGAATTCAGGCAATAGATCTGCTGCTCGCTCTAGATATATTTGCTTCCATTTGCGCATATAGGGTGTATAAACGCCAAAAGGTTTACCACTCGCATTGAGCACTTCATTTTCATGAAAAATTACATAATCCTTTACCGCTTCAAAACCAACGCCATGTTCATTGCATAATTCAGCAACTTCTTTATCTCTTTGGATTGCGTAAGGTTCATAGTCCTTTCCACAAAATACGGCGTGCAGCTTCCTTTTCTCGAGGATTTCTTTCCATACGTCCATGGGCTTTCCATGAAAAATTTGCAATACACTACCCAAAGATTGTAACTGTTTATGCAACTCTAGCAGCTGATCATATATCAGACTAATTCTTCTATCCTTTGCATCTAAATTTTGGAGAATATTTTCATCAAATATAAAGATGCACATCACTGGATAGCCGGAATTCAAGGCGCTTTGCAAGGCACGGTTGTCGTGAAACCTCAAATCTCTCCTTATCCAATGTATGTTGATTTTGCTGTGCATAGAATCCATCTTTCAAACAATTTTAAACAAATTCTTTCAAATTCAGCAAAATTAGAAACATTTCTTCCCAAATTGGCGTAGAGTTTGACATCAATCTCAGAAAATATTTCATACCATGATCACCTCTACAAAATCTCTTCAAAAAATATTATCATTATTTAGTTTCGTTGTGTTATTAGCGCTGGTTCCGTCAGCATGCGTCAACATACCAGATAACGTGCAGGCCGTGCAAAACTTTGACAGCGAAAAATATCTTGGTAAGTGGTATGAAATTGCACGCTTAGATCATAGATTTGAACGTGATTTGCATGAAGTTACGGCTGAGTATTCTCTCAAAGATAATGGTAACATCAATGTTTTGAACCAAGGTTACAACATCAAATCCAACAAATGGAAATCAGCAGAAGGCCGAGGCAAATCAGTAGGTAGTGACACGGAGGGTCGTTTAAAAGTTTCGTTTTTTGGTCCATTTTACTCAGGATACAACATCATAGAATTAGATGATGACTACCAACATGCACTTGTAATCGGCAGCGAAACAGATTATGCTTGGATTTTAGCGCGTGAACCTCAAATCTCAGAGGAGGTGAAAAATCGTTACGTGCAGAGGTTGGCAAGTATTGGTGTCAATACAGCAGAGCTTATTTGGGTAGAACACAATGTTTATGCGCCAGAGCAATAGATTTAATTTCTAATGCTATCCACTATATACATTTATTCTATTTCCGAGCTTTACCTGTTCTGCTTGTGTTTGGATTATCAACAAAATTAAATTCTAAGCAAGCTGAGGTTTTCCATAATTGGGAAATGCTCAATGCTAATTTATTTACTCAAGGGCAAATCGTACTTTTGTGACATGGCAAAATCAAAAACCATTTTCTACTGTCAGAGTTGTGGCGCTCAGCACTCACAATGGATGGGGAAATGCACGCGATGCGGCGAGTGGAACACCATTGCAGAAGAAGTAGTAGAGAAAGAAACAAAATCCTACACTTGGCAGAAAGAGATAGACAAAACGCCAGTACTTTTCAATGTTTTGGAAATTCCCAGTAGCGGGGAGCAGCGCATAGTCACTGGCAACAATGAGCTAGACAGAGTGTTAGGCGGTGGGTTGGTGCAAGGCTCGGTTTCATTATTAGGTGGAGAGCCTGGCATTGGCAAATCCACTTTGCTCTTGCAATTGGCTTTGCAACTCACACATATAAGAGTATTGTATGTTTCAGGTGAAGAAAGCGCTTCGCAGATACGCATGCGAGCAGAGCGTATAGGTATGCAGTCTGAGCAGTGCTTCATACTCACTGAAACCAATGTTGGGAAGATTTTGCAGCACGCCCAGCGCATCAAGCCCGACCTTATGATCATAGACTCCGTACAGACATTGCAGTCAGATTATGTAGAATCCGGCCCGGGTAGCGTTTCTCAAATCCGAGAAAGCGCTATGGAAATGATCAAATTTGCCAAGAAAACCCAAGTTCCTGTTATTCTTGTAGGCCATATCACCAAAGAAGGCGTAATTGCAGGCCCAAAAATTTTGGAGCACATGGTAGATGTTGTTCTGCAATTTGAAGGAGAGCGCAACCATCTCTACAGATTACTTCGTGCGCAGAAAAACAGATATGGCAGCACACATGAGCTTGGCATTTTTGAAATGGTAGGTGAAGGCTTGCGCGAAGTGCTCAACCCGTCAGAAGTGCTCATTTCTGCCAAAGACAGCGCACTCAGCGGCAACGCAGTCGCTGCAACCTTAGAGGGCATTCGTCCTATGCTCATAGAAGTTCAAGCACTGGTGAGCACTGCGGTTTATGGCACCCCACAGCGCACCACTACAGGATTTGACACCAAACGCCTCAACATGCTTTTGGCAGTGCTCGAGAAGAGAGCCGGGTTCCAACTCGCATCCAAAGATGTATTTCTCAACATCACAGGCGGTATACGCGTAGATGACCCCGCCATTGATCTCGCAGTAGTAGCGGCCGTTTTATCTTCTTATGAAAACGTGGCGTTACCGGACAACGCTTGCTTTGCCGCAGAAATCGGCCTTAGCGGTGAGATTAGACCCGTAAATCGTGTAGAGCAGCGCATTCATGAAGCAGAAAAAATGGGCTATGACATTATTTTTGTATCAAAATTCAACAAAATCAAAACTTCCAATTACAACATACGTGTCGAAACAGCCGGCACAGTGGGTGATATTTTTCGCCTGATTTTCTGAGAATTTTTTAATACTTTAGCACACTTTCTTTTACCTAAAAATTCTATGGCACAATACACAGATACTATACTCATGGTGCAGCCGGTTTCTTTTTATTACAATGAAGAAACTGCAGTCAACAATTACTTCCAAAAAGAGCCCGAGCGTGATGAAGACGTGATTCAGAAACTCGCTCTTCAAGAGTTCAACAGCTTTGTAGAGAAACTGCGAAACCATGGCGTAGAAGTCATTGTGGTCAAAGACAATCACAAGGAAAACACACCAGATTCTGTGTTTCCAAACAACTGGTTTTCAACACATGAAGACGGTGCTGTGATATTGTATCCTATGTTTGCAGAGAATAGAAGAAAGGAGCGCCGCCCGGATCTTCAAGAGATATTACAGAACAACGGATTCATTGTAGATCGTATCGTTGACCTTTCCGCGAGCGAAGACAGTGACAAATTCCTGGAGGGTACCGGCAGCATGATATTAGATCATGACAATCAAATACTCTATGCCGCCATTTCACCGCGCACAGACAAAGATTTGGTACTTCAATGGTGCGAAAAAATGGATTTTACGCCGCTCATGTTTAGAGCTGTGCAAAGTGTTGAAGATCAGAGAATTCCTATATATCACACCAATGTTATGCTCACAGTAGGAGACAAGTATGCCGTAGTGTGCTTGGAAACCATTGATGATGAGCAACAGCGCGCACAAGTGATAGAATCTCTCAACAAAACAGAAAAAGAGATCATAGCCATCACAGAAGAGCAGATGCACAAATTTGCGGGCAATATGCTACAAGTTGCCAACAAGCAGGGAGAGAAATTTCTTGTAATGTCGCAACAAGCTTACAACTCACTCACAGAGGAGCAGATAGAAAATCTTGAAAAGCACAACAACCTTATCACAGTTGCCATTCCCACCATTGAAAAGCTAGGTGGCGGCAGCGCCCGTTGTATGATGGCAGAAGTATTCCTGCCAGTGAGCTAAAATACAGATTTTCAGATAATTAAAATCAATTTTTCTTCTCTTTCAAGGCCAAGCCATCCTGGTGCCAGCCATGCAAGCGTATGTTTGCCGTATTCACAGCACGTTGGTAAGAATTGCTAAATCCAGCAGGGCTACTTCCGAGAACAAACTGCTGATTATCAGGCGTTGTGAGTACTAAAACATGCATCTGATTGCGTATTCCGCGATCATCATAGTGATCTTGAATTTCAAAATGCGCCGTAAAATGACCATCAGGGTCAAATCTCCCATAAGGCTCGTAAAACACAAAGTCCGTAAAGTCATATGCCTCTTGGAAAGCCTTCTGTATCAGCTGATTCTGTTGCAGAAGATTCTCTCGCAGCCGCTCCACTTGCGCACTTTGATTATACTCTCGGTATAGCTGCACCTCCTCCTCAATGTTATATAGAGAAACATATAACACCTTGTCACTCAATTGCTCAGAAAATTCATATCGCTGCAACAAACTATAAGTTGGGCCGCAACTCTGTAGCAAAAATGCAGCAAACACTAGATAAAAAAAATGGCGCATACACAAAAGTTTTTTTCAATAAAAAACCTACGTCAATGATTGTACCATCCTTTTGTTTATTGAGACAAAACATTATTTATAAGATTTTTTTTAGGGGGGCTCTTCTAAAAGCTTCGGCTGCGCCAAAGCTTTTAGAAGACCGGGCCATTGCGCTAAATCTTGTTTGGCAAAACCTGTTCAAAGTGGCTTTGCCGGCACACTCTCCCGGATGAGCCGGGACCCGGTACCGGCAAAGCCCTTTTCACATAGGTTTTGCCTGCACAAGGATACCGCACATGTCCCTGCCCCAATTTGCCTTCCGGCAAATTTTTGATTGGAGACTCGTACAATCTTTTAATGTACATTGGATATAAAGACTTGTGTAATTACACAAAAACTTTTCTCACATATCCACTATGCTCACCTTTGTAGTTCATGCTCACAGGATCAAACTCGCTCATAAAGTCATACATGCCAAACGATTCCCCAATAATCATTATCAATTTTTCAAAATCTGAAGTATGCTTTGGGCTTATTTTGCTATTTTTGGAGACAAATAAGAAATATTCATGTCAAATACAGAAAAGCAAAAACGACTTTGTACACAAATACGCCGTGATATTCTGCGCATGGTGCACGCCGTGGACAGCGGCCACCCAGGCGGTTCTCTCGGATGCACAGAGTTTTTCGTAGCATTGTACGGGGAAATTCTAGACTACAACCCTGAAAAATTCACCATTGAAGGCCACGGAGAAGATATTTTTATACTCTCCAATGGTCACATATCACCGGTGTACTATAGCACGTTAGCAAGACATGGATTCTTTCCGGTAAATGAACTTGCAACATTTCGCAAGATAGACAGTCGACTTCAAGGTCACCCTACCACGCATGAAGGTTTGCCAGGTGTGCGCGTTGCAACAGGATCACTGGGTCAAGGACTTTCAGTAGCGATTGGATATGCTTTGACCAAAAAGCTCAACGGGGACGATCATTTAGTTTACACCCTCCAAGGAGATGGGGAATTGCAAGAAGGTCAAATATGGGAAGCTCTCATGTATGCCGGCGCAAACAAAGTGGATAATATCATAGTTACCGTTGACAACAATGGAAGACAGATAGATGGTGACACCAATGACGTACTATATCTTGGTGATCTCAAGAAAAAATTTGAATCTTTCCTGTGGGAAGTGCTAGAAATCAAACAAGGGAACGACTATAATGAAGTCTTGAACACCCTGGCACAAGCCAAAAAACTTGCGGGCAAAGGCAAGCCTATCGCCATACTCATGGACACCGAAATGGGATTTGGTGTAGATTTCATGATGGGCACACACGCTTGGCATGGCAAAGCTCCCAACCAAGAGCAGATGACAAGTGCTTTAGAGCAATTGTATTTAGAAGCAGACGAAGATTATTAAAATTTTAAGCACATAACATGAAATATATATATACAGAAAAGAAAGATACACGTTCAGGATTTGGTGATGGACTTTTAGAAGCCGCCAAGAAAAACGAAGATGTGCTTGCGCTGTGCGCTGACCTCACAGGTTCACTGAAAATGGATGCATTTGAAAAAGAATTTCCAGATAGATTTTTCCAAGTTGGTATTGCAGAAGCCAACATGATAGGAATAGCAGCCGGCATGGCACAATCCGGAAAAATACCATTCACAGGTACTTTTGCAAACTTCAGCACCGGACGTGTTTATGATCAGATCCGTCAGAGTGTTGCATACTCAGGCGCCAATGTGAAGATATGTGCTTCTCACGCTGGTGTCACTCTAGGGGAAGATGGTGCTACACATCAAATTCTGGAAGACATAGGATTGATGAAAATGCTCCCGGGTATGACGGTCATCAATCCATGTGACTATAATCAAACCAAAGCTGCAACACTGGCTATACTAGATCATGACGGTCCAGTATATCTACGCTTCGGAAGACCGAAATGGCCCGTATTTATCCCAGAAGATCAGGAATTTGTGATTGGCAAAGGTATCTTATTGCAAGAAGGGAGTGATGTGAGTATAGTAGCTACTGGACATCTTGTTTGGGAAGCACTCCAAGCGGCAGAAAAGCTGGAGAAAGACGGTATCTCTGCAGAAGTAATAAACATCCATACCATAAAACCACTTGACGAAGAAATAATTCTGAAATCTGTTCAAAAAACGGGTTGCCTTGTAAGTGCTGAGGAGCACAATATTTATGGTGGATTAGGCGAAAGTATCGCTCGTTTGTTGAGTACCCAGCATCCAGCACCACAAGAATTTGTGGGTACGCAGGACACATTTGGTGAGAGTGGAACTCCTGAAGAGTTGATGGTGAAGTATGGTCTATCTGCTGAGGATATTGTAGAAAAAGCGAAAAAAGTGATCAAGCGCAAATCATAAAATAAAACTCTCTGTGTGAAAGCACTCTGTATAGGGCGAAATTATGTATTGCACGCCAAAGAGCTGAACAATGAAGTCCCGGAAGAGCCTGTGGTTTTCATAAAACCGGAAACCGCGATTTTCTATTCCGGGGCTTTTGAAATTCCTGATTTTAGTAACAATTTGCAATACGAGGTGGAATTGGTAGTGAAAATTGCCTCAAATATCAAAAATGTCGATGAAAAGCAAGCGGATAATAGCTGGGAAGAAATAGCTTTAGGTATTGATTTCACAGCTAGAGATTTGCAGCAAAAATTGAAAGAAAAAGGACTTCCTTGGGAGAAAGCAAAAGCATTTGATCAATCTGCTTTTGTTAGCCCATTTGTACCAAGACCGTCAATAACAGATATAGAATTTGCTTTGTTAAAAAACGCTCAGCAAGTACAAAAAGGAAATACGAGTGAGATGCTTTTTTCCATCAATCAATTGATAGCCCACTGTTCCAAATATTTCACTTTGCAAACCGGTGATTTGCTTTTTACAGGCACACCTGCCGGTGTGGGCAGGTTGGAATCTGGTGATAGATTGCAAGGCCAATTGATGGGGAAAGAAATATTTGAACTTGAGGTTATATAATAGGATTTTTGTACCTTTATACAGTAGATTCAATCCAAAAATTAATTGTCATGAAAAAAATGTTGGTTCCGGTAGATTTATCTGATTTTTCTAATGAAATTGCCATGGCGGCTGTAGATCTTGCAAAAAGACTTGACAGCGAATTGCTTTTACTGCATGTGGTGAGCCTAGATGTTGGTTTCATAATTGGAGATGTAGGGTTTCAGTATTTGCCGGAATTGGAAGAAACTGCACTGCAAGAAGACGCTAAACAACTTTCAGACTTAGAGAGGCTGGTGCGTGAGCAAGGTGTGAATTGCACTTCTATTGTAAAACAGGGAATCCCGGTAGATACCATCATTGAACAAGCAAATTTGCAAGGTGCAGATTTGATTGTGATTGGTAGCAAAGGTCATGGAACTCTTTATGAAACTTTTGTGGGCAGTGTGTGCCGTGATGTTATCAAAAACTCTCCGGTGCCGCTTTATGTAATTCCTAACAAGCAAAGAGAGAAAAACTAATCCTAGATTGTCATAAAATCATTTCCGGGTAAAGCTTTTGGATAGTATTGTTTGGTGCTAGTTATTTGTGCTTTTTTAGTTCAAGTTCTGTGATGATAAATATTCCTAAGCACCAATTCTTTTTGAGCAATTAATGTAAAGATTTTTGAAAATTCTACATTATTTCAATTACGGATGTGCCATATTTTCTATAACCAAAAAGTGTCTGATTTTTAAAGAATTATGCACTTAATGTATATTTCTTTCATATAGGTTTGTGATTATTTTTTTTGTGCCAAAAATAGTTGGGATTTCAGAATGGATTTATAGATTGTAAGTTGGGGATGTTTTTTATGAATGTGTAATTTTTACCTATGGCTTATAATATGCCGCCTGGTTTGGTGGGTCTCACAGATGAAGAACTAAATCAATCGCGTATAACTTACGGGTATAATCAAACCTCAAATCCTAATAAGGAGACATGGTATTCCTTGCTGTTGGACATTGTCAAGGAGCCAATGCTTCTTTTGCTCATTGCAGTTGCTGTGATATATGTTATTGTAGGCAATTATTCTGAGGCGCTTTTTATGCTAGGAGCTATAATTGTAGTATCCAGTATCTCTTTCTACCAAGACAATCGAAGTAAAAAAGCGCTACAAGCTCTCGAAAAACTCAATGAGCCGCTCAGCACCGTAATCAGGAATGGAGAAATCCGCCAAATTCCCACCAATGAAATTGCGGTAGGAGACCTGTGCATCATAGAAGAGGGGAAAATGATCAATGCCGATGGTCAAATAGTGTACAGTAGCGACTTTTCTGTAAATGAAGCCTCTCTCACCGGTGAAAGTTATTCAGTATTCAAAAGTGCAGAGTCCGAAGATAGGAAAGTGTACAGTGGTACACTCGTAGTTTCAGGTTTGGCGGTTATAAAAGTGGAGCATATTGGTAGCCAAACCAAACTAGGAAAAATAGGACAATCTATTTTCGAAATTAAAGAGGAATCTTCACCCTTGCATAATCAAATTGCAAGTTTTGTGAAGAAAATGGCGGCTATAGGTATAATCGTTTTTTTGATTA
Source organism: Weeksellaceae bacterium (assembly GCA_030535475.1). Taxonomy (GTDB): domain Bacteria; phylum Bacteroidota; class Bacteroidia; order Flavobacteriales; family Weeksellaceae; genus JAUNRT01. The sequence continues at coordinate 37,991 of JAUNRT010000004.1, read as the reverse complement.
TTTGGGGCTATAGTTTCTGGCAATCAGGGGATTTTATTGAAAGTTTGCTTGTAGGTCTTACCCTTGCTATGTCAATTCTACCGGAAGAAATCCCGGTTGCATTCACCACTTTTATGGCATTGGGTGCTTGGAAACTTATGCAAGAAGGTATAATCATCAAAAAAAGTAGTGTGATTGAAACTTTGGGTAGTACTACAGTGATTTGTACTGACAAAACAGGCACTATTACGGAAAACTCTATGCAATTACCCTTGCTCTTCAATTACGGCACTTTTCGTACTTATGAAGCTGAGGAGTTTTCAAACCCTGAGCTTAGCCAGTTGATAGAGTATGCAATGTGGAGTAGTGAGCCTGTGCCTTTTGATCCTATGGAGAAAACCATTCATGAGGTTTATTCCCAAACACTTCAAACAGATAAAAGAAAGGATTTTGCCATGGTGCATGAATATCCTTTAGAGGGTAAACCTCCTATGATGACACATGTTTTTCAGGATGCATCTGGCCAACGTGTGATTGCAGCCAAAGGAGCTCCTGAAGCTCTTTTAGAAGTTTCTAATCTTTCTATTGATGAAAAACAAAGACTTCGCAAACAAATAGCCTATTTTGGGAAACAAGGTTACAGGGTTCTAGGTGTGGGCAAAGCGGATTTTCAGGGCGATGATTTTCCGGAAAAACAACAAAACTTGAATTTTGAGTTTTTGGGATTCACGGTATTTTATGATCCACCGAAGAAGGGAATACAAGATGTTTTTGAAAAAATCTACAATGCCGGGATAAAGGTAAAAGTTATAACCGGGGATAATGCTGACACTACCAATGCCATAGCCCAAAAAGCGGGGATACACAATGATGCTCCTGCACTAAATGGGTCAGAGATTGTAGAACTTTCACAGCCGGAAAAAATGGAATTGACCAGGAAAACAACTCTATTTACCCGAATGTTTCCACAGGCTAAATTGGAAACAGTAAATGCCTTGAAACAGGATGGTGAAGTGGTGGCGATGCTAGGTGATGGAGTGAATGATGCTCCTGCACTGAAGGCTGCTCATATTGGAGTTGCTATGGGCAATAAAGGCACGGAGATAGCGAAAGCTGCAGCCATGATGGTAATCACCAATGATGATTTAGGTAAATTAATAACAGCAATAGCTGCCGGCAGAAGAATCTATGCTAATATCAAGAAGGCGATTCGGTATATAATTTCTATTCATATTCCTATAATTCTCACGGTTTCTCTCCCTGTTTTATTTGGCTGGGCTTATCCGCATATTTTTACTCCTGTGCATGTGATATTCTTTGAACTGATCATGGGTCCAACCTGCTCCATAGTGTATGAAAATGAACCAATGGAGAAAAACACAATGCTGCGAATGCCTCGAAAGAAGACGGAGACCTTCCTTAATTTTAAGGAGCTTGGGATGAGTATTATTCAAGGCTTGGCTATTTCTGCTGGAGTCTTGTTTGTTTATCACATGGCCATAAATGATGGAATGAGCGAAGAAACTACGCGTGCTATGGTATTCGCTACAATGATTTTTGCCAATATTTTCTTGAGTTTGGTGAATCGCTCATTTGTATATAGTGTACTGGAAACTTTGACAAATAGGAATAAATTGTTTCCAATAGTAATAGTCGTGACCTTGCTATTGCTACTCGCTATTTTGTACATTCCAACATTGGCTGGATTCTTTAAGCTAAACAGTTTAAGTCTTAAGGATTTGGGAGTAACTGTTTTGGTAGCTGCTGTGTCGGTATTTTGGTTTGAGCTTTATAAATGGTTCCGGTTTGCCAAGTTGCGTACAATGAATGCAGAGAAATGATTGTAAATTTTGTTCTAAGCTATAAAGTTTTTGCATCGAAAGGTTAATTCTTCATTTTTTAAAAATTATATCAATTTGCGTGAAAAGGTTTGACTTTTGAAAATATGGTGAAGCCCTTCATTTTTGCAATTCCTTGAAAGTGGGATAAAACTAATTTTGGTGAAATATTTCCTATACCTAAGGCTTCATTAATCTTGTTCATGATTTAATGATTTTACTCTTTATTGGAAATTGAGCACTTTCAAGTTTCAAAAAAACTTGTTTTTTTTGAAACGCGGCAGGGGGTAGGAAAACAAGCCCGCAAAGCTGAACGGCAGACAAACTGCAAGGCAGGCGGGTTGAAGCCCCCGAGGGCTGAAAACCGACTGCCGCCGACAGTTTGTAGCCGGACAGATGCGTACTTGTTTCCGGACACCGACCCGATTTTGGGAATTACAAAAACTCTAAATAAGATTTTCCTCGATTCTTCTCTTATAAATTTTGACTTGTTTCCCTACCGAAAATTCCCAAAAGAGGGTGCCGCCCAAATAAAAAGAAATAAAAAAACCGACCTTATTAAGATCGGTATATTTTTTTGTGATTTTGATAGCTGTATGATTAGTTTTCATCTACAACAAGACGAAATCCTTCTCCGTGGATATTTGCGATTTCTACATCTGGATCGTCTTTGAGATACTTACGTAGTTTGGCTATATAGACGTCCATACTTCTGGAAGTGAAGTAGTTATCTTCATTCCAAATGCGGTTGAGAGCTATTTCACGCGGCATGAGGTCGTTTTTGTAAACGCAAAGCATGCGCAGTAGCTCATTTTCTTTGGGTGAAAGTTTGTACTCGTTGCCTTGGATATTTAGCTGTCGCAACTTGGCGTTGAAAGTAAAGTTGCCTATTTGGAAGTCATCATTGAGGAATTTCTCATCCATGACTGTATTTCTCTGAACTATAGCTCTGATTTTGTACAGAAGTACCTCACTATCAAATGGTTTGGTGATATAATCATCTGCGCCAATTTTGTAGCCATGAAGCACGTCCTCGCGCATATTTTTAGCTGTGAGAAATATAATTGGTGTATCTGAGTTGATTTCCTTGATTTCCTTACCCAAGGTGAATCCGTCCTTTTTTGGCATCATGACATCGAGAATCACAAGATTGAAGTTGTCATCCTTGAATTTTTCTAATCCATCCTCACCGTCTATTGCATGGGTGACATCGTACTCATTGATCTGCAGATAATCTTTGAGAACTGCGCCAAAATTTGGATCGTCTTCTACTAATAGTAATTTTATATTTTCTGCCATTTTTCTTCTAATTAATTCATTGGAAGCCTTATACTAAAGGTGCTTCCTTTATTTTTCTCACTCTCTACATCTATCTCACCTCCATGGAGATTGACTATGTGTTTCACATAAGACAAGCCTAGGCCATGGCCTTTTACATTGTGCACGTTGCCGGCTTCTTCTCTGTAGAATTTTTCAAATATTTTCTGCATAGCTGCCTTGCTCATCCCGATGCCTTGATCGGAAATTCTGATCACATAACAATTCTTATCGTTGAACGTCTCTACATGTATTACAGGACTCTCTGGTGAATATTTGTTGGCGTTGTCTAATACATTGAGTATTATGTTGCCAATATGAAATTTGTCTATTACCAAATAGTCTTTCTGCGCTTTGTAATTTTCAAAAATTGTGCCGTTCCTATTCTCTACAATCAGGCGTATGCTGTCTAAGCTATCCCGTACTACATCGTTTAAATGCTCGGGTGATTTGTCTAGTCTTATCTGGTCTCGCTCTAGTAGGCTCATACGCAATACCATTTCTACTTGCTGGTTCATGCGCTTGTTTTCTTGTTTGATGACGTTGGCGTAGTGCTTCACCTTGTCTGGGTGTGAAGAGATTATTGGGCTCTGCAAGGCGTCTGTGGCCACGGATATGGTAGCAATTGGCGTTTTGAATTCGTGAGTCATGTTGTTCATGAAATCACTCTTGAGCTGCGATACTTTTTGCTGCCTGTTGAGCAAATAGAGGGACGCTACATATATGCCAAGAATGGTGAGTGTAAACAATATAGTGACGGCAAATAGCGCAGAAATGTTGGAAAATATGGTTTGGCGCTTATCTGGCAACATGATAGATAGGTAGTAGCTCACATCATTGTTACGGTCCATGAACAATGGGCTCAGAAAGTTGCCACGTTGCAGTTTGTAGTTGTCTGTTTGTAGGGCTATGGTGGTGGAATCTTGGAGAAGTATGCCTATCTCAAAGGGTGTTACAGCTTTCCACTTTTTGAGATTGAAGAAGAAAAGGCTGTCTATTTGTTGTAGATTAACTCTGTTTTCTATGGGTTTGTAGCCGGCATCAAATCGGGCAAATCGCTCTAATGTGTAGGTGGCATCTTTGAATTCTGTGTTGAGATCTACATCTAGTGGCTGAAATCCTTGTATGTTGGTGTCTTTTTCAAATCTTACTGTGCGCTCTGCTGAATATAGTTGAGTGACGTTGAGGGAGTCTTGATACATGCCGGAGATAGGTAAGGCCACTTTGTCCATCATGTAGCGTGTGAGATACACGTATTTCACGTTGGCAGAGTCACTCTCTATCTGTGAGGTGATGATCTGTGGCGCTTGTACGCTGTCTCTCATCACAGCGCGTGTTTCATTGAATAGGTTGTAGTATGAGTTGAGTTCCATCTCACGCACTGTTTCCGCGGTTTCTTCCATGGCACGGTGCACACGGCTGTCAAGTTCATTTTCTCCTAATACAAAGGCTTCATTGAGCCAGTAAAGTTGTGTGACTATAAGACCTATTATAGAAAAGGTCATAAGAATCACGAGTATTTTGATGAAAGCTTTTTTCATGTCATTAGCCAAATCTGAGGTTTAATTGCTTTACGAGCTCATACGTATGCTCATATAGGTGCTCTAATGTGGTGTTGTTGAGCAACACATAGTCTGCATAGGGGATTTTATCATCATCGCTCAATTGATTGTTTATACGATCTTCTACTGCCTCTGCTGAGCTTTGATCTCTGGTAATTACTCGCTGTATGCGGGTATTTTTGTTGCTCACGACTAGGACTATGGCGTCGCAACTTTTGTAGCTACCAGATTCTATGAGTATGGCAGCCTCCTTTACAACCCAAGGGCTTTTTTGACGGTTTTTCCACAAGTCAAAATGCGTGAAAACAGCCGGATGTACTATTGCATTGAGTTTTTCTAGCTGCTCTGTATCCTTGAAAACGGTGGCTGCCAAATATTTGCGGTTGAGTTGGCCGTTCTCATAAGCTTCACTGCCAAAGGCTTCTATGATTTGCTCTTTGAGCGCAGGGTCTTCATTGAGCAAGTTTTTAGACTCCTCATCTGCCATGTACACGGGCACGCCCAGCTCTGCCAAGTATTTGGCTACAGTGGTTTTTCCTGATCCTATTCCGCCTGTGAGGCCTACTACTTTTATATCTTTGGGTACTGTGTTGTTGTTCATAGAATCTATTATGTAATCGTTACATATTGCTGCTCCTGCTCAATGGAATTTGATAACCTACAGCCCATATCAGTCCAAAACCCAGACCACTTTGTGACTGACCAAATCCTGGCATTACCAGAGAATTGATGCCGTGGGGATTGATGTAAAAAGCATTGATGCGCAATCTGGCACTGGCGTCTGCATAGAAATTGGTGTTGAAAAGCTTTACTCTGGCACCGCCCAGTGGCTCTAGCCAAATAGAATGTGTGGTGTGTGCTGGCAAGCTGCCTTCGGCACTCACGGCATCATATCCTTGTATGATATATCGATTGACAGTGAGCGCAAAAGGGGAGTAACCAATTCTGGCGCCTAAATAGAAAATATTGTTGGCGTTTTCTATGTCTTGGGAGATCACGTAATTGAAACCTATGCGTGTGAAAACTCCGGAAACTTCTACATCCCAAGCTCCTTTATTATATGCATTGATATGGTAGCCTACTTCAGCAGCTGCATGCCACTGGTTGTAAACTTGTTTGCTAAGAAGTATTTCACCGCCAATTTGATCAGAAAAAATGGAAAATGCCGGTGCCACAATATCTACGCCAACAAACAATGGCGAGCTTGTACTAGGTCTTATGATGATACTATCTATCTGCTGAGCAGCAGTGAACACAGTACTAAAAATACAAATTAAGATGCAGAAAGTCTTCATTCCAGACGTGGTTGTTTTGCAGAATTATGCTGTCCCACTGTGGGCCATCTACTGTTAAATCATTATAATTGTATCTAAATCCACAGGCTTTGCTGCTGAATACCAATTCGCGCGTATAGCCGACCCTTAGTTCTCTACCATTTTCTACCCCGGCTTGGAATCCAATGGAATACACCGTTTCATCTACCTCATCCAAGAGTAAACCTAATGCTATAGAATCTGTATATATGCCGGCATACATTGGCTGATACTCCATCACGGCGTTTCTCCGATACACATATAGCGAATCTGGATTGGCCCAAGGTGCCTCAGAATTCAAACCAATCAAGAGTCTTGGGGTTTTTCCATCAATGCAGATGTCATCTTCTTCACAACTTACGGCCAAAAACAAGCCTATGAATACAAACCAAAAAATTTTCAGATTTCTCATGCTTATTTTCTTTCTAGCAAGGCTACACTCTCTATATGATGCGTATGTGGAAACATATCAACCGCACGGTATTTCACCACCTTATATTTCTCGTGCATTAGCGCTATGTCTCTCGCCTGTGTAGCACTATTGCAGCTCACATACACCACTTTTTTGGGTGCCACTTGCAATATTTGCTCTACCACTTTTGGGTGCATGCCATCCCGTGGTGGGTCTGTGATTATCACATCCGGTCGGCCATGAGTTGCCACAAACTCTGCTGTAAAAACCTCACGCATATCACCGCATACAAAGTCTGTGTTTTGTATGCCATTATGCAGCGCAGAAGACTTGGCTGCTTTTACAGCTTCAGCCACGCTTTCCACTCCAAGCACGCGCTGGCAGTGTCTAGCTATATATTGCGCTATAGTGCCCGTGCCCGTGTATAAGTCATACACTACTTCGTCTCCTTGCAAATCAGCGAAATCCTTCACCACCCCATATAGCACTTCGGCTTGTTTAGGATTGGTTTGGTAAAAACTTTTTGCGCCAATTCGGAACTTCAGTCCATCTAGTAATTCTGTGATATAAGGCATGCCATGATATAGTTCAATGTCCAAATCATAGACACTGTCATTGCCCTTTGTGTTTATGGCATACAGCAAACTGCTGATCTGCGGAAAACTTTCTTTTAAAAATTTAAGCAGCGCAATTCGCTTCGTTTCATCGTCTTCAAAAAACTGAATTAACACCATCACATCGCCAGATAGCGAAGTTCTTATCATCAAAGATCGCAGCATGCCACCCGGGTTTACCGGATCATAAAAAGTCAATCCATTTTCAGTGGCAAACCCCTTTATGGCATTTCGTATATCGTTAGAGGGATCCGGCTGCAACCAGCATTTATTTATGTCAAGTATTTTGCTCCACATTCCCGGAATATGAAAACCCAGAGCATTTCTATCATCAAAATCAGCACCAGATTGTATCTCTTCAGGCGTCAGCCAGCGTCGGTTAGAAAAAGAAAACTCCATCTTGTTGCGGTAGAAATAGATGTCTTCACTTCCTAGCACATCCAGTTTTTCTGCATCAGTGACGCCACCAATGCGCTGCAAGTTGTTCTCAACCTCTTTATCTTTATAGAACAGTTGCCAATCATACTGCAAGTTTTGCCATTTGCACCCGCCACACACACCAAAGTGTTCACAAACCGGGTTTGTACGCTTCTCAGAGTATTTTTTATACTGCACCACATTGCCTTCGGCGTAGCGCTTCTTCTTTCTGTAAATCTGTATGTCTGCAACATCACCCGGCACAGCGTTTTTCACCATTAGGGTTAGTCCATCAGCAGTTTTGCCTATAGCCGTTCCTTTTGACCCTGCATCTATTATCTCCACATTTTCTACCAGTGGCAGCTTCTTTTTTCGCATTGCACAAAGATATGTATAAACAAAGAACACGCCATTGGCGTGTTCTCGTTTTTTATTAGCTTAAACAATTTATCTACGTATCGCACCGCTGCTACGGCTAGAAGATCTTGCAGGCGCACTATTCATAGAAGATCTACTTGGTGCACTTTGCACACCGCTGCTTCTGCTAGGAGTTCTAGCTGGTGCACTGGTGGCAGAAGATCTAGTAGGTGCATTTTGCACTGCACTGCTTCTGCTTGGCGTTCTCACTGGAGCACTAGTGGCAGAAGATCTAGTAGGTGCGCTTTGCACTGCGCTACTTCTACTTGGAGTTCTCACCGGTGCAGTTGTAGCAGAAGATCTGGTCGGAGTGTTCTGCACAGCGCTGCTTCTGCTAGGTGTTCTCACTGGTGCAGTGGTAGCAGATGACCTAGTGGGAGTGTTTTGCACGGCGCTGCTTCTAGTAGGCGTTTGCGTGCTAATAGCTCTTGTTGCTCCTACCGGATCTTGCGTTGCAGTAGCGCGTGTAGGCTCAGATTGCATAGTGGCTCTAGTACCTGTTTGCAGCGAAGAAGAGCTTCTCACAGCATTGGTTTTTGGCACTACCACATTCCCTTCATTCATCCCCTCATCTCTAGGTCCTGCGCTACGTACCGGAGTATTAGAGCTTCTTATGGCACCATCATTAGTTGCTATAGATCGCGTAGGAGTGTTGTTTGCAGTAGCCTGTCCACCTATATTCATATCTCCTGCAGTTACAGCATTGCTGTTTCGGCGTATAGGCACATTGTTGCTGTGTTCCATAGTGTTGTTTAGCACACCCACACCCGTAGTTTGAGCCAGTTCATGGCGGTTATTAGCGTTATAAGGCGCATTTCTTATGTTGAAAGACTGTCTAGGGTGGCGTACTTCCCAGTGGTTCATACGCGGACCATAATAGTATGCATTATAGAAACCATGGTTCCAAGGCGTATTCATATAGTAGAAGTTGTGCATAGACGCCCACATATGTATATGGTTTCTGTAGCGGAACATAGGGTACATTCTCCACGGAGTATAGAATCTTGGAAACCTGTTCCATCTCCATGGTGAAACATATACCATATGGCTTGGCATCCAAAAATAGTCATAGATCAGTGGCGTGTACGCAAACACAGGTTGGTATATATAGTTATTACCATACAAGAACGGATCACCAATTATATGCACCTGCGTAGCACGATTAGAGGCTTGTCTTTGCACATCTATAGTTGCTACATCCTGGTACACATCCTGTCCCAAAATCGCCTGTATTACCACAAGGTGATTACGATTTTCCTTCATTTCAACCACACGCAGGTAGTCCACATATCCATCATTGTTCAAGTCCAGATTAGATATCATCAGCTCTGGATCGTTTAGTTTTTGTTCAAATTGCTCTAGATTTCGTGACTCGGCAAAAACACTTGCCACAGCGCGCAAATCCAGATTGTCGCTTATCTCTTGACTAGTGGCCTGCACAGTGCTTCGCTGCTGGGCAAAAACCAGGGAAGACCACATAACCAAAAGAACCGAAAGTAGTGTAAAATTTCTCATTGTTTTATAGTTTTTTTTGGTTATTTATTAATTATTATTGTATTTATTTCAAACAGTGTGCCAAGTAACCATATTCTCGTTTTTGGCTATATTTATGTTAAAATCATAGATGTTTACCTCTGATAAATTGATAAATATTCAATTTTCAACCAAATTGACAAACAATTCACAAAATAGTATCCGTGCATAGTAATTTATCTGCTATATTACAGTTTTTTTTATTGTTTTTTTGGGCGGCACCCTTTGGTGGCAATTCGTCAAGATGTGTTGAGTAAAAGTTTGGTTATGAGCCACCAAAGGGTCGGTGTCCGGAAACAAGTACGCATCTGTCCGGCTACAAACTGTCGGCGGCAGTCGGTTTTCAGCCCTTGGGGGCTTCAACCCGCCTGCCTTGCAGTTTGTTCGCCGGCCAGCTTTGCGGGCTTGTTTTCCTACCCCCTGCCGCGCCCGCCCTCTCGTCCTCTGTATAGATATACGTCAATAGTATGGCGGATCTCCGGCGCTTTTTCTCAAAGTAATTCTTATTCCCTAATTTATTATCATCTCAACTTGAAACTACAATCCAAATAATCTTCATGATTTGTTCACTTCAAGACTTAATATCACTCTTCAAATCAATTTACGCCTTAGAAGTAGATTTCACATGCAGTTTTCATTCATTCCGAAAACCAATTCACTTCAGATTTCTATCTCACTTCCATTTCACGCATAAATCTTTTGTGTCAATTTTCATTATCAATTTAAGAACTTTACCAAAAAAGATATGGTTATAAGTCCAAAATTCAATTCATTCTAGGTTTTTCCTCTATAGCCGGCGTTTACACGTTTCTACATCCTCAATTCTTCGCTCAAATGTGTTTTCATCCTCAACTTCATTTTTTGCGTTATCTTTGAGCAAACTGTGAACAAACGGCTGGCCGCCATGACACCTAAACAAGTTTTATCTAAATATTGGGGCTATGAAAACTTCAGAGATCAGCAAGAGCAGATCATCCAATCCCTAATAGACGGGAAAGATGTTTTTGCGCTCATGCCTACTGGTGGTGGCAAGTCACTCACCTTTCAGGTGCCTGCACTTGTAATGCCAGGGGTTGCCATAGTCATCTCACCACTCATCGCTCTCATGAAAGATCAAGTTTTGGGACTTACGAGCAGAGGTATCAACGCCGCCATGATCTCGTCAGAAAACACAGCCCAAGACATTAGAGTTTTGTTGGATAATGCCCGCTATGGTTTTCTCAAGCTACTATATATCTCTCCTGAGCGTTTTTTTTCAGAAAATTTTAGGCACAATTTATCATTTCTTCCAATTTCTTTTTTTGCCATAGATGAGGCACATTGTATCTCAGAGTGGGGACATGATTTCAGGCCTTCCTACTTAGCGATAGACAACATTAAAAAAGATTTTCCTCAAGCACCGATTATTGCGCTCACAGCTACTGCAACACCTTTAGTGCAAAAAGAAATTATGCAGCAACTGCAATTGCAGTCACCGAAAAAGTATATCAGCTCACTCAGACGACCAAATCTCAGCTATCGCACCCAGTCCAGTGACAACAAATGGAATGACCTGCTCATCTCTATTGCTAGAAATCCAGGTTCTTCTATAGTTTTTTGCCACAGCAGAAAACTCACCTATGAGCTCTCCACATTTTTGAATAGTCAAGGCGTAGAAGCAGATTTCTATCACGCGAGAATCCCTTTTGCTGAAAAAGAAAAAAAGCAAAAGCAGTTTATAGCATCAGATCGATTGGTGTTGTGTGCCACCAACGCGTTTGGTATGGGTATAGACAAGGCGGACATTCGCACGGTGTACCACATGAACATGCCTTCTAGCATAGAAGCCTATTTCCAGGAGGTTGGTAGAGCAGGGAGAGATGGCAAACCTGCACGGGGTATACTCTTTTATGATGAGAAAGATCAAGGCAGTGCATTTAGGTTTTTCAAAGCTGTAATGCCTACCAAAAGCGAATTTCTGCATATTATCAAAAGGCTGTATAACTATTACCAAATTGCTGAAAATGAGCTTTCACCCGCAACTTTCTCTTTCTCACAACGCAAATTTGCCGAAACTTTCGATCTCAATCGTCGCAAGGTGAAAATGGTCGTAGATTTTCTAGACAATCAAGGTGTGATAAATGTGGCCTCATCAGATTCCGGCAGTAGAGTGCAAATCTTGATTTCTAGCAAAAACTGGGTTTCCGGTGGTGATTTTGAGCATGAATTGCTTAATTACATTGCGCGTACATACCCTGGAGTATTTCAAAGTTCTGCGAGTATTAGTGAGCATCAAATAGCCTATCATCTCAGTGCCAATCGCAACAAAGTGCGCGACACCTTGCATGTTCTGAGCAGTAAAAATCAAATTAAGTATAGAGATGCCTCTATCATTCACATCAGATTCTTGCAAATTAGAAATGATAATAATGCTGCGCAGCAACTTTGGCCGCAATTTCGCAATTTCCACAAACATAGATTTGACAAGCTGGCGGATGCCCATTTTTACGCCAACAATCAAGATGTCTGTACAAGCGTTTTGCTACTCAGATATTTTGGTGAAAAATCTTCGCAAATCTGTGGAAAATGCCATGTGTGTCTGCCAGAGCCCAAAGCATCGCAATCTGACATGAAACAAGAGCTTTTAAGATTGTTACAGTCACAGACGCTATCTCTCAAGCACATCATTTCTCATTTCCGTCACCAACCCCAAAATATGATCACAGAGTTGTTGCAAAAGCTGGTGAATGAAAGAGAGATTATTTTTATTTTCCCCGACAAATACACAATATGGAAAAATCAATAAGAATTATATATTTCGGCACCCCAGAATTTGCCGCTGTTCCGCTGAAAAACCTATTGAAAAATGGCTACAACGTAGTGGCAGTAGTCACTATACCAGATAAGCCACAAGGTAGAGGTCAGACGCTCAAATCATCAGAAGTGGCCGCTGTAGCAGAACAGTACAACATCCCTACGCTGAAACCTAAAAGTCTCAAATCACCCAAGTTTCTGAAAAGCTTGCAAGATCTCAACCCGGAAGTAGGTGTTGTGGTAGCCTTCAGAAAGTTGCCTAAAGTTGTGTGGGAAATGCCTACTAAGGGTACATTTAATTTGCATGCTTCGCTGCTGCCGCAATTCCGTGGTGCTGCTCCAATCCATTGGGCTATCATACACGGTGAGCCGCAAACTGGGGTTACCAGTTTTTTCTTGAATGATGAAATTGATGCCGGCAAAATCATCATGCAAGAAAGCATTGACATCATGCCGGATGATACTACCGGCAGCATGTATCACAAACTCATGCATCTGGGAAGCGATGTCATAGTACAAACTATTGCTGCTATAGCCCATGATGGGGTTGCGGCGCAAGATCAACCTACAGATATGCCACTGAAAATGGCGCCAAAAATTTTCAAAACAGATGCCTTGATAGATTTCAGAAAATCCTTGCCAGAGATAGATCAGTTTATCCGTGGCATGAATCCCATACCGGGTGCATACTTTGAAATAGAAAAAGAAGGCAAAAAAGTGCCGCTTCGCATCAATTCTGCCGCCATACAATTCAGAGATAGCCATAGCATATCCAATCAACTAATTGTGGAGGATAAGCAGCTAGGCGTTTCACATAAAGAAGGTGTAATATGGTTGAAAAATATACAAGCGCCAGGCAAGCGACAGCTGCCTGCAGATCAGTTTTTAAACGGTTGGCAAGACATAGAAAATTGGCATCTAGTGCCGAAAAATAAGGAAAGTTAGAGTTTTTTAACACTTATTTGTTATATGTTTGTTAAAATTATTAGGCTATAACGAAAAATAATTATTAACAAAGTTGTATAATTAAAGAATACATATATATTTGCTATATTATCAAACACTTAAAAAAAAAATTATGAACAAAACCGAATTAGTTGACGCTATGGCACAAGATGCTGGCATCACAAGAACACAAGCTAAAGCCGCTTTGGATTCTTTCACTCAAAATGTGACAAATGCGCTGAAAGGTGGAGGTAGAGTTTCTTTGGTAGGATTTGGTTCTTTTTCAACTTCTGAAAGAAGCGCTAGAGAAGGTATTAATCCTCAAACTAAAAAGAAAATCAATATCCCTGCAAAAACTGTTGCTAAATTCAAAGCTGGTGCTGAACTTTCTGACGCAGTAAACTCTGGCAAAAAGAAAAAATAATTCATTATTTTTCTTGTTTTAACATAAACCGAATCAGAGAGATTCGGTTTTTTTGTTTCTTCCAATTTTTGACTCGCATTTAATATTTCTGCATACCTTTATTTCCAAGATTACACATTATGCGTTTATTCCTTCAATTGATTTTTCTTATGATCATGGTGGGTGTTGCCGGCCAAGAGCATAAAAAGTATGTAGCCGTAGTGCACGGTGGTGCCGGCTGGATACAACGTGAGAATACCAATAAAGACCAAGAAACTGCTTATCACCAAGCCATTACGCAGGCGTTGCAATTGGCATATCAAGCCATAAAAAGTGGTAAACCCGCTGAAGAAGCCGTGGTAGCAGCTGTGATTGCTTTGGAAAATTCACCGCTTTTCAATGCAGGAGTAGGTGCGGTGATCACATATGATGGCACGCATCAATTAGACGCCTCTATCATGACTGGGAAAAACCGAGCTGCCGGCGCCGTAGCAGGGGTTATGACAGTGAAAAATCCTGTCTTAGCTGCCCAAGCAGTGATGAACAATTCATCTCATGTGCTTTTGAGTGGGAGAGGTGCAGAGCAGTTTGCAACACAGCAAGGGCTGGAAATGGTAGAAAACACACATTTCACTACACCCGCCATGAAACAAAAATGGGAAAATTCGAAAAAAGAGTCTTCCTCTCTCTCAAAGCAGGATTTGCCGGAAAAGCTGGGTACTGTAGGAGCCGTAGCGCTGGATTCTGATGGTCATATAGCGGCTGCAACCTCTACCGGTGGCATGATGATGAAACGCTGGGATAGGGTAGGAGATTCTCCCATAATAGGTGCAGGTACTTATGCTTCTGATATTGTTGGCGTTTCTTCCACAGGCTGGGGCGAATTTTACTTAAAAACGGTGGCAGCCTATGATGTTCATGCGCGCATGCAATATGCAAATGCCGGTGTGCAGGAGGCTTGCGCGGCCGTGCTAAGTGAAATTAAAAAACTAGGTGGTAATGGCGGCATCATAGCACTCACACACGATGGTAAAGTTTCCATGGACTTCAATACGCCGGGAATGTTTCGTGGTGCGGTCGCTGAAAATGGTGAAATAGAGGTGTACTTTTATGGCGATGAGCCCCGTTGAGATTAGTTTCTCACTTGGTATGGATACATAGTTGATGCTTCTGAAATAAAGTTGCAGCGATTCTATGCCTGAGATTTCAGAGTATTTATTGGTGATTCCTGAATTGTTCATAAGAAATCACCAATTAAGCTTTTTTATCCATTGCAGCATTTACCAAAATTCTAATATCAAATCACTTAAACCGTAGAAGCAAGGGAAGATTTCCCAATCTTAACTACTGTACGCTAAGCGCGAAGCGCGGCAGGGACATGAGCGGTATCCTTGTGAGAGCCATGCCTTGGCAAAATGTGAGCTGAAGCGGGTTGAGGCCGCCCAACCGGCCGAAAACCGATGAAGCCACAATTTTGCAGGCATGGCTGAGCAAGATTTAGCTCAATGGCCCGGTCCTAAGCAGGGCCGGCGAAGCCAAAACTGCATAGGAGCCGCCCAAAAAATAGAAAAAAAATTAACAAAAAATACTTTTGAACTTCAAATTGATTTTTAACTAACATTTATCATACTTTGATAGGAATTTTGTGTAATTTAGTCCGTGAAATGATCGAGTGTTTAATTTTTAAATCACATTTTTATGACCAAAATTCTTAAAATCCATCCAGATAATCCACATCAACGTGCCGTAGAGCAGGTTGTAGAGGCTTTGAGAAACGGAGCTGTAATCATCTACCCTACGGATACGGTATATGGCTTGGGTTGCGATATCTTCAACAAAGAAGCGATGGAAAAACTTGCCCGACTGAAGGAAACTACTCTGGACAAAGCAAGATTTTCTATTGTGTGCAATGACCTGAGCCACTTGTCAACCTTTACCAGACCTATAGACAATTCCACGTTTCGCATGCTCAAAAGGGCTTTGCCAGGGCCATTCACCTTTGTACTGAATGCCAACAACAACCTGCCAACCTACTACAAAAATCATGATACGGTAGGCATACGCGTGCCGGATCACAAGATACCTAAGGCTATTGTAGAGACGCTGGGCGGACCCATCGCTTCTACCTCACTGCACCACCATGCAGATGACCAAGAGTACTATCTAGACCCTGAACTCATACGCAGAAGGTATGAAGGACTTGTTGACATCATAGTAGATGGCGGTATGGGCGGCAACACGGCGTCCACTATTGTAGATGTGTCTACGGGCAATGGTGAGTACCAAACGCTGCGTGAGGGCAAAGGCCTTATAGAAGAATATGCATAGAATTTCATAATCCTAATTTTTTTATATGCCGCTTGCAATTTGCAGGCGGCTTTTTTGTAGATATTTGAAGCCGGATTGCGAAAAAAAAAAATTACTTTTGTGCAAATTCTGTTTTTATGCTTCTAGTAACTGATATTAGAGAGAATTTGCAGACCTATAAAGAGGGCTTGCAAAAGCGAAACTTCAAGCAACCAGAGCTGCTGAGCCAAGCCGTAGAGCTGGATGATAACCGTAAGCAGACCCAGTTTGAGCTGGATAATCTGCTGGCGGAGTCCAACAAGCTATCTGCCGAGATAGGTGAGCTTTTCAAGTCCGGAAAGGCTGAACAGGCCAATGAAATCAAGGCGAAAACTGCCGATCTCAAGCAAAATATAAAATCGCTGCAAGATCAACTAAAATCAGACAAAGAGCGCCTGGAAGAGGTTCTTCTACAAATACCCAACATACCGCACAGCTCTGTGGTGGCTGGCGCCGGGGAGGCGGACAATGTTATTGTCTCTCAAACGCAAGAAGCGCAACACAAGGAAGGTTTGCCACATTGGGAGTTGGCGGCAAAATATGACATCATAGATTTTGAACTTGGCAACAAGATTACAGGCGCGGGTTTCCCGGTGTACAAGGGCAAAGGTGCCAGACTACAACGTGCGCTCATCAGCTATTTTCTTGACGTGAACACAGAAGCGGGTTACGTGGAATATCTGCCACCACATATGGTGAATGAGGCATCTGCGCGCGGCACGGGCCAATTGCCGGATAAGGAGGCACAGATGTATGAGGTGCCATTGGATGGTTTTTATTTGATACCCACGGCTGAGGTGCCTGTGACCAACATTTGGCGAGACAGCATCATCGAGGAGAAGCAATTTCCTGTGAAGGCTACGGCATATACGCCGTGTTTTCGACGTGAAGCAGGGTCTTATGGCAAAGATGTGAGAGGTCTCAACCGTCTGCACCAGTTTGACAAGGTGGAGATTGTGCGCATTGAAAAGAAAGAAAATTCTTATGCGGCACTGGAAGAGATGAAGAAGCACGTGGGCAACATACTTTCTGAGCTGGGCTTGGTGTACCGAGTGCTGCACCTTTGTGGTGGCGACACCGGCTTTGCATCTGCCTCTACCTATGATTTTGAGGTGTGGTCAGATGCGCAAGATAGATGGCTGGAGGTGAGCTCTGTTTCCAACTTTGAAACTTTCCAAAGCAATAGGTTGAAGCTAAGGTATAGAACAGAAAACGGCACGCAACTTTGCCACACCCTCAATGGTAGCGCATTGGCATTGCCTAGAGTGCTTGCTGCCATTTTAGAGCATTATCAGGAAGAAGACCACATACGCATACCGCAAGTATTGCAGTGCTACACAGGGTTTGACAAGATAGAATTGCCTAATCAATAGAAATTTTTTTAAGGCTTTTTTGGGCGGCACCCTGAATTTTGAGTGGCTCTGCCACTCAAAATTCAGGGTCGGGCCATTGCGCTAAATCTTGCTCAGCCATGCCTGCAAAATTGTGGCTTCATCGGTTTTCGGCCGGTTGGGCGGCCTCAACCCGCTTCAGCTCACATTTTGCCAAGGCATGGCTCTCACAAGGATACCGCGCATGTCCCTGCCGCAAAAAAGCGGGTTTGGCTTTGGCAAACCCGCTTTTTTTCAATTAGTAGATTTACAAACCTTATATAATTTTGTATTGGTAAATTCTTAGAATTCGCTGGAGAAATGCAGTTTTACACTTGGGTATTTGTCTCTGGTCATCTGTATGGTAAAAGCGCTGTCTGCCAAGAACACCAATTGTTGATACTTGTCGCGTGCTAGATATTTCTGTTTCACGCGTAGAAAGTCTTTGAACTCCTCAGAACGCTCATCTTCTACCTCTACCCAACAGGCTCTGTGTATAGATACATGTTCATAGGACACCTTGGCATTATATTCATGCTCTAGTCTATACTCTATCACTTCAAATTGCAGCGCACCTACAGTACCTATAATTTTGCGATTATTGAATTCCATGGTAAAAAGCTGGGCTACACCCTCATCCATCAACTGGTCTATACCTTTCTCAAACTGCTTGGCACGCAGAGGATCCATATTGTTCACATATCTGAAGTGCTCAGGAGAAAAACTTGGAATACCCTTGAATTGCATTTCCTCGCCCTCTGTGAGCGTGTCGCCAATACGGAAGTTGCCCGTGTCATGTAAACCTACAATATCACCGGGATAGCTTTCTTCTATGATTTCTTTTTTGTCTGCAAAGAAGGCGCTTGGCGAGCTGAATTTGAGTTTTTTGCCTAGGCGTACGTGCAAGTAATTTTTGTTTCGCTCAAATTTGCCAGAAACCACCTTCACAAAGGCTAATCTGTCTCTGTGTTTTGGGTCCATATTGGCATGAATTTTAAACACAAAGCCTGAAAAATCTTTCTCAATGGGCTCTATTAGGCGCTTATCTGTTTCTTTGGGTAGCGGATTGGGCGCTATTTCCACAAAGGCATCCAAAAGCTCACGCACACCAAAATTGTTGAGTGCTGACCCAAAAAATACAGGTTGCAAATCTCCTTGCAAATATTCTTCAGCATCAAAAGCTGGGTAAATGCCTTCTATGAGGTCTAGCTCTTCTCTCAAGGTTTCAGAGGCTTCTGTGCCTATCATTTTTTCAAGATCGGGGCTATTTATGTCATCAAAAGATACAGCTTCAGATATGCGTTGCTTATTGGCAGCGCTAAATAGCAGTACATCTTTTTTCCAAAGGTTGTAAATGCCTTTAAATCTTTCACCCATACCAATGGGCCATGAAAGTGGAGTTACACGCAATCCCAATTTTTGCTCAACTTCATCTAGCAAGTCAAAACCGTCTTTTCCTTCACGGTCTAATTTGTTGATGAAAACCAGCATAGGGATTTTGCGCATGCGGCAAACTTCTACAAGTTTTTCTGTTTGTTCTTCCACACCTTTGGCCACATCTATCACCACAATCACGCTGTCCACTGCTGTGAGCGTGCGAAAGGTGTCTTCAGCAAAATCCTTGTGACCAGGAGTGTCTAGGATATTGATTTTTTTGCCTTTGTAATCAAAAGCGAGCACAGATGTGGCAACAGAAATACCACGTTGGCGCTCTATTTCCATGAAGTCGGAGGTAGCTCCTTTCTTGATTTTGTTGGACTTTACGGCACCAGCTTCTTGTATTGCGCCACCAAACAAGAGTAGCTTTTCTGTCAAGGTGGTTTTTCCGGCATCCGGGTGGGAAATAATGCCAAAAGTTTTTCTTTTCTCTATTTCGGTCTTTAATGTTTTCACAAGATATGTTTGCTAAAAGGTGTGCAAAGATACAATATTGCTTTGGCAAAGTCCTTTTATGTATCAGTCAAGCACAATTAGCATGGAGGATTTTGCCGGAATAGTAAGATTTTGAGCCCAATTAAGGTTTTTTTCGCTAATGATATCGTAGCCGGATTTAGCTCCTTGAAGCCCTTGTGTAAAGCGGTGCATATCTAGTTGAGCAGATTCTTCTGCTTTGTTAAGCACTACCATTATTCTCCGATTATCATCATAGCGAAAATACACGTAGCAATCATTGTTTTCCGGAGCATAATGCAAGAGTTTGCCATTATGTAACGTAGATGTATTTTTACGGAATTGGAGCAATTTTCTAAGAAATTTTTGAGCCTCTTTACTTTCGGCAGACAAATTTTTACCGGTGAATGCATCTTGTGTGTCACCTTGCCAGCCTCCCGGGAATTCTGTCCGTATCTGCGCATGATGTCCAAGATCTGGATGTGTCATGAGAATTTCTGTTCCGTACAACATCTGCGGAAAACCTCTCATAGTAGAGATAAGCGTCATAGCAAGTTTCCAATTTTCAAAATTGTGGTTCAGTGCGCGGTATATTCTAGTCTCATCATGATTGTCAAGAAAAATCATTTGCTTTTCAGGGCTAGCATATAAATAATCATGCGCCAAGGATTCATAAACTTGAGACCAGCTAGATTGCCATGTGTTGGGTTCGTTGAGTGCTTTTATGGTCTTGTCTAATAATGGGAAATCCATGAGATGCGTGAGGTTACTGTTGTAGTCATCCGGGTTTTGTGCATCTTTTTGATAACGGGCTATGATGGTTTTGGACATAGTCCATTCTTCACCTACCACAGAAAAATTGGGATACTCACGTAGAATAGCTTTATTCCATTGTGCCATGAACTCGGGATCTGAATAGGAATAAGTATCTACACGTATGCCATTGATGCCGCTATATTCTATCCACCAAATGGCATTTTGTATGAGGTATTTTGCCAAGTATGGGTTTTGCTGATTGAGGTCGGGCATAGAAGGTACAAACCAGCCACGCAAATACGTTTCTCTATCTATATCCGAAACATACGGGTCAATAGCTACGGATTTTTTATGATTGGTTTGGGTGTATTGCGGCCAAGTGTTTATCCAATCTGCAAAAGGCAAATCCTGCATCCACCAATGGTCATCTCCGCAATGGTTGAGCACAAAGTCTTGAATGATTTTTATATCGTGTTTGCGAGCGGTTGCCACCAAATTCTTAAACTCCAAGTTGCTTCCAAAACGCGGATCTATGCGATAAAAATCTGTGATGCCATAGCCATGGTAAGAAACGCTTTTTCTATTGTTTTCAAGCATTGGCGTTGGCCAAATTGCAGTAAAACCCAAATTGGCAATGTAGTCAAGAGATTGCTGTATGCCTGCAATGTCGCCTCCGTGTCTGCCTTCAGGATTGTCCCGATTGGCTTTTTCTACCATTTCGGGTATATTGTCATTTTGTGGATTAGCATTTACAAACCTGTCCGGGACAATGAGATATACCGCATCTGAATTGTCAAATCCTTGTCTTTGAGCGCTGTTTTCTGAGCGTTCCATTAGAGGGAAGTTTATGCTGCGAATTGCCCCATTTGATGTAGTGTATGAGATGGGATTATCACCGGCAATCGCATTCCGAGATATGGCAATGTCAAGGAATTTATAATTTGAATTTTCAGCAGAATGTTGCTGCAATATTTTTATGTTGTTGCTTTTGGTAGAAAATTCTGCTTGGCCAATGTCGCTGCTATAGAGCAAGATTTGCACTGTGTCATGCTGCATGTTGGTCCACCAATTGGGTGGCTCTATGCGGATTTCTTGTGCATTAAGTATTTGAAAAACTACCAATGCAAAAAGTAGAAGAAAAGACTTCATATCCTTGAAAAATTAGGCAAGCAAGTTACTCATATTTGCCATGGTTTTGTGTAGGATAAGGCAAATCATTCCATTTCAAGCCCGAAAACTTGAACCCAATAACTGCCATTTCTTGCCACACCCATTTCCTTGACTTGCGGTAGCATGATGGTTCTGCAATGATCAGGACTTTTGAGCCAACCTTGCACTACTTCATGATTGTTTCTAGGACCTTTGGCAATATTTTCACTGACGCTCTGCCAGTTATAGCCTACTCTATCAGCGCGATGTGACGGGTTGCTCTTGTCTGATCCTATGTGTGAGAAAAAATTTTTCTTGGCCATGTCTTCGGCGTGAATTGCGGCAGATTGGGCGAGTTTATCATTCCAAGTGATGGATGATACCGGTTTCATTTTTTGACGGGCACAGGTAACACCAGCAGTACGTACTGCATTAATTTCCTCTACCAAATCTTCAAAATCTTCACTGCTGTGTGTGACTTGAGCGGATAGATTGGACGCCATAAAAATTGCTAGAAAAACGCTAAGAATAAATTTTATTGGAGTTTGAGTAGTATATTGGGCTGTAAGAGATGAATTCATGCTTTTGTTTTTTCAAATGCTCTGCCATTTTTTCTAAATGTTTTTTGCAATCTTTTACAAGAAAATGTGAAAATATCAAGGGATTTTGAATGTTATAAGCAAAGAGTAGATGGATTAAGGTTTGAATAATCCAAAATTTAAGGGTGATTAGTACAAAAAAAAGTTCTGAAAATCCATTTTGGATTTTCAGAACTAAGAAAAGATTCAATCTGAGAATTTGATTTATACAAAAGGAAGTTTAGTTACTTCTGCTTTTACTTGCTTGTCTCTGATGTTTATAAATATTTCTGAGCCGGCTTTTTCAAAATCCTTGGTTACATAACCCAATCCAATGCCATACTTGAGTATTGGCGATTGAGTACCTGAGGTCACTTCTCCAATCTGCTCCCCATCTGCATTGGTGATTGTGTATCCATGTCTTGGAATACCGCGATCAATCATTTTGAAACCTATAAGTTTTCTCTCTACCCCTTCTTCTTTCTGCTTCTGCAACACATCGCTTCCTACAAACTCATTGTTGAATTTTGTAACCCAACCTAGACCTGCTTCTAATGGTGTTGTGTCTGTGTTGATGTCATTACCATAAAGACAATAGCCTTTTTCTAGACGTAGTGTATCTCTGGAAGCAAGACCACAAGGCTCTATTCCGAAATCTTTACCAGCCTCCATTACTGCGTTCCACATTTTTTCTGCATGCTCTGCTGGGAAATATATTTCAAATCCACCGCTACCTGTGTAGCCTGTTGCAGAAATTATAACATCTTGCACGCCGGCAAATTCACCTTTCTCAAAATGGTAGAATTTGATGTCTGCTAAAGGTGTTTGAGTCAATGACTGCATGGCCTCTACAGCTTTTGGACCTTGTATGGCCAGCAAAGCTATATCATCGCTCTGGTTGCTGATGTTTACACCTAAATCGTTTTGCTCATTTACCCATTTCCAATCTTTGTCTAAACATCCTGCATTTACAACCATCATGTACTCATCTTCTGACATTCTGTAGAGAATAAGGTCATCTATGATTCCTCCTTTTTCATTGGTCATGGCTGAGTATTGCGCCTGCCCAATTTTAATTTTTGAAACGTCATTGGTCACGAGTTTTTGCAATAATTCTTGAGCATTTTCTCCGCTAAAAAAGAACTGACCCATGTGACTCACGTCAAAAACGCCTACTTGCTCCCGCACTACCATATGTTCTTGATTGACACCTGAGTATTGCACAGGCATTTCAAATCCGGCATAGGGAACCATTTTGGCCCCTGCTGCATGGTGAACTTGATTGAGTGCTGTTTTTTTGGTTGCTGTATTTTCCATATTGTTGCTCTTTTGTGTAGTGATTTTTTGAGGTGTTTGTTATAAAAAATTAATTACCGTCATATTCTACGAAGTTACGGCGTGTTTCATATAGTCTGATTTTCAGGTCAAGATCCGGGTGTAGAACTTTCCTAATTCTGTTCCAAATGAGGATTGCTATATTCTCTGCACTTGGTACTGTGTTTTCAAACTCCGGGATGTCTATGTTGAGGTTTTTATGGTCAAAATAGTCTTCGACCTCTTCCTTGATAATGGTTTTGAGGATATCTAGGTTGATTACAAAACCTGTTTCTGGGTCTGGTGTACCGGTAACGCCTACTTCTAAATCATAATTGTGGCCATGATAGTGAGGATAGGAGCATTTGCCAAAAATGTTTTGATTTTTGGCGTCTGACCAATCTTTTCGATATAGGCGATGTGCCGCATTGAAATGGGCTTCTCTATAGACGGTAACTCTCATGCCGGGAGGTGTTTTTGGTACTGGTCTAGAATAATCCTGAACCAAGGTGTGAAGTTCTCAGGTTGTTCCTTGATTTCCGCTTCAAGGTCTTGCATTGATATCCAACGGGTGGCCATGACTTCCTCTGGATTGCCTTGGATTGGATCATTGTATATGCCATGAAATACGTGGTCCAGCTCATGTTCCCATAAATCTTGCCCTACATCTGCTTTGTATTTAAATGAGAAGAGGTGAGTAAGTTCGGTATCCAGATTGAGTTCTTCTTGGAGTCTTCTATGTGCAGCTTCCAGGTAAGTTTCGTCTAGGCGCGGATGGCTGCAGCAAGCGTTGGTCCACTGTGTAGGGGAGTGGTATTTGTCTTCGGCTCTTTGTTGCAACAGCATTTGCCCCTGATCATTGAATAAAAATACAGAAAATGCGCGGTGTAGCAAACCATATACATGGGCTTGCTGTTTCTCCATGGTTCCTAAAATTTCATCTTGCTCATTGACAAGCACTACGTGTTGCTCCATGGGGTTCAAATGTAGTGATTTTGGCAGGATTTGGAAAGTTTTAGAAGGATAGATTTGTAGCGGAGCCTATTCTGCGTTGGGCTTTGCAGGGGGAAATGTATCGCGGTTGCGAGATGTGTTGTGTTTGAGATTTGTAATAGGGAAAAGTAGTGCTAAGGTACGCGTGCACGCGGCCTGGATGCGAGCGGTAGCGCGCAAAGATGCCCGGCAGACAAACCACAAGCCATGCGGGTTGAACGCTTGTCTGAGAAAACCGTAGGGCGCCGATGGTTTGTAGCCGGGCAGCTGCGTACTACAAGCGGGCAGCCAGATAAGCCGCCCAAATAAAAATAATAATAATACTGTGCTGAAGTGGTGCAGTTTTGATTTTTTTTAACCTAGTATTAATATGATGACGTTGAATTTTTTGCATCTTTGTGGGTATATATGCAGCTATGAGCAGGGGAATGGTTTTAGGCTTTTTGGTGGTGATGGCATGGGCTTGTCGTGTGCAATTGCCGGTGGATAGGGTTGAGGATCAGCGGATTGCTGTAACTGCAAGTTTGCCTGAAGATGAAGAAATGACAGCGATAATTGCACCCTATAAGGTGTCGCTGGATGCAAAAATGGATCGGTATCTGGCATATACGCCGGTGGCTCTGGACAAGCAGGGGATGAATAATACGCTGGGAATTTTTGCAGCTGAAGCACTGAAGGCCGTGATAAATGATCGCCGCGCTGCGGCGGGAATGCCGGAGGTGGATATAGTGCTGATAAATATAGGTGGGCTGCGCAGGTCTTTTGCAGCCGGGGAGTTAACTGTGCGCTCTATGTATGAGCTGATGCCGTTTGAGAATGAGGCTGTGACTGTGACTCTGCCGGGTAGTGTGATGACAGATGTGCTGCGGTTTTTGCGCAAGGAGAGACGTGGAACTCCGGTGGCAGGTATGCAGATTTTTGTGCAGGACTCTCTACGTGGCGGTAGAGTGAATGAGGCAGATATTGACCCTGCGAGGGAATACACTGTTCTGACCAATGATTATCTGCTGACGGGCGCGGATGGGATGGAGTTTTTCAGAAAAGCGACGCACCGACATGATGAAAATATAAAGATTCGAGACTTGTTTATACAATATTTGGAGAGCATAGATACGGTGCGTGTGGACCGCTCCCCGGCTTATATAATGAATTAATGGATAGGAGATCTTTTTTGAAGTCCGGGGCTGCTGCCGGCCTTTTAATGACAACACCACTGGGATTGGCCGATGTGAGACCTAAGGTGCGCAAGCTGACGATTCTGCATACGAATGATCAGCATAGCCGCATTGAGCCTTTTGAGGTTTCTGATAATGAACGAACGTCTAATAGAGGTGGTTTTGCACGCAGGTCGGCTCTGATCAATAAAATAAGAACTGAGGAGGAAAATGTGCTGTTGCTAGACTCTGGTGATATATTTCAAGGCACGCCGTATTTCAACTTTTTTGGTGGGGAATTGGAGTTTAGACTAATGAGCAAAATGGGCTACGCGGCTAGTACGATTGGAAATCACGAGTTTGACAATGGTCTGAAAGGCTTGAAGGATATGTTGCCACATGCGGATTTTGATTTTGTGATTTCTAATTATGATTTTTCTAACACAATGTTGGATGGCGAGTTTCTTACGCACAAAATCATGCAAATTCAGGGTTTGAGAGTAGGAATGTTTGGGCTGGGAGTGCAGTTGGATGGTTTGGTGAGTGAGTCGCTCTCTTTGGAGACTAAATATTTAGACCCTTATGAGATTGCGCAAGATATGGTAAGCTTGCTGCAAGCCAAACGCTGCGATCTGATCATTTGTCTATCACACATAGGCTATGATTATAGAAATGATTCTCAAAGGCCGAGCGATCTGAAGCTGGCTAAGCGCGTTCCCGGAATTGATTTGATTTTGGGTGGGCATACGCACACTTTTCTAGAGCAGGCAGACAGGATTGTGCGCGACGATGGTAGTGAGGTACTGGTGAATCAAGTAGGCTGGGCCGGTCTATACTTGGGTAGAATTGATGTGCACTTTGGCAATGATGGGCGCAAAAAATACCTGACACAGGCTCTAGCAATAGATGAGGCTTTTACACAAATGGGGTGAGAAGGGTAGAATTCAAGATTGAATTTCTACTACTACCTATTAAAATTTTTTGCGCATTTTTGGAGCACACTATTTATCAGAAGCACTTTTTATGAAGATTTTGTATCTGCACGGGCTCAATAGCCGATTGCATGAAGACCGCAGGGAATGTATTGAGCTTTACAGCAAACATATTTATGCACCATCTATAGATTA
This sequence comes from Weeksellaceae bacterium, assembly GCA_030535475.1. Classification (GTDB taxonomy): domain Bacteria; phylum Bacteroidota; class Bacteroidia; order Flavobacteriales; family Weeksellaceae; genus JAUNRT01. Next base: position 11,771 of record JAUNRT010000004.1, on the reverse strand, counting down.
TATGCAGCCGGTAGATTGGCTAGGTAAGGTGCTGGAGGAGTATGCAGATACAGATTTTGTAATAGGATCGAGCGCTGGAGGGCTTTTGGGATATTATGTGAGCATTTCGCTACAGCGACCCGCACTTTTGTTTAATCCAGCCTTGAATTACAGGAAGGAGGTGAATAATTTACCCTCGCTGCAAGTCCCAAAACCTATCATGCACATTGTAATGGGCGCGCTAGACAAAGATGTTCCTGCCAAAGAATCTCTCCGGGAATTGCGCAAAGATCTTCTACCTTCAGATCCTGTAACGGTACACTGGAAGTATGATTTGGCACACAGTATTCCCATAAATGTGTTCCAAGATTATTGTCGATTGGCACTAATGAGCCGTGCAATAAAAGGTGAAAGCAGGTAGATTTACAAGATTTAGCGCTTGAAGTTGCGTAAGGTTATAGAACCATTGTGCACTCTACCATCAGGAAAATGGATGATGTACCAGTAATCTCCTGTTGGAAGAGGACGACCATTGTAAGTGCCGTTCCAGCGGAAGACTCCATCGCCTTCATTTTGGTAGAGTAATTTTCCGTATCTGTCTATGATAGAAATCCTTACGCCTTCTAATTGGTCTAGTCCTGGGATTTCAAATCTGTCATTGTAGCCATCATTATTGGGTGTAATAACGTTGTACACATAGAGTAAGAAATTGCTAATAGGTTCTGTTTCACAGCCATCAGAGTATCTGGCTATAGCACTATGCAAGCCTGGGCTCACGTTGTAAAACACAGGTGATGTTTGCCACTCACTTCCGTCTAATGAAAAAAGCATATCTGCCCCATCTCCTTGATAAACTACACGAACAGTGTTGTTGTCCAAAATTTCTAGCTCTAGCAAGGTTATTGGAGTTCTTGGCAATACTTCAAATGTTTTGGTGGCGGAGCAGTGATTCTCATCATATACTGTCACAGCATATACACCGTAGGTTTGCACGGTGAGTGAAGATCCGGTTTGGCCGCCAGGTGTCCATTCGTAGCTTGTGTAATTAGCATCTGAACCTGTAAGTTGCAAAGTATATGGGAAAGATTCCGGGCAAATTTTTATGATTTCATTGTCACCGAGTTGCGGACTAGGTAGCACATCAATATGAATTTCAGAAACGCTATAACATGGCTGCGTGCCAATCTTCACATAAAATACATTATTGCCTACAACAAGCGTTTGATTTTGAGGTAAAGAGATTGGGTTGTTATTGTGTAGTTGTTGCAATGAATTATAGTAGGTTACGGTTTCACCGTTACCGGCAAATTCTTGATTGTAAAGATTGAGATTGATTGCGTTATTGGGTAAGTCACTCGCACACACCGTTAACGAATAACTCGGAATCTGCGGTATAGGTAATACTTCTAGGGATAGTTGAGCTGTTGAGTAACATCCGTTTAGCTCACCACGCACAAAAACCACCCCGGCGCTACCTGAATGTTGTATGCTGAGTGGCGCATTTCCGTTTATTGCATCATTTTGCGTAGCATGAAAAGTGAAGTTTATGCCGGCATTTCCATTGCTCAATTCATTAGCGGCATCCATTAAATTCCAAATTGCGGTATTGTTTCCTTGAATATCACAGCCTTGGAGGCTTGCATTCTGCAATATAGGGTTTGCATTTAACTGCAAGTTGAGGTGCGAAATACTGTAACAAGGAGCAGTATCTACTTTTACAAAAAGTTGGTTGAATCCTGGTTGTAATACATAAGATTGCGGAGCCGCAACAGGATTTCCCGCAATGAGATCAGCCATGGAAAGGTAGTAGCTCACTGCATCATTATTTGAAAAAGAAGTATTATATGAGTTGAGGTTTACCTGATTACCGCTTAAATCATTTTCACAAAGAATGTCATCAACATCTGTAATTGTAGGCACGCTTATAATTTCGAGCGCTAATTGAGCCGTTGCAAAGCAATCACCTTCTACACCACGAACAAAGACAGTGGTTGGCAATCCTGTATAGTTACTGCCAATAGCGTTGTTTCCAGATTGGGCGTCAGCCAGAGTGGAGTGAAAAGAAATGTTTATAGCGTTATTGCCATTGGTGATAAATTGCACAGCATCGTTTAAATCCCAAGTTGCTACTCCATCCATTTCCAAATCGCATACTTGCAATAAATGGTCTTGGATTACCGGAAAAGGTAAAATTGAGAGATTGAGAAATGACGTTGAATAACACGGTTGTGTATCCACTTTCACAATCAACTGTAGCGCACCAGCGGTTACAGGGAAGGATTGAGGATTGGCAATTGGGGTGTTGCTCTCAAATGCCGCTTGATTCACAAAATAGCTAACGCTCTCATTACCTGTTGTAAAAGAAGGATTATATTGGGTAAGGTTAACGGTATTATTCGTTAAATCACTCAAGCAAAACTCATCCTCTACAGCGGGCAATTCTGGGATAGGTAGCACATCAAGGCTCAAAACAGCATAGTCCACACAGCCTTGAAGTTCGGCTCTCACATAGATTTCTGTGGGGTTCCCTATGTAATTGGTTGCAATAGGGTTGCTACCGGCTTGTGCATCTGCCAAGCTATTGTGAAAACTCAAATTCACGCTAGAATTTCCATTGGTAATTTCATTTTGTGCTTCGGTCAATTTCCAAGATCCATTACCATTAGTCAATTCGCAAGATGTGAGTGTGGCATCATTCATTTCCGGAAGATCTCGCAGGTTAAAGGTCATAATCACCACCACATATGTATTTGTGGTGAGATTTCTTTTCCGCGCATATATCAGCAAACCTTCATGAGTCAAACTTTGTGGTGTTGTGATAGGATTTATATTGCTACTAGCATCTTCTAAGCTCGTGTGATATGAGATAGAAAAATTAGTGCTACCATCAAGCAATTCTTCAGTGTAATCATTCATGTCCAGCATTTCTACCCCATCACCACCTTCATCACATATATATCTGGTGTCATCAAGAATATCGCAGTTAAAAATTGCGCTCATAGTGCCAGTTGGCTGCATGTTTATGTAGCCCGCCTGTCCACCATAATTGGTAATCAATAGAATGTAATATTCACCGGCATTTGCAGTTCCGGGTTGTCCACTTGGCACTGGTCCGGAAGTGGCCGGGTTGAAGTCAACATATTCACTGAATGATGGGTGATAGCTACAATCTACAATATTTGCCGCCGTCAAGTTGTTGCAGTTACCGGTTGGACTATCAAAAGGACCCCAAATTATAAAGTCAATATCAATTTCGTTACCCATACCATTGGGCTGAGTAGTTTGTGTGAGCAGAAATTCCACAGTGCCGGTATGGCTCACCTGCATATAATACCAAAGCGGTCTTGGTTGAGAAGCAAGACAGCCATAGTTGGGGCCTTGTTCTGCAACACCACTACCAGTTTGGCTTGGCATGTTCACTCCAAAATTTTGATCCGGACATGCCGGTGCAGCCGTATCGCAGGTAGTATTGGCATTTTGAGCAAAAACACTAAAAGAAAACAAGAAAAATAGGCCAACAAACCACAAGCGTAGTGGTGAAGTGATTTCACTACTTCCAAACAAAGAAATCTGTATCAATTGCATAGTTAGTTATAGGAGGTAAAAGCCGAACCATCATGGCCTTACGCCGACAAATATACAGTAAAAAGGCATGTAACTTTACAAAAATTACACGCCTTAAAATTATTTATCGCAACAGAACCAAAATTCTAATTCGCTTCTGTTTGCTTATAGAAATCACTTAACTAGCAGTGATGGATAAATGTAAAATTTACATTTTAAAACTTATTTCCCAAGACTGCGCAAATAGGCTTCCCATCCGGCTTTGCAGTATTTTTCGGCAGCCTCCGCAGCATCGTTAGCTTGATATATGCCTCTACCTACTATGATGAAATCTGTGTGATATTCATTAAACACTTTTTCCGGAGTATTATACTGTTGACCTTTACTATCACCGGTAGAGTCCATATTCACACCGGGCGTGAGCAATAGCAAACTCTCCGGAACGCGTCTTTGTGCCACTACACTAAAAATATTCGCACACCTATCAGCAACATTCAGCGCTTGTGCTATATAATTATTATCTGTCAATGTGCCCTTAGATGACATCTCAATTATGGCAGCAACACCTGTGTTTTCAAACACGTCAAAACTCTTTTCACCTGCAATAGGATGGGCAGTGACCATATCCACCCATTCAGCAAATCGGTACACACCTTTCTTGAATTGCAACTCCTGCGTATTCCCTATATCCGCAAACTTTCTATCCTCAAAAAGCAGAAAATTATGCTTTCTTGCGAGCACTTTTAATTCTGCCACCAACTGCATGTCAAAATCCGTGATGATGTCAGAGTGCAACTTTAGTGCTACAATCTTATCACCTATTTTTTCTGCAAGGTCCACCAATTCACGTGAGCTCACAACATCTGCAGATGCTATAAGGTTAGACTCCTTGCGCAGTGCTATATCCAGCATGCGTTTGCCTACAGGGTGCTGTATATCCCTATCCTCGTAAGCAGTTTTAAAGGTGGGCGCTGGCTGAGCAGAATCCTGCAAAAAGCTCTTTATGCGTTTCACGTCATCAGCCTCCAGTCTATGATATTTGTGCAAAATTTCTATCACCTCATTTATAGTAAACAAAGCTTGCACATTATAGCCCTTCTCCTTCAGTTTTTCAATACCGCCTTGTTCCCTGTCTAGCACCACCACTATATCCGTCACCTCCAGACCTTCTTTTTCTACCTCATCAATGGTTTCCACAAGACTCTTGCCGCTCGTTATCACATCTTCTACCAACAAGCAGTTTTGTCCATTTTCAAAAACACCTTCCACCATTCGCTTAGTCCCGTATCCCTTATTTTCCTTGCGTTTGATAATCAGTGGAATTCCGCTCACCAATGACATAGTAGTAGCCATAGGCAGTGCAGCATAGGGCACGCCACAGATCAGCTCCACGCGGCTTTCATTTACCAGGGAGAGCAGATTATTACTCAACGTTTTCAGTAGCATAGGACTAGACGCCAGCGGGCGCAAATCCACATAAAAGGGAGACTCAATACCGCTCTTCAGCGTAAAACTCCCAAACTTTATAATCCCCAATTCATACGCCTTCAGCAAAAAATCTTCTCGTGAGTTCATTCAGCAAATCTTAATTTTACAATCAGCAAAGTTAATTGATTTTGTACATTTGAGCATTCCTAGAAACAAACAAATCTTATGAACTGTACTGCACAACTTGCCGGCAAAAAATTCAATCACGTGATTATGAACGCCTCCGGCGCACACTGCATGACAGCAGAGCAGCTTTATGAAATTTATCATGCAGACACCGCCGCCATAGTCACAAAAAGCTGCACCCTACAGCCACGTCAAGGCAATCCAGAACCACGTTATACAGAAATTCCACTCGGATCGCTCAACTCCATGGGACTACCCAATCTGGGCCTGCACTTCTACCAAAACTTCGTGCAAGAAGCACAGCAAGACAAGCCTATATTCATATCCCTTGCCGGTCTCAGTTTAGAAGAAAACCTGGAAATGCTACAGCAGCTCAACCAGCATTCCACCACCGCCATCATAGAGCTCAACCTATCATGCCCCAACCTTCCGGGCAAGCCGCAAACCGGCTATGACTTTCAGCGTACACAGCAAGTATTAGAGCAAGTGTTTAGCTTCAACAAGCTCCCACTCGGCGTCAAATTACCACCCTATTTTGACATCATACATTTCGAGCAGATGGCCGCGATACTCAACCAATACCCGCTACAGTTCGTCACATGCATCAACAGCATCGGCAACGCATTGCACATAGATCCCGCCACAGACACCACCGTCATCCGCCCTAAAAACGGCTTCGGCGGCCTCGGCGGTCAGTACATCAAGCCCACCGCATTGGCCAACGTGCACCAATTCTACCGACTGCTCAATCCTAGTATCCAAGTCATAGGCTGCGGCGGCGCCACCACAGGTCTAGACATATACCAGCATCTACTCTGCGGCGCATCACTCGTGCAAATTGGCACCCAGCTCATGATAGAAGGTCCCGGCGTTTTCACCCGTCTATTGCAAGAGTTACAAGAAGTTATGCAAGAAAAAGGCTACACCAGCATAGACCAATTCCGGGGCAAACTCAAATATTGGGAGCAGCAAAACCCAACAACATAGCAGTAGTTCCCGATTTTTTTTATTTGGGCGGCACCCCAGCCTCAAAAAAATCTCAACCCTACCCAGCAACATCCACACAATTTTTTTTGAGGCAGGGGTCGGTATCCGGCCACAAGTACGCAGTGGCAGCCTGGCAGTCAGAGGGCTACAGAGTTTTTCCGCTATCGCTACAAACCTCTCTAGCCCACTTCCTGCAAGCAGGCTGCCCCTTTGCGGGCTTGTCGGCCTACTCCCTGCCGCGGCACACAGCATCCCAAATCACACAGCATCCCTCATCACACCTCAATCCCTTTCAGCATGCCACCCGCGCATACCCATAAATAGCGCACACATATAAAAGCAAAAACTTCCACAAGTTGCATTGCAAACACTCATAAATTTATCACTAAACAATATATATTAACTAGCATTTGTTTAAAAGTTCTCCACCCGCACCACCCCAGCGCTTGGTAAACTCTATAAACTTTAACACTTTTGCCCCAACTTATACCAAACCAGAAATATAAGCGTTTATCTCTGATAGGTATAGAATTATATATACAATTATGCGCAAATACATTTGTATCATAGGGATTGCATGGGCCGGAATTACAGGACTCCATGCCCAACAGTCTCATATCAATTTCGATAAAAATCAAGACTTCAGGCTCGCACAATTCCTGCGGCACACAGAAACCTACCATGCTGCACAGCACCACTTTGAAAAAGCCGTTATAGACCCACGTTTATCCAATGACACACGTGAGGCCGCAGAGTTTTATGCAGCACTCACAGCACTTTCCAACAATCAGCGAGGTGCAGAAGAGCGCTTTTTAGCGTTTCAGCGCAACTATCCCATGAGCCTGTATGTGCAAGACGGCGCATGGGAATTAGGAAGTTTCTACCTCAGAAATGGAGACTTTGATCAAGCCCTCAAGTATCTCACAATGGGCAATCTCAATGATTTGCCGGAGCGCAAGCGCAATGAGTACCAATTCAAGTTAGGCTACGCCTACTTCATGAAAAACAACAAAGCACAAGCCCTTCGCCACCTTGAACCACTCACCAGATCAGAAAGATTCCAGGATGAGGCCAATTATTATGTAGGGCACATACACTATTCCAACAAAGATTTTGATCGCGCACAAACCTATTTTGATGCTCTACGGTCAAGAAATTCAGCCTATGAAGACAAGCTTTTGCCATACATGGTGCAGATCAAGTTCAACAATGGGCAGTATCAATCAGCCATAGATGATGGTAAACTACTACTCTCCAAAAACCGAGATAGATTCATACAAAGTGAGGTTTCCAAAATCGTTGGTGAAAGCTACTTTGCACTTCAGCAATATGATGCTGCAATCCCATATTTAGAAGCCTACACAGGCAATCTCACCAATGTAGATTATTACCAGCTCGGCTACGCCTACTATCAGCAAGGCAATTATGAGACGGCTATGACGCACTTCAACAAAATCATAGACGAGCGCAATGCCATGGCACAAAACGCATATTATCAGCTCGGTAATACATACCTGCAAGTCAACCGCAAAAGAGAAGCACTCAGCGCATACAAATCAGCTTCAGAAATGGATTTTGACAAGCAATTGCAAGAAGATGGTTTCTACAATTACGCCAAACTCAGTTATGAAATCGGAAACCCATTTGAGGGAACACCGCAAGTATTGCAATCCTTTGTGCAGAAATATCCGCGTTCACCACACCAATCAGAAATCAATGATCTACTCATAGACAGCTACATATCTTCAGGTCATTATGTCAATGCATTAGAAGTGTTAGGGCAGATTTCCAATCAAAGCCCGCGTCAGCGTCAAGCGCAGCAGTTGGCAGCCTTCATGCACGGGATTGTTTTGCTCAATGACGGGAAACCCAACGAGGCAGAAACCCATTTGCGCAGCGCAGCACGCAGTGACGCCAATCGTGAAATCCAAGCACGCTCCACATTCTGGTTAGGAGATGTGCTGTACAAACAAGGCAGATACAGCAACGCATTAGAACAATTTAGCGCCTACCAGCGCATGAATGTAGCTACACCAGAAAGCAAAGAGCTCCAATACCAGCTCGGCTACACACATTTCAAGCTCAAGCAGTTTGATCGTGCTGCTCAAGCATTCCAGAGCTATCTTGCCAGCAACCCACCTGGTGAATTCCGTACGGATGCTCGCATGCGTCTTGCAGACAGCCACATTGGCAATCGCAACCCACAAGCTGCCGTGCAGATCTATGGAGAAATTGCAGATGCCAATGAAAACCATGCTGATGAAGCGGCCTACAACAAGGCTGTTGTACTTGGTATCCAAGGCAATATTCCGGGCAAAATCGCAGATTTAGAGAGTTTTCTCAAGCGTTTCCCTCGCTCCAAATTCTACCAAGAGGCACAATTAGAGCTGGCAGATGCTTATATCAAGAACAATGAAGCACCCAAAGCAGATCGCGTCCTCAACGATGTTATTCGCACAGGCAATGCAGAAAACAAAGCCCGAGCACACCTGCGCAAAGGTCTCATTCATTACAATCAGAACAGAAACACAGAAGCACTGGCAGAGTTCAACGTAGTGGCAGAAACATATCCAAATACAGACCTCGCCAGACAAGCCATAGAAAACGCCAAGCGTATCTATTTTGAAGAAGGCAGAGTGGCAGACTTTGAGCGCTGGGCTTCAGGATTTGCGTATTATTCCATAGACAAAGCCGAACTTGAGACTTTGGCCTATGACAATGCCATGCGCCACTATGATAGTAAGAATTACACTGCCGCCATTACACATTTACACGACTTCACCACGCAGTATCCGCGTTCAGCCTATTCAAACGCAGTATTACATGCATTAGGAGAAAGTTACTATCAAACCAATCGATTTGATGAAGCAGTGCCGCACTTCACACAAGTAGCAGCCTCTGCCAATGAGAGACAAGAAGACGCATTGCTCAGACTTTCGCAAATCTATCTCAATCAGCAGAAAAGCACAGAAGCATTACTTAGCCTAGAGACCTTGCATAACACCACGCGCAATCCAAGTTACATTTCATTTGCAGAAATGCATCTCATGCGTCTATATTCTGCAGCAGGCAGGCATGACAAGGCGGTAAATATGGCCAACAATGTCATAGCCAATAGCCGTAATGAAACCGCTGTGATAGAAGAAGCAGAAGTCATAAAAGCCAGAAGCCTCATGGCCAGCAACCGTCGCAATGACGCCCGTAGAGCTTATGAAGCATTGCAGAACGCCAACTCACATGCCGTGCGCGCAGAAGCCAAGTATTACCAAGCTTATTTCCTCACTGCAGACAAAAAGTATGAGCAGAGCAATGAAGTCATCTTTGACCTGGCATCAAACTACAGTAGCCAGCAATATTGGGGAGCCAAAGCCCTCGTAGTCATGGCAGAAAACTATTACCAGCTCAAAGACCTCTATCAGGCCAATCATACCATTGACGCCATACTCAAAAACTATCAAAACTTCCCAGACGTAATACAGGAAGCAAAAACCTTACAAACAAAAATCAAAAACAGAAGATAACAATCCTCTAAGAATCAACATTATATGAAGTACATAGCAATTATCATAAGCCTAGCAATGGGTGTAGTGGTCCACGCACAGATACAGACAGGAGAAGTGAGTGTTGGGAGAGAGGAAACCATTGGGCAGGGATCCGTCACCGTAGAGCGTGTTTATGAACCCAAAGTAGAATCCGCAGAGCGCATCAAGCAAACACCGGGTGCCTTGCCGGAATCTACCCAAAAAATACCTGTAGAGTACAGCACCAAAAATATAGAAGTAGCCTCAGACTTTGAAACCTCCACCATCGGAGCAGAAAAACTGCCTGTCAAGGATCAAGCGCCATATAACAATTATGTGCGCGCCGGCTATGGAAACCACCAAAACGTATTGGCAGATGCCTATTTTGATTACTCAATTTTAGACAACGCACGTGTGGGTGGTGCTATTAAGTACAACTCTGCTATACCCAATATACCAGATGTTAATGTGCCTACGAACCAGTCACGACTATTGGGAGAAGCTTTCCTCAAAATGGATTTTGACAACAGCCAATTTGACCTCACAGCAGGTGGTGGATTTGACAAAGTAAATCTTTATGGCATCTCTATCCCCAATTTTTCTGGTATTGCAGATGATCAAAGTCTCACACAGCGCTTTGATAGTTTTTTCCTAGAAGGTAAGTACCAGATGTACAATCACTGGCTACTGCAAGAGGCTAGAGCCAAAGCCTCTCACGTCTCTGATATGTACAACGCCTCTGAAACCGCTTTTGACGCCACGGCACATATTGGCAACCCTGAAATCACAGAGCTCAATGCGCTCAATGACCTTCAGTTTGGCGCCTCGGCGGTAGCAAATGTCAACACCGCAACTACCAATTTTGACCTGATTAACTCAAACCAATTCACAGCTTTCAATGTAGGAATAAAACCCTTATTGCACTTCCGCACAGAGATTTTGAAACTTGATTTGGGTGCCAACCTACAATACAATGACCTTTCCGGCAGTGCGCAATTGCAGAAAAACGGCATGCACATATTCCCGCATGCAGAGCTTTTCATTAGCCCGGTTAGAGAATTTGGCTTCTATGGTGGTGTTACAGGCGGATTGTACAATCAGCGATACAACAATCAGCGCCAAATCAACCCATTTCTGCTCTCTCAGCAGCAAATGGCTACCACTGTCAACAAGATAGAATTCTTCGTAGGCTTGAAAGGTGATGTAGAGAGCGTTTTCAAATATGATGCGCGTGCCGGGGTGCAACAAGTAGATAATTTTGCATTTTTTCAGAAAAATGGAGTCATTAGCGCAGGTGTCCCATTCCAGTATGCCAATAGTTTCTCTGTGTTGTATGATGACGTGAAGCGTATGTACCTACAAGGCTCTTTGCGCTTTGCGGGGATAGAAAAATTGGATGTGGGTGGTCAGCTCGAGTTTCAAACTTTTGAGCTCACCCAAATAGATGAGCCATGGAATGCTCCTTTCATCACAGCCTCTATAGATGGCAATTATAAGTTGCTCAACGAGCGTCTGATTTTAGGCTCTGAGTTGTTTTTTGTGAGCGATCGCAAAGATAGATTGAGTGGTATGCAGCTCATACCCATGGAGCAAACATTACTCAAAGCCTATCTGGATCTCAATGCAAACGCCACTTTCATGATCACAGACCGCTGGGCAGTTTTTGCACAAGCCAACAATTTGCTCAACCACAATTATGAGCGTTTTCTAGACTACCGCGTACAGGGCTTGCAACTCTTGGGCGGAGTTATGTTCAAGTTTTGATGCTGTAACAAGATTTAATTTTTTTTGGGCGGCTGCCCCAATTCCAGAAGCCAAGAGAGAGATACTTAGACAAGATATCTCTCTCTTCTTTTTCTGGAATTGGGGCACCGTGCTTTCCGCTTGTATTACGCATCGGGAGAGCTGCAAACCATCGGCGACAGAGGGTTTTCCGCCAAAGGCTACCACCCCTCTGTCTTGTGGTTTGCCGGCTCGCCCGCTTTGCGTGATACCGCTGCAATCACTGCCGCGGCCATCTCCACAGGCCTTCTTTTGCGCATGAATCATACTTTGAGACCTTTGCACATAAATAACTGAAAAACTTTTGTTTTTTTTCTTTAAAAT
>JAUNRT010000125.1 GCA_030535475.1 Weeksellaceae bacterium | reverse complement strand
ACGCAATTAAAAAAACATTTAACGAAGCTAAAAGCTAAATGAAATTCTGAAAATCTATCAAAAAAAGCATTTAGCGCAGTTAAACGGCCGCGGCTTGTGGGAAGCGAAATGCCGCACAATAATAAAGAATTCCATAAAAAATAGCCTTCAGCGCTGCTAGATGGCCTTAGGTGTTGGCCGCGGCAGGTGGGAGGCGTAAAGCGCGCAAAGGATTTTGGCTCTACAAAAAAGGAGCAAAACGGGTTGGCGCCCTTGCGGCAGAAAACCGATTTTGCGACATTTTTTGTAGCCAAAAGACTGCGTACTTGAAGCCGTACACCGACGCTTTTCTGGTCTTATTTGTCCAAGTTTGCCGGCAACTCTGGCGGTTTTCTTTAGAAAAAACTTGATGACAAAACCCAGCCGGATATGGCCCGGAAAAGGGTGCCGCCCAAATGAAAAATATTCGAAAAAAAGAACTTTTTCTAGCTTGATTTTTTATCAGAAGTTGTAATTGATTCCAAATGTCCAATGACGGGGAAGCAGATTGGACTGGAAATAGGTGGTGGCAAAGTCTGTAACGGAAAGCTGGTTGAAGAATTGGGTGTTGAATAAATTTTTGGCAAAGAAACTAAATTCAAACTTTTTGCTTTTGGGTTTTTAGCTCAGATTGAAATCCGAAAATAAATAGGATTCTTCTGGGATATGCAAGGCGGGAATATGGTAGTTCCAGTCGAGATTCATGACCCAAGACTTGCTGGGGCGCCAAATGCTACGCTGTGTAAGGACGAGCATTTGGTTTTGAAACCTTTGATCTTGTGAGCCACTCTGATTCCAAACCCAATTGCCGCTGGCGTAAAAATTCAATGGGCCGGAAAGCACGGTGCGCAAACTCAGCGATTGGCGCAACATGTAATGTTGATTTCTGCGCATCCCGGATTGATTGATGAAGTTGAAATTGCGCAAATAATCAAAGCCGCCATCATACTCCAGCCGAGTGTTGATACTATTGAAGAATTTTGCCAGTTTCCAAGTAGATGTGTAGCGGTTCAGCTCTTGTGGCATGTAAAAGTGCTGTATGAGAAAAAGGTTTTCATCTATGGCCATGCTATTAAAAAACGCACCTTTGACGTTTTGATAGCTGTTGGTCAATTGCAATTCCGTACCTTTTTCTAAATTGTTGCTAAACAAGTTGAGACTCGCGTTCCAGGTACTTTGAAGTTCCAGGCTGGGTATGGCGCTCACGTGTGTGCGATGTGAAGTGAAGACAGGTTGGGAAAAAATATGCTCTCGTGCAATGGGTCTGCGTGAATAAGCGGTGTTGAATGTGATAAAAGCGAAGCGATTAAGAGAGCGTGAAATTTGTAGAATAGGCTCTATGACTACGTTGCTCTGTTTCATGCGATCTGCAGACAGGCGGTTGTGCAAAGATTGTGCATGGTGTGTGACATAGACCCGCGGGGTGATCTGCCATGATCTCCAATTTGTCGCCCATTGCGTATTCAGATAGCTGTAGGCGTGATGATATACAACATCATTAGATGCCGTAGGCAGCGTATTTGGAGAAGAAACATACCTCAAATCTGACTGAAATGGCGTCTGCGCATATCTCATGCCTAGTGAAGAGGTGAGCCGCGACCGCTCATCCGTTTCATAATTGTGGTGTTGAAGTGGTGTAGTGCGTGCCGAAAAGTGCTGTTTTGCGTATAATTTTCATCCTGCAATTCATAGGGATTTGTTACACTAAACGATTGTGGGCTAGCATAGTATGAGTTTGTGAGAAAGGAGTGTATCACCGTACTGGCGTTATATCGGTGGGTCCATGCAAATTGATTGCGCAACCATGTATTTTCTGTACGCGTGTGGGTGTGTAGAGAGTCTATATTATTTCGGATTATTTGGGCTTGTGCAAATATGTTTTCATGCATGAATCTTGTTTCATTTTCTATGTAATTTCGCTCATTTTTGTGTAAAATCCATTTGAAATCTTGCTGGAAAATAGCCGGTCTGTTGTGAAAAGAAGACGCATCTGTAGTAGAAAAACTCTCACCCTCAAAGTTGTAGGTACTTCTGGAAAACTGATCAGAGCTTATCACATCATTTATGTACATAGTATTGCTCCGCAGCGTAGAGCGCGAATTGAGCCTATACAAGAGATTGTTACTGGCAAATAATTGACTATTGATGTTGGCTCTTTCATCCAGGCTTTGGTTGCCCACAAACATTTCTTGCATCAGGCGGGGCGCAACATATAGCTCATTGGCCTTAGACTCCAAACTTTTCTCACCGCCCAGGTAGTTGATAGGTGAGGAGTTAGCACCTACATTATTATAATTGGCAAACGCCATATTTTTTACGTTATGTGTAATGGTGAGTAAACTGGCGTTGGCCATAGCAGCTAGTGCATGCTCACCTAGCATCCCGGCACCAAGCCCAATATTTCCGGACCAATCGGCAATATTCTTTTTCAGTGTGAGGTTCAGCGCTACATTTTCACTACGTTGCGTTTCACGGAAAATGGGGTTTTCCTGAAAATTTTCAATGACTTCAATACTTTCTACAATTTCGACATTGATATTTTTAGACCCCACTGCGTAGTTGCGTCCAAAGAGATTGTCACCGCCCAGCATAAGTGTTTCTATGCTTTTGCCGTTGTATTTTATAGCGCCGGTGGCATCATCCACGCTCATACCGGGCAATTTTTTTATAACATCTATCACCTTGGTTTCAGAACCGTCTCTATAAGCCTCTACTCTGAAAGATATGGTATCCTCCTTCACCTCAAAAGCCCTTCTTGCGCCTTCTACCACAAGGTCTTCCAGTAGCACCAAATCGCTCTTAGTCAAGACAATGTCATACGAGTAAGAATCTTGAGCTTTGGGCTCAAAAATCTCAAATTGATAAGCTTCATGGTCACTGGCCACAATCTCTAGGTACACCACCTCATAGCTTTGCTGCAATTGCAGACTAAACTGCCCATTGCGCAATCTAGTAAACTCTGTGATGCTGCCATCATGACCTGCTGCACGCACATTCACGCTGCCAAAGAGGGGAGCGTCTGCCTCACTACTGCTCACAGTGCCTGTGATCAATTGAGCTGCTACAACATCACAAAACAAACAAACAATCAGTACAAAAAAATGCTTGTAGAGAGCCATTCAATTTTTCTCTAATATAATACCGGAGTAAAATTAGTAATCAAAATCTATAGACTCTATACCAAAATCCTCAATATTATCTCCGGCAAAATTGATAGAATAGCTGCCTCCGGAAGGATTTTTAGCTGCCTGACTTTTAGCCGATTGTAGGTAGTGGTCATGCACCTGTGTTTTATAATCTTCGATTTCTAGAATATTGATTTTATTCTCTTTATACGGGTTTTTCAAGGCTTCTACCAACTTATTGGTTTCCAGCTTTATGGCATTGACACTGAAATAGCCGTCTGTGCTCTGCACCGCCAAGATCAAGCCCGGCAAAGAATGAAACCTCCATGGCCCCAAATTTACGGGAATTTCATGCGTGAAATACGCTTCGTACGTGCGCCCTCTGTACTGTGTATGCGCTTGTTGGCAATTGAAGCCCATGATCACAGTATCTTTGGCTTGCACAATGTCCCATTTGAAAGGGAAAACCTCTTCTTTCACGGCTCTGACACCTATCCCAAGGACTTGGTAATAGATAGTATCATTTATATAATCATTGAATACAATATCCCTGTAAATTTGTCTGCCCAAATTACTCCCATCAACCGTCACCTGAGCAATGGACTTTCTATCTGACTTTTTGGTCAGTTGATTTTTGAAAACCATATCATCAAAAACATCCTCAGACATCGGAGAATAGAGAGAAACCCCATTGGCTATCAGCAGTTCATAATCACCTTTTTCAGAAAATCGAACTTCATCTCTTTTGATATTAGACTCGTAAATTACACGCAAATCCTGCCCAAATCCTTGCACAGATAGGGAACATAGAATCAACAGGAAAACAGAGAAGATAAAATATCGCATAAATTTCAAATTAGGCCAGAAAAGACATTATTTGCAAATTTAGCCATTTAGAATATGTTTTTTTAACAGCAACGCAATAGTAATAATAATAAATGATTTTAACAAGCTTTTAACTTGCAGTAATAGCATTTCCAATCTTCCACAAAAAGCATTGTTCAAAGCATGAGTAAACACCGCATCATGCAGTAGAAAGCTGCAATGCCGGTGATTTTTATAGATATTTTTAGGAGCTATTTCCCGCTGCCCGCTACAATCTTGCTCACCCACAGCCGCAG
>JAUNRT010000124.1 GCA_030535475.1 Weeksellaceae bacterium | reverse complement strand
CTAAGTATATAAGTAAGCTTATCTATACAGGTGATAACCGTGTAATTGTCATTGATGCCGGCAGAAAGTGCACGGCAAGCTACTTCAACAATCTGATGAATGGAAAATTCAGGATTTTGAAAATCCGTGTCAAGCCGATCCATTGGTAGGTAATCTGAAACTGTTTTATTGATTTCTTCTACATCTTCATTTTCAACATTATAAATAGTAGCTATCGGTATATTGGCAATGATATAATGACCAGGTCTATGGTGAACTTTGATGATGAAACCATGATCTATAGCGTATTGATAAATATCTTCATCTACATATTGTAAATAACCGGCCTTTTGCGAAACGACATGCGTTTTTGTGAAAGCTTTTAATTGCTG
Organism: Weeksellaceae bacterium; assembly: GCA_030535475.1. Classification (GTDB taxonomy): domain Bacteria; phylum Bacteroidota; class Bacteroidia; order Flavobacteriales; family Weeksellaceae; genus JAUNRT01. The sequence continues at coordinate 3,972 of JAUNRT010000124.1, read as the reverse complement.
TTTGAGATCTGAAGAAGTGTCAAAATCAAAGCCGATTTCTTCAGGATAAATGGTATCTGATTGTTTTTTGAAGGATTGTACAATGTTTTCTATAACATTATGGCTCTGAATGCTCACACTCACATGGTGAATGAAAAATATCAACAGCACCAAATTCACAACCGCCAACACCAAAGAGAAAAGCACAGAAATATTTGGCACAAAGGTGAATGTCTCTTGCCCTTTCACCGCATTGAGCACGATGAGACAATACAGATATGTACCGGCATAGGAGCCAAGAACAATCTGATTCATATTTTGGTACATGAAATTGCGCAACAATCTTGAGCCAAACTGATTGGTAGCAAGCGTGAGAACTACCAGTGTGATAGAAAAAACCGTACCTGCAACACCTATCATAGCGCTTGCAATGGCTGATAGAACGCTTCTGGCAGACTCTGAACTTCCGGAAAGTATCATTCTGAAAATGCCATCTGGCTCATACCCGGTTTTTGTGTCGAGATACAGAAAGAAAATAGACAAAACAAAACCAAGCATAACAATCAACAATGGCTTGAACCAAAAAGTTGAATTGAGTCTTTTGTACAAATAAGTAAATTTATTCATAAAAATATTTTTGGTTTTTAAGGGTGATTTATGGTGTTTTATAGAAAATATTACTCAATACTCGTAGGAATGTTTCATGAAACAGAGTAGTTGGACAAATGTATAAGGCAAAAATGAATCAAACATTACCTAGTAAAATTCCCTGAAAACTGACCTTCTCTTTTTTGAGTATTCGGATTTCAAGTGAAGGTATAATCTTTTGCGAACTTTTAGCAATTCAAGCTTCAGTTAATTTCATGAATAAATACAATCTTTATTGTCCTGAAAAATGATTACGTAAAGGCGCTTCAATTCGCAATTGTACTCAACTTTGGCTTTGGAATAATAGAGAAATTCGATTCAATGACTCAATTCGAGCATAGGTTTCAGGCATATTGCGTTTGTATGCGATATAAATCCTTTCTTACAACGAGGAGATGTAATAAACCACGAATTTCAGAACAAGCATGAGAAGCGGAGCACCGCGGCAGGGAGTAGGCGAAAAGCCCGCAAAGGGGCAAAAACAGGCAGGAAGCGGCTGTGGAGATTGACGGCAGGAAAATCTCTAACAGCTGACTGACTGCGTTTTTGCCACTGCGTACTTGTAGCCGGATACCGACCCTGCCAAAAAAATTGTTTGAGATATTATAGGAGAGAAGCAAGTTTTTTTGGCAGGGGGCCGCCCAAATAATTCCCAAAATTCATCTACATGGCATAAAAAATACTTTCCTATTTGTGCAAGAAATTTTTGGAGTCGAGGTAGAGAAATTTGCCGAAATGAGCCAAGCAAATGATGCATAGCAAATAATACAATGTGCTGTACTCTAGATGTTTGTCTCAACTGCCAGCCCAAGGTGTGCCGAAGATGCCAACCGCCAATTCTGCCCAAATCACAGCCAGGACAAAAACCAGCAAGCCGATGATGAGGAGCCTGTGCTTGCGCCGCTTCACGAGCCGTAATCCCAACTCTATGAGCAGTGCCGTGCTGAATAATAAAATGCCGCCGATGATGAAATCTGAGCTTGTCCAATGTACTTCTGGGGTAAACTGCATGGCGATGAGTGGCAGCAACAAAAGCGCCGTGGGGATGGCCAGTAGAAGCAGCATGCGGGTGTTTTTCCGTATCATTTTCGATGATATTTCTTGCGATATAACGCTGATTTGGTGAAATTGGTATGTATGGATAGATGGGCTTGCGTGGCCTTGTGAAATGGCTGAGAGGGCTTTTTTCACTACCTTTGCAGGAAATCATAGTGCCAAATATGGACAAAAGACTCATCAATAAATATAATATTCCCGGGCCGCGCTACACGAGTTACCCCACGGTGCCTTTTTGGGATGTAGAAGGCTTTAGCCGCGAGGCTTGGCAGGAAAGTTTGAAACGCTCTTTTCTGGAAAGTAACGCTACAGAGGGCATTTCTCTGTACTTGCACCTGCCGTTTTGTGAGCAACTTTGTACTTTCTGCGCTTGTCACAAGCACATCACGGTGCAGCATCATGTAGAGGAACCTTATATAGATACCTTGTTGAAAGAGTGGCAACTATATCTGGATTTGCTGGGAGAGAAGCCGCGCATTGCAGAGCTACACCTAGGTGGTGGCACGCCCACATTTTTCTCGCCTGCCAACTTGCAAAAACTTTTAACCGCGATACTGAGCAAAGCGGAATTGGCTGATAATTATGAGTTTAGCTTTGAAGGTCACCCCAATAATACTACTGCAGAGCACATGCAGGTGTTGTATGATTTGGGTTTTCGCCGAATAAGTTTTGGGGTACAAGATTATGATCCGCGCGTGCAGAAGGCCATAAACCGCATTCAGCCTTATTCCAAGGTGCAAGAGGTGACACGTATTGCGCGCGAGATAGGCTATGAGAGCGTGAGCCATGATTTGGTTTTTGGACTGCCACACCAGCATTTGCAGGCGATGCAGGATACTATTGCTAAAACGGCTGAGCTGGCGCCGGACCGCATTGCGTTTTACAGCTATGCGCATGTGCCGTGGATCAAGGGCGTGGGCCAGCGAGGTTTTGAGGACAGTGATTTGCCGGACGCGGCCACCAAACGTGCTCTGTATGAGACGGGTAAACAACAATTGGAAGATATGGGATACGTGGAAATAGGCATGGACCATTTTGCACTGCCCACAGACAAACTGTATTTGGCGATGAAGAACGGGCAAATGCATAGAAATTTTATGGGTTACACTTCTTCTAAAACGCAGGTGATGATAGGGTTGGGCATGAGCGCAATTTCTGATAGTTGGTATAGCTTTGCACAAAATCTGAAATCTGTAAAGGAGTACACAGAAGCTGTGAATTCTGGTGTGCTGCCGGTGTTTCGCGGACATATACTCAGCGAAGAGGATTTGATTGTAAGGCGTCATATACTAGATGTTATGTGCCATTTTCAGACACAATTTACAGCGCATGACGTCGTAAATGTGGAAGATATACGGGAAAGGCTGCAAGAGATGGAACAAGATGGTCTGCTATACTGGGACGCTGATACACTGTATGTTACAGAAATGGGTCGACTTTTTGTGCGGAATATATGCATGACTATGGATATGCGCATGCTGCGTAACAAGCCGGAAACCCGCATCTTCTCTATGACCATCTAAAATAGGCCGTATTGGTGGCCAGCTAATTAACACAAAATGCAATTTGAAGATCCACTTTTCCTGACCAATGCCTTGTGTGGGCTGAGTTTTTTGTTGGCAGGTGCTTTTATGCACAATTTTCCGCCCAAAGAAATCAATCCCTTGTATGGCTATAGAACTCGCAGATCTATGAAAAACCAAAAAAATTGGGAGTTTGCACAGGAATATTCTGCCAAAAAACTGCTGCAAACCGGTGCTTTATTGCTGATTAGTAGCATTCTAGGGTTGGTGTGGAATGTAGAAGAAAGCTTTTCACTGCTAGTGACTTTGGCTATACTAATCCTTTGCATTATCTATCTATTTTATACAACAGAAACGCAGCTGAAAAGATTGGAAAACCAGAAATAATGGGTTAAAACGATTGATTTTTAGTAATTTATCTGATGTAACATCTTGAGATCTAAACTTATAGAAGTGTAAATTTTTTTTATTTGGGCGGCTCCCCAAGATTTTCCAACTGGCTTTTACCAGTCAGAAAATCTTGGGGTCAGGCTATTGCGCTAAAACCTGCTTGTCAAAGCCTGCACAAGCACACTCTTCCGGCACACTCTCAGGCATAAGCCGTGACCCGGTACCGGCAGAGCGGCTTGTGCAAAAGGCTTTGACAGCACAGGTTACCGCGCATATCCTTGCCGCAAACCGGCTTCGCCGGTTTTGGTGGAAAATCTGAATGAAAAAGGATAAGGTAGGGTAGGCTTTTTTGGTAATATGTTTTGTAAATATTTGA
>JAUNRT010000003.1 GCA_030535475.1 Weeksellaceae bacterium | reverse complement strand
AATCACATTGCAAATCAGTACAAAGGACCGATTGGAAGAAACCCTCTAATTCTAAACGATAATATAACCGTATTGCCTGGCGACGGAAGAACAGGTAGCAGTGGAACAGTACCATCTCATTATGCAGATGGTAAATATGTTTATACAAATGGTATTAGTAATCGAAATTTTGAATCAACGGTTGAGAATATTCAAACCGCAATAATACCGCATGAGAGTTGGTCTCACAATAGAAATAATTGGGGTAATAATAATGGACAACATCATAAAGCTTATTTAAACGAAATCGATTTTCCTCGGTTCCCTGCAACAACAGATCTCTTTAAGGCAACTACCGTTAATAGTTTGAAAAGTTATTTGTTTAAAGAAGGTGTCAATTTTAATTCTCTAGATCAGTTTTATCAGGAAACCTATTTTAAGTATAAAAATCCACCATCAGAAACTATAGTGTTGAATCCCATCATCATCCAAGGTAAATAAAATTTATGAAAATGCCATTTTTTGTTAAAGTTTTAATTCTATCTTTCATATTTTCATGTAATCGAAATGCTGTAGAAAATAATTATAAATTCGCATCAAAACCTAACTTGAAAGATGATTACAAAGTTGAAATTCGCTATAGTGATTATATTCGCATTGACAATAAGTTAGATGAAGAGATTATAGGTTATTGGTTTATAAATTATATGATAAAGTTGAACGATGAAAAAGCTATTTTACTGAAATATAGAGATAGGAAATATTTGTATAATTCTGATTCATTTGAAGATTTTGAGTGGGGAACGCCAAAGCGAAGCGAACTTGAACACGAAAAATATGCAGAAATCAAATTTTATCTTGATTCCATAACTTCTTTCAACCGGAAAAATATCAATAATAAATTTAGATCACATCCAGACGATTATGTAATGCTCATTACCAAAAATGATAGTTTATATTCATTTAATTTGTCCATAATTGATGATTCAATAACTTATCAACCTATTGTATATAAGTTTTCCAAATACCTAAGTCAATTAGAAAAAACTTTTGTTAAGAAATCTGAGTGATATTTTTTCACCTCTCCACCCTCATTGGATCCTGCCGTTTGTTATGGAAAAAAGCGTTAAAGATGATGATTTGAGCATTTTAGTCAATAATAGTAACGGATTTAAATTATAGAGACTTTGGGAAATCTGGCGGTTTTCTTCTCAAAAACCGCAATAAAACAGCTATTCCGTGAATTGCCCGGAAAAGGGTGCCGCCCAAATAAAAAAAATTCTCCCTGCAATCTATGATCACAGGGAGAATGGATAATTCTCTATCTTTCAAGAAAGGCTATGACATTTATTTCTTGATGAATTTCACTGTGTGCAATTTCCCGTCTGCATCTGTAATTTGAAGGATGTAAACTCCTGGCAACAAGTGATTTACTACTACCTGCTCACGTGTGGCTTGTACAGCAATTTGCTGCCCGGCGGTATTGAATACTGTGGCTTTTGATATCTCTAATCCTTTGACATTCAGCACATCTGTGGCCGGATTTGGATAAACAATGAGGCTATTCGCTGCTACATCTATAGTGGAAAGTGTTCCCACGTTGACTGTATAGTCTTCTGCTTGACCCCAACCTGATTGCTCACACGGGTCTAAAAGACCTGAATGTGTGTGGTAGATTTTCTTGATGCGCATGCGCGTTTCGCCCGGCAATGCATCTAATGGTACTGCAATAGTGTGGGTAATGTGCACTCCATCCTCACCTGTGGAGTTAGTGAGCAGATCTGCTACCTCATACACTTCTCCGGCATCATCCAAGATTCCGTTTTGGTTCCAGTCTATAAAAACTGCAAACTTGTTGGAATATGGCCCGTCTGTAAATCCACCCAAGGTAATGGTGTACATTTCGCCGGGTACTACTTGCGCCACTTGGTCTAGAAATGCCTCATGAGGTGATGAATCCATGGAGGCGGACGTGGTGTTGTTGATGCCTGCAAAATCTACATAAGTGATGGGCTCTACGTTGTGGAAAAATATGGGCCCGCAATATGGCGACACGTCGCTGCCTATGGTGCGGAATGAGAATACCTCACAATCTTGAGACTCACCAGAGGCGTTGTGAGCAGTAACTGTCCAGTAATATACTGTACCCGGAGCCAAACCAGAAATGCTGATGCTAGTGTCAGTGGTGGCGTCTGACAATAGGTTGGCCTCTGGTGTGGTGCCAATGCTGAAGGTGTAAAAATCTACCTCTTCTCCTTCTGCGGGTTGCCAAGTGAACACTAATGTGTCATTGCTGGCAATATCTTCTACGCCATCTTGCGGGGTCAATAATGTGACGCATGCCGGTGGGGTTTGTACTTGTAATGTGTCCACCACTATGTTATCTACTAGCAGCAGGTTGTCATCGGTAGAATTGTTACGCCAAGCTATGCGCACGCTTGTACCGGCATACTCTTCTAGAGAAATGATGCGTGTAGTCCAAATCACGTTTTCTGCGTCTATGCTTGTCAATAGCACGGTGAAATCTTCTACGGTATTGCCACCATTGGGTGCTAATCTGAGTTCATACCCGTCTCTGAAGTTGCCATCCTGCGCTTTTGCTTCCCATTTTACTTGCACTGCATGTTCTGGCAGCTCTATGAGTGGGGTGATCAACCAGTCATCTGAGGTGCCGGGTGGTGCATACCAAGAAGTGCTCACTGCGGCATGGTTGCCCGCTGGTCCACCTACATAGAAATCTGGATTACCTCTGTCTATTACCACCCAAGCGTCAGACACCACGGAAACTACGGGTGCCGGCGTGTTGCCATCTACATCAATCACGGTCCAAGCTTCTATTCCCGGTCCATTTCCGTCCCAATCTTCTTGAAACACCTGTCCATAGGCTAGTGATGCAAGCAGCAAACCCGAACAGAATAAAAATCTTTTCATACTATTTTTTTATTAAAGTAATTTGTTGTAGCGCTAAAAATAGCTATTTTTCAAAAACTTTGAGCCATAAAAGCGGCTTATGTTGCACATTTGAGAATTGCGAAATAAAAAATTCCGGAATTTTCACATCCCGGAATTTTTCTAAACGAATACTGTTTTAGCGCTTGAAATTCTTATCTCTTGATGAATTTAAACGATCGAATTTCACCATTGCTTTGCTGCAATTGCAGTACATAATTCCCCGGTGACAGGTGCGATACTTGTACTGTACCGCCTTGAATTTTAGCATGAATTTGTTGGCCTAAATAATTATAAATTTTGGCCTCTACCCAGGCATCTCCTTGTATATGCAAAACATCTTTCACTGGATTTGGATAGATTTTCATAGCGGCTAATTCTTGCTCTCCTACACTCAAGCTACCTACTTGTAGTGTATAGTCTGCGGCTTGTCCAAAACCGGGCGCCATACAAGGGTCTGTGTAATAATTGGGCCCAAATTGTTTTTTCACGCGCATGCGTGTTTCACCGATTAATGCGTTGGCAGGTACTGTAATCTCATGAGTTACTTGCTGTCCATCTGTTCCTGTAGAGTTCACCAATTCTTGTGTCACCTCATATACCTCGCCAGCATCATCTAGCACACCATTCTGGTTCCAGTCTATGAAGATCACAAAGCGATTGGCATAGTTGCCACCCGTATATCCTTGTAGGGTGATAGTGTATGTTTCACCCGGCACCACATGTCCTACTTGATCTGTGAAATCCATATGGCCTGCGCTCTCAGCACCTTCTGCTGATGTAGCATTATTTATTCCCGCAAAATCTACTAAAGTTATAGGTTCTGTAGTCAAATAATACACGAGAGGACCGCAATAAGGAGCAAACGGCGAATCCATGGTGGTGAAAGAAAACACCGCACAAGCCTGCGCATCGGCCGTGTCATTGGATGGGACTATAGACCAATAATATGTTGTAGAATATTGCAAACCAAAAAGCGGTGTAGAGGTATTGGTTACGCTATCAATATAGTTTAAAGTGCTCGGTGAGCTGCCCACAAACAATTGATAACTCGTAGCTGAATCAGAAGCTTCCCAAGAGAGCACAATCCCTTGTGGGTCCACTCCTACAGCTTCATCAGCAGGAGACAATAGAGCAGAACATGACGGAGCTACATTCTCTACTACATCCACCAAAATATTGTCTATCAGTAGAAGAAACTTGTCAGTAGAATTGTTCACCCAAGCCAGTCTCACGCTGGTTCCTACATATTCATTGAGTGACGCACTTCTGTTGGCCCAAGTGCTGCTTTCTTCTGCTACCGAAAGTAATGTAACAGTAAAATCCTCCGGACTATTGCCGGCATTGGGGGCCAACCTAAGTTCATATCCATCTCTATAGTTGGGATCTTGTGCTCTGGCGTTCCAGAACACAGAAATGTTGCCGGTGGGGAGCTCTATGACGGGTGATATCAGCCAGTCATTTGAAGTACCCGCCGGTGTGTAGTCTGATGTGCTCACGGCTACAAAATTTCCTTCAGGGCCATCTAAGTTGGGCGTACCTCCCTGATCTAGTACCACCCAAGCATCTGTCATATATGAGGCTACTGTAGCTGATGGGGTATTGGCATCTACGTCTATCACGGTCCATCCGGCAATTCCAGGACCACTACCGTCCCAATCTTCCTGAAAAATTTGGCCATAAACCTGTGAGGCAAAAATCAAAACCGAAAACAATAAAAATCTCTTCATGAAAACTATTTGTGTTAAAAATATCAATTGGCCATAAAGTTACACAAAATGCCGTAGGGCATAAGGCAAAAACTCAATTCATCGAGAAAAATTGTTTCATAAAAAAAATCCCGCAGCCTGCGGCTGCGGGATTTCATAAGACCCAGTGATCAGATCACTTATACTTATTTCTTGATGAACTTCACGTTTTGCAAGTCACCATTCTCATTCTCCATCTGTAGTATGTAATTACCAGCTGGTAAGTGGCTTACGTTTACAGTTTGAGCATTGAAATCTACTCTCATCTGCTGTCCAAGCATGTTGTACACACGTACTTGCGCTACATCTGTAGCAGATATGTTGAGTACATCTCTTGTAGGGTTTGGATACACATTGTTTCTTCTCATTTCTGTATCAACAGTTGACATTGTACCTACCTCAACAGAATAATCTTGAGCGTGTCCAAATGTGGTACCTGCGCATGGATCTAGAAAATCAGTAGTTCCATATATCTTCTTCACGCGCATTCTAGTAGTACCTATTACAGCATCTGCTGGCACAGTGATTTCGTGAGATATAGTGACACCATCAGTTCCTGTTGAGTTTTCTAGCAACTGTGTTACTTCATATACCTCACCAGCATCATCCAAGACACCATTTTGATTCCAGTCAATGAACACTGCAAATCTATTTATATAATTTCCGGCAGTATTACCTGAAAGAATAATGGTGTACGTTTCACCCTGCGCTACATTGGCTACCATATCCAGATAAATACCATGAGCCGGAACCCCTCCTACCTCTGCAGAAGTAGAATTATTTATCCCTGCAAACTCCACAAGCGTGATTGGCTCCACAAGCGTGAAATTAAGCGGTCCACAGTAAGGTGCCAATGGAGACTCCTCTGTTGTGAAGCTATAGATAGCACAATCAGTTGGTGCACCTGCCAAATTGCTTGGGATCACTGTCCAGTAGTAAGTAGTACTAAACTGTAGGCCACTCAGTGGAGTTGAAGTGTTGGTAGTAGTACCTAAACTTGCCATATCATCTATACTTGTTCCTAAGTAGAAAGTATAATTGTCTATGCTATCACCTTCTGCCGGCTCCCAAGAAAATACTGCATTTGCAGGATCAACAGTTGACCCATCTGTAGGCTCTAAAAGAGTCACACAGCTTGGCGCTTCCATATCCAGCGCTTGCACTAGGATATTATCTACAAGAAGTATGTACTGGTCTGTAGAGTTGTTTCTCCATGCCACACGCACAGTAGTTCCGCTATACTCTCCAAGGCTAATAGATCTCGTTTGCCAAGTAGCTTGCTCAGAAGCTATTGAAAACAATACCACTGTGAAATCTTCCACTGCACTACCACCGGTTGGTGATAAACGTAGCTCATACCCATCAGGATATTGTGCATCCTGAGCCTTAACATCCCATATCAAGAATGCCTCTTCTATAGGCAACTCTATTTCAGGGCTTATCAGCCATGCATCAGCCTGTCCAGGAGGTGAAAACCATGAAGTACTTGCTGCAGCATGATCGCCCGCAGGTCCTCCAAAATTCTGAGCACCATGTCTGTCCACAACCGTCCAAGCATCCGTCATAAAGCTCACCCCTTCATCAGGAGTGTTGCCACTCTCATCCACTACAGTCCAAGCCTCAATACCAGGACCATTTCCGTCCCAGTCTTCTTGAAATACTTGACCATAGGCCAAACCTGCTAATAGCAGACCGGCACAAAATAAACTTCTTTTCATATACTATTTTTTAATTATTATCTCTTTAAGAGTATAAAGCTACAATTAAATCAACATTTAACCAAAAATTTAACGTCAATTAATTCCAACTTTACAACAATATCATTATTTTCCGAGCAACTTCTTATTTTGCTCTAGCGCATAGCGCAGCAAAACCTGCAATTTCACAGAAAATATTTTGAAAACTGTGTCGCAAAACCCATAACGAATTCTTTAGCAAACCCAGTCAGCACACTTCATGGGTATTTCCAAGACCTCTTAGTCTTTCCAACCCCAAGGCCTGTAGTTCACCTCCACGGCATTGCCCAAATCAAAAACCACTGTAAACACTCTGTCAGAGCCTACACGTTGCAGATTGTAGCTAAAATATTTTTCATCTAGCGTCATCCACCACACATTGGTAGAAGCATAAGAAATATTAGCCGCTGTTTCAGCATCCGCCGGAAACATTTGCAACTCCGCAAAACCATGGTTTGTGGCCGCACCACCATACTGTGTCACATCCTCCTCGCTGCCATCTGCATGGCGATGATCATGCTTCAGCCGTATCCTGCCATCTGCCAAGCGTGTTATTACCCAAGTACGTGAGCGGTCATCCCCTACATAGAATGGAATTCTCACACGATCTTTCTCACAAGACAAAACCTGCATCACCAGCGGCTCCCCGGTAAATCCATCGCCCACCTTGGCACCGGTAGTGATGTGACCTATATAAGATTTGCCACAATGTTGCTGCAAATTATTCCAAAAAGTATCAGCGGCAGATTCACCCCCAGATTGTGCAAAGCACAAAGTGCTCATAGCCACCAAACATAGCATCCAAAACATTTTCATAAACCAGCATTTTGGCACCAATTTACAAAATTATCTCAAGTTGCCCGTCCGGAACTCAGTCCTTGTCCAATTCCGCAGCCATCTCATCACTTATCTCCAGCGTGTGATACACGTTTTGCACATCATCATCTTGCTCAAAGCGGTCTATGACATCCAAAATCTCTTTAGATTGTTCTAAGCTCAATTCCTTTGTGATGTTCGGAATACGCTTTAGCTCAGCATTTTGCACCTCCAGCCCCATCTCATCAAGCACGTGAGACACATTGCCAAAGTCCTCAAAATTGCAGTACACCACTATCAGATCCTCCACCTTTTCTATCTCATCCGCCCCGGCATCTATCAAGCCCAATTCAAAGTCGTCCCAATCCATTTTCAGTTGGCTCTCCTCAATGGTAAAAACACCCTTTCTGTCAAACATGAAGGCCAGTTCACCTTTCGTGCCCAGGCTACCACCCACCTTGTTGAAGATTGCACGCACATTGGCCACAGTACGGTTATTATTATTCGTAGTACACTCCACAAAAACCCCAATCCCATGCGGTGCATAGCCCTCAAAAGTTATCTCATCATACACCTCAGCATCCGCACCGGAAGCTTTTTTTATAGCGCGTTCCACATTATCCTTGGGCATGTTTACACCCTTAGCGTTTTGTATAGCACGTCGCAGCGCCAGATTAGAATCCGGGTCTGGCCCACCATCTTTCACAGCCATAGCTATCTCCTTGCCTATGCGGCTAAACTGTTTTGCCATCTTGTCCCAACGGGCAAATTTGGCTGCTTTGCGATACTCAAATGCGCGACCCATAAAACTCCTACTTTTTTGTTGAAAATTAGAAAACACAAATTTAAACAGATTTTACAATTCCTTCAAGCCATTTTTCTCCAAACACATTCAAATTCCACAAAACTCATCAATCCTTTAAAAATCAACACTTTATCATGCTTGATTAGCCTATTTATTATTTTTTGGAGCTATTTCCGGCTGCCCACTGCAATCTTGCTCGCAATCTGCCACAAACAGAGGGCTTGCCGGTACGTCCACCACAAGGGATTCCAGTACCTGCCAGCCCACTGTTTGTAGGGCAGATTGCCGCGCAAGGATTTCCGTTCGCATACGGGCTAGGCCAGCCCACAAAGGCCATTTTTGCCTCATCGGCAAATTTCAATGTACTTCTCCTTTCAAATCATCCGAGTTTTAAAACCAATTACTGTACACATTATCAGGCTTTAGCAGCATACATCTGTCATACATACAGAAAATACAGTATTTTTACCCAAACATTTGCACATGCGATTCCCACAACCACAAACCCTGCAACAAATCGCAGACCTCATAAACGCAAAACCCGTTGGACCGGCAGATTTTCCCGTTTGGGGCATCAACGAGATCCACCGCGTGGGCAGCGGAGACTTAGTCTTTGTAGATCACCCAAAATACTATGAAAAAGCGCTCAACAGCGCCGCCACTACCATCCTCATCAATCAAGAAGTTGTATGTCCTGAAGGCAAATCACTACTCATATCAGACGATCCTTTTCGCGATTTTGTAGCCATAGGCCAGCATTTTTTTGAGAGACAACACTACAATCAGTCCATAGCGCCGGATGCCATCATTGGTGAGCATACACATCTTGCACCCGGGGTAGTCATAGAGAGCAATGTAGTCATTGGCAGCAACTGCCACATACACCCCAACGTAGTCATTGGCAGCCACAGCGTCATTGGCAACAACGTCATCATACACGCTGGCACTGTTTTGGGCGCAGATGCCTTTTACTACAAAAAGCGTGATACAGGCTATGACAAACTCCAGAGCGTTGGCAATGTGGTCATAGAAGACAATGTAGAGATCGGTGCCAACTGCACCATAGACCGTGGAGTTACCGCCAGCACAGTGATAGGCGCAGGCTCCAAGCTAGACAACCAGATTCAAGTGGGCCATGACACCATTATAGGCAAGTCCTGTCTCATAGCCTCACATTGCGGCATAGCAGGCTGTTGCATCATAGAAGACGGAGTAACACTCTGGGGTCAAGTAGGCGTCACCAGCGGTGTACGTATTGGCACGGCTGCTGTAGTGAGCGCCAAATCCGGCGTTTCCAAATCACTTGAAGGCGGTAAATTATATATGGGCGTCCCTGCAGAAGAAGGTAAGGCTGCTTACCGCAAATACGCCTTGCTCAATCGCCTTCCAGAACTTTTTGCCAAAAACAAACCTTAGCATACCTCAACAACTGGTTTACTACCTGCGTGTGAGATAATGTTGCTGCATACGTTGCACTATGGCGTATGCCGCTGGGCATATTGCCACGTTTTTTATGGTAAGATGGTTTATTTGATATAGCTTTCTGCGATCCGTATGCGGAAACTCTGCACAAGCCTTGGGGCGCACATCGTAGATTACGCAACTATTGTCTGCAAGCAAAAATGGACAAGGCACACTTTTTAGCACCCAATCGCCTTCCTCATCTTTTCGCAAATAGATTTCAGCAAATTTACCGGGTTTCATACGCTGCTGAGCCGCAATGCGCTCTATGTCTTTTTCTGTGAACAAAGGTCCGGTAGTTTTGCAGCAATTAGCACATTGCAAGCAATCTACCTCTTCAAACACCTCATCATGCGTTGCTTGCGCCACAGCGTCCAAGTCTTTGGGTTGCTTTTTGCGCATCCAGTCCAGAAACTGCTTGTTCTGCTTATGCGACAGGCGGGCTTGCTGGTCTATATTTTCCGGCGTTGGTATATCACTCATGTTCTGGGACAGGAATTTGCATCATTCGGCAAAACACTTTGGCAGTAGTTATTACATCCAGTTCACAGTATTTCTGTATGCGGATCAAATCTTTGTCTTCATAGTACACCTTGGCTACCATACTGCCATCTATGTCAGTTTTTGGCGAATCTATACCCAATATGCGCGCAAGCAAATCTAGAGAGGTATAGTGCTTGTAGTCACCAAATTTCCAAAGTTCTAACGTATCATAGTGCGGCACTTCCCACGGTTTTTTACCGTGAAAACGCAAAATGTTTGGCAATTCTATGCCCAGTATAGTCATGCGTCTTGCCAAGTATGGAAAGTCAAACTCTTTGCCGTTGTGTGCACAAAGTCTATGCTGAGAGCCAGAAAAATTATCATTGAGCATCTCCGCAAACTCTTGTAGCAGAGCAGTCTCATCATCACCAGAAAAACTTTTGATTCTGAATCTATTATCTCCGGTGATGATTGCGCAAGAAATGCAAACAATTTTTCCAAATTCTGCCCATATACCGGCATGCGTATGGTAATACTCCGCAGCACTCAGTTCCAGCTCTTGGGTTCTATAGGAAGTTTTCTTTTCCCAAAGCTCTTGCAATCCGGGATCTACCTGGTTCCAATCAGCAGTTTGAGGCACGGTTTCTATATCCAGAAATAATATTTTGGAAAGGTTGATCTGTGTCATTGGTTTTTTATCATTTTATACACTTGATTTACATAGATATATGTGTCAGACCCGGTGGCATCACCTATGGTGCCCATGCCCAATTTCCTGTCATCCTTTTCATGTCCCAACCTCACTATCACAGTATTGATTTCCGGTATCACAATCACACGCTGGCCCAGATGCCCAAGCATAGCGTAAAATTGCGGTTGATTGCTGTAATCTGTCCAAATGGAGTAGCCGTATTGTGCTGTGTTTGCAGAGGCAAATGCGCTGAGATTTGGCTGCACCATTTTTTGCACATGCTCTTTAGATAATAGTTGCCTTCCGTTCCAATTGCCGTGTTGCAACAAAAGCTGCCCCAATTTGGCAAAATCTCTGGCGGTGGCATTCAAGCAGCAATAAGCTTTTTCCATTTCATCATTTGCATCCAGGCTCCACTGCGCATCTTGCTCCATGCCCATGGGTTGCCAGAAAGACTCTGTGAGATAGGTAGAAATGGGCTTGTTTGTTGCTCTTTGGATTATTATAGCCAACAATTGTGTAGCACCGGACAGGTATTCAAACCGGCTGCCCGGCATTTCATCAAACCCGCGTTGTAGCATTTGCTTTTCTATATCTGTACCGTAGTATGCTTTGGCGGTAGGATTGAGTGGCAAATAATAATCTTCTTGCCAATCATAGCCGGAAGTCATGGCACTGAGATGGCCAATTGTGCATTGGCTCCCAAAACTATCTTCTTTATACTCGGGCAAAAAATCAGTGATTTTTTGCTCAGTAGATTGTATATATCCATCTTCTATAGCCTTGAACATCAACATAGTTACGACGCTTTTAGCAATAGAGAAACTATTGCTTATATCTGTAGATTTTCTATTCTGGAAGTAATGTTCTTGCCATAATTTCCCATCTTTTATCACCAAAAAGGCATCTGTACTATACTGCTCTAGGTGTTGAAGTAGAGAATCCGGCAGTGATTGCTGGTTGTAATCCGGTTGGGTATCCCAAGGCTGTGGAGCAGCACTGAGCACCAATCTGTTTCCAAAATCTTTATAATCATATATGTTGGCGGTGGTTTTACCCTTGAGATAGGTAAGTTGCACTCCACGGATTATGTATTGATTGCCGGTGATAAATAGTAAAGCTACAAGCAAAAGCACGCCTACAAATATGATGCGTAGAAAGTTGGGTAGGCAGCCTACTCTGCGCTTTGCTGTGCGGGGTGTTTGTTGCGGCATGTGGGAATTTATATCTTACAAAATTAATTTTTTTTTGCGATGTGAGAGTCTAGTCTTCTGAGCCTTGAGGCTTACATAAGACCATTGCCTCATGGCTACTTATAAGAATAAAGTATGTGAATATTGTATTAAATGATGTGAAATGTTAAAATTTGGCGGATTTTTTGCAGGCTAAATATCATTATTAATCAAAAAATCAAAAAATTATGTCATTTGAATTACCAAAATTGCCCTACGCATTTGATGCTTTGGAACCACATATAGATGCAAAAACTATGGAAATACACCATGGAAAGCACCATCAATCCTATGTTGACAACTTGAACGATGCTATAAAAGGCACAGAGTTAGAGGGAAAATCTCTAGAAGAAGTTGTGAAGGAAGGAAGCGGTAAAAAAGCGGTGCGCAACAATGGTGGCGGTCACTGGAATCACACTTTCTTCTGGGAAATCATGAGCCCGGATGGTGGCGGCAAGCCTGAAGGTGACTTGGCAAAAGCTATAGATGATGCTTTTGGATCTTTTGAAGATTTCAAAAAGAAATTTGAAGAGGCAGGTAAGACTCGATTTGGGTCTGGCTGGGCTTGGCTGTGTGTAGTAAATGGGAAATTGGAAATATGCTCTACGCCCAACCAAGACAACCCTTTGATGCCTGAAGCTGGTTGCGGAGGCGCTCCTATTTTGGGTGTAGATGTGTGGGAACACGCTTACTATTTGAAATATCAAAACAAGCGCCCAGACTATCTTTCAGCATTCTGGAATGTAGTAAATTGGGAGAAAGTTGCTGAGCACTTCAAGTCTGCGAAGTAATTTTGCACTGCTTTTTAGACAATAAAATCCAGCCGTCTCATAAGTATATGAGACGGTTTTTTATGCTATAACATCTTCATTATCCGCATTTATCAAACTGAATTCGGTAAATTTATTTAAGATTTTGCAAAGGAAAGTTTCCCCGCTTCCATTACTACCCAACACTTGCCGAAGGCAAGTTGAGGCAAGGATATGGGCGGTATCGTGCGCAGACAAAATCTATTACAAAAGCGCTGCTGCCGGTACCGGGTCACGGCGATAGCCTGAGAGTGTGCCGGCAGCAGCAGCTTTTGTAGATTATGGCAAGCAGGATTTAGCCCAATAGCCTGGTCCTGAGCAAAAAAAAAAAAGAAAAAAATTTACTGTCTAGGAGTGAAAAATCTTTTGGATAATTTGTGCTCTGTAATGAAATATGTGTTCTAACCTTTTGCGTATGTAGTTCGCTGCCACCAGCATGCCCAATGCGCCAAACGGTAAGCGATAGTGTACGGTATCTGTCATTTCTACTCCGTCTGCCACCTCTCTGAATTGGTGTAAATGATGCCACAATATATAGGGTCCGAAACGCTGCTCATCTACAAACATTTTCCGGTGCTGTACGTGGGTGATTTCTGTGACCCACCGTGTGGTATATTTGGGTAGAACGCCAACTTTGTAGATGATTATTTGACCGGGAAACATGCGGTGTCCGGTGCTAGACTCTATGGTAAATGGCATGTCTGGCGGTGTGAGCCGATCTAGGTTGTGCGGGGTGGAGAAAAATTCCCAAACTTGCTCTAGGCTGCCAGGGATGTGTGTGGTGGTTTGTAGCTGATAGGTGTGCCCAATCTTTCTAATCATATTGCCAGCAATTGGGGATTTTGTAGTTGAATTTTTTGAGTAGATGTTCAAAGAGCAGCGCCGAGCTGTAGAGCATAGTGAAGCAATAGAAGAAGTCTTCTATAGGTATGGTGCCGACTCTGATGCCGAGGTTTTGATCATCATTGTACCATACTACAGGCTCTGGTGTGTAACTACCTGTAAGCCAACCATTGACCAATATAAAAGGTATGAGTATGAGCAGGAATGAGAGGATGTATCTGTTGAATATAGGCCAGCGATATCTATACTGTGCTAAGAGGAGTATGCCTGCTGTGCCAAAGGATGTGAGCGTGTATAGGCGTTGTGTGTGTGTGATGGCTACGGCGATGGCTGCTAAGCCTAAGATAAGCGCGAGAATGCGTGCAAAACGCGGATTGAGTGCTGTTCTAGGAAAAAAATACAGCAGTGAGTAGTGTATGAAGTTGCTGGGATAGGGTATGAGTATGAAAAACAGGATTTCTTCTATGGGTAGATTGTAAATATCTAATCCTGTGAGATAGCGCGGATTGAAGCCCCAAACACCGATTTGTGTGAACCATATATCCCAGAGTATGAATGGAATAGCTATGGCTATGATAGCGAGGATATAGGGTTTGAAATACTGTATGAAGTGCAACCAACGGCGCTCAAAGCTGAAAAGGAATGGAATGGAAAAGCTGAGCAGGTTGAGGGTCAGGTAGAGGTACTTTTCCATTTGTTGTTGAAGTATCTGTAAGGAACGAAGAGCATGCCAAAGCACTCTCCGTCTTCTTTGCCAAGATGCTTATGGTGGCGCTTGTGTGCTCTGCGTAGTCCTTGCAGATAGGGGTTATTTGTTTTTTCAAACCATTTGAAGCGTCTGTGTATGAGCACGTCATGCACCAAAAAATAGGCTATGCCGTAAAATAGTATGCCCAGACCTATGAAAAAAAGGTAATTGATACTTGGCACTGTGCCAAAATAGAAGAGCAATATGCTAGGTATGGCAAATATGATGAAAAAGAAGTCATTCTTTTCAAAGGGTTGTGGATAGCCCGGCTGGTGATGGTCTTCATGAAAATACCACATAAATCCATGCATGACGTACTTGTGGGTGAGCCATGTAACGGCTTCCATGGCTACGAATACTGCCAGTGTGATCAGTGCATAGAATAGGTATATCATGTCTATAATTTTATGTTTTGCTTGATACGTTTTTGTAGATCGGCGTCGGCTTTGCTGATGTTGTTGCGTATAAATTGTAGGTCTGTGGACAACTGGTCTTTATAGCCCAACATGGCTGGTGCGCCGTCCTGCACCATATAGCGATAAAATCTCCACTCTAGCTGATTTGGCTCTTGCTTAATGGTTTTCTCCAATAGTTCTTTGCCTTCTCTGAAGTGCTTCATGCGTGTGAAAGGGTTGGAGGTTTCTCTAGCAAGTATGAAATGGGTCATGGCGGTGTATCCATCAATTGAGGCTGTTTTTGCGCTGGTGTTTTGCAGTTTTTTCATGAAAGCTTCGGCAGCTTTTTTGGATTTTTCTGCTTGGTCTAGCTCTTGGCGTAAGTTTTGGTTTTGTGCAAAACTCCCAATGGAAAGAAATAAAGCTATGAATAGTATTACAAATTTCATTTTGTGATTTTTATGGTTTTGTAGACCATTACTTTCGAAAATAATACCACTTTTTCAAAATTGTTGACCCGCACACGGTGATGCTGTATGTGGTGTGGTGTTCTTTTCTTGATTTTGCTGAGCAGTCTGTTGTAGTATTTGTATGCTAAATATACTGCATATCTGGAATCTATGGGCAATTGACGTATGCCTTGGATGGCATGATCAAAATCATTTTGGATTTCTCTTTCGATCTGGATTTTGTCTGTGTCTGTAAACTGATCAAAGTCTATTCCCGGGAAGTAGCTTCTATTGAGCTGACTGTAGTCTGCTTGTAGATCTCGCAGAAAATTTACTTTCTGGAAAGCGGCACCCAAAGATTGGGCATATGGCTTGAGTTGTTGATACTTGTCTTGATCACCGCGTACAAATACTACCAAACACATGAGCCCTACTACTTCTGCAGATCCATATATGTACTCTCTATATTTCTGACCTGTGAGATGCTGCATGTCTCCTAAATCCATTCGCATGCTATGCAAAAAGGAATCTACCAGGTGCTGTGGTATGGCATATTTTTGCTGAGTGACGATAAATGCGTGTATGATGGGATTGGTGGAGATGCCGCGTTGAAGCGAGTGTTGATATTCTTGGCAAAATTCATTGAACATTTCTTCTTTTTGCGGGATGTGAAATGTATCTGCAATTTCATCTGCTAAGCGCACAAATCCATAGATATTGTAAATGTTTCGCCGTATTTCCGGGCTTAGAAAAAGTATAGATCTAGAGAAGGAACTGCTATACTTTTTTGTAACCATTGCTGCAGCTCCAAAACTCACTTTGTCATATAACTGTCTATTGGTCATATAACATTTTTTTTGATGAAGTCTGCAACAATTTTGCCCGAAATGAGAGCTGGAGGCACTCCCGGGCCAGGAACTGTGAGTTGACCTGTGTAGAAAAGATTTTTGAGTTTTTTGTTTCTAATACCGGGGCGTAGGACGGAGGTTTGCATGAGTGTATTTGCCAAACCATATGCATTGCCTCTACATGAATTGTATCGCGTTTTGAAATCTTGAACGCCAAAGGATTTTTTGTATTCAACATATTCTCTCAAGGCTTGCCCGGTGAATTTTTCCAAGCGCTCCATGACAAGCTCATAATAATGTTGGTGAATTTGCTCATCGTCTTCCAAATCTACTGCAACGGGTATGAGAATAAACCCACTATCCTTGCCTTCAGGCGCTAAGGATGAATCTGTTTTGGATGAAAAATTGGCATAGAAAAGGGGTTTCTGCGGGAATGCGGGCTTGTCATATATCTCACGCGCGTGCTGATTGAAGTCTGTATCAAAAAACAGATTGTGATGCAGCAGTTTTTCAACTTTTTGATTGATACCGAGATAAAATAAAATTGCCGATGGCGCAAAGGTTTTTTTCTGCCAATATTGATCTGTAAAGTTTCTAAATTTGGAATCTAACAATTGCTCTGTGGCTGCATAATCAGCACCACTTACTACTACATCAAATTCATATGTACCGGTGTTGGTATGCACTGTTTTGATTCGTTGATCATGCACTTCTAATTTTGTGACTTGGTTGTCCGTATGAAATTCAACACCCAGCTCGAGCGCTATGCGTTCCATGGCTTGTACTATTTGATGCATGCCACCTTGTGGATACCAGGTGCCAAGTCCAAAGTCTGCCCAATTCATAAAATTATAGAATGCCGGGGTGTTTTGAGGTTTGGCTCCCAGAAATAATACTGGAAAGTCTAAAATGCTTTGAAGTCTAGGGTCTGAAGTGATTTTGGAGGTTTGCCCGGAAATATTTTGAACAAACAAGTTCAGTTTTTTTGCTGTAGCAGGTGTGATGAGCTCTGTGATGCGAATACCCGGCTCATAAACCAAGTCTTGCATGGCAATGGAGTAATTATCACGAGATTGCTGCATAAATTTTCGCAAGGGCTTGCCAGAACCCGGATCTATGTTTTCAAAAGTGCTGATTACCTCTTCCAGATTTGCTGAAATATCAATTGAATCATTCTCCCCAAAAATCACCCTGTAGGCAGGGTCTAATTTTTCTAAAGAATAGAAATCTGAAGGTTTGTAGTTGAAATCAGCGAAATATCGCTCAAAAACATCCGGCATCCAATACCAACTTGGTCCCATGTCAAACCGAAATCCGTTTTCTTCTAAAACAGAAGCTCGCCCGCCGATTTGCTCATTTTTTTCAAATACAGTAACTTGGCACCCATATTTTTGCAAATACGTTGCTGCAGAAAGGGAAGAAAAACCTGATCCTAAAATTGCTATACGCACCGTCAGATGTTTATAGCACAAATCTAATTGAATTTATTTAAATTAGAAAAATAATTATCTATCTTTAAGCTATGGATTTTAATTTCTTACGTGAGGTTGTAGATGCTATGCAGAGTTTTGAGAAATCAAATCCTAATAAATGTAATCTCAATGATTTCCGAGTGTGGCTCAATGAGCAGCATTATATTTCTGAAAGCCCTAAGGCGCTCTATGAGAAGTATGATATTGAGGGTATTTCTCTTGAAAATGAGATCTGCAAATTGTTGCTCATGATTGGTAGATACGCAAAAATTACCCTGCGAAAAGGCATGGAGGATTTTCCCGAGTTATCCAATGAGGATTTCACCTACTTGTACCGCCTCATGGACTATGAGTTTCTCACAAAAATTCAACTGATAGAAAAAAACGGTCATGAAAAACAAACCGGACTGGAAATTATAAAAAGACTGGTGAGAAATGGCTTGTTTGAAGAAACTATTGACCCTACTGACAAGAGAAGCAAAAGAATCGCTGTAAGTAAAAAAGGAAAAAAAGTTTTCTTAGCTAGTACTGCCAATGTAAATAACGTCTCTAAACTGCTATCTGGCAACCTAAGTAATCGTGAAAAGGAAACGCTGCATAAATTGCTCTATAAATTGGTGCAATTTCATGAAACCATGTATTTGCAACATCACAACACTACTATAGACGAAATGTTGGAAATACTGGATGACGAGTAAATTTTTTCACTCCGTCCGGAGTACTTTTACTGTGCTCGGCATTCAATTCAAAAACAAAAAACTAAAATCTTAGCCTGAAGAAGAATTTTTGTTTAACCGAATAGGATTGTTTGGTAAAAATGGTGTGCCCAAGGCAAAAATCTTACTTCACAAATTCATCATTCTTCCACTCACCTTCATAGAGTATTTTGCCTTGCTTGTTTTTATAAACGCCAGGACCATGTCTGCGATCGTTTTCCCACTTCCCTACATATACATCACCGTTGGTAAAATGGTAAGTGCCTTGTCCTTCTCTCACATCTTTTACAAATTCACCGGTATAGGAAGCGCCATCTTCCCAAGTAAAGGTACCTCTCCCATGACGCATATTGTCTTTCCAATTGCCTTCATAAATACTTCCGGATTCAAATTTTCCAACGCCTTGCCCATTGGCTTTGTCATTTCTTATCTCTCCTTCATACTCTATGAGTACATTCTTGGTACTAACAAAAGTGAGTGAGCTTACTGTATTTTTCTCGTCCAATCGTTGCGGTGGAATAGGGTCTAGAATTTCCTTCGGCTCTTCTTCTACAATAGGTTTTACAGGTGCTTTGGGTGTTTCTGCTTGCACTATTACAATTTCTTTTTCCGGAGGCAAATCCGCTAAACCTTTCAGTTCTTTGTGCTCTTGAAGGTTGTTGATGAGTATAGTCATTCGTTCATCTCCATTGTGCTCCAGAATATTCCACAGCGAATCGGCATGTGCTCTATCGCCATGCTTATTGTGCATTACCGCTTGCAGTAATCTCTCATATTCTTTGGCAATCAATTGCAAGGAATCTACTTGATGCCTTGCAAGCACCAATTCTGATTGGTAGTCTGAGGTTTCAATTGTTTCCTTTTGTTCTTCCTGACATGAAGCCAGAAACGCAAACAACAATACAACTGAGCCGATATATTTCATATCCATAGAGTGAAGATTAGCAATGAATGTGCCTTTCCTTACAAAATTCAGAATTTTTTTAGATAAAGTATTGATTTGCAATAATTATCCGCTTAATCTGCAAATCTTACACCTTCAATTTTTCGTCTACCCAAATTTGAAATTTGATCAATATACAAGCCTACCATGAAACCTTTTTCCAGATCCATTTCAAAGCCTGTTGCGCCTCTTGTACGCAATCTATCAACGTACCTCAACTCAACTCTAGCTGAATTGAAAAATCTGTAGCCCAGACCTACATAAAGCCTATTTTGATTGAAAGTATTCATGACTACATTTCTACCAATATTGAGCCCGATTTCATTGGAAATCATACCATACAAGGCATTGTTTTCATAAAAATCTTCTTGATTGAGTACATATCGAATTCTATATCTGAATCGGAATCGTGTAAAAAATCTATAATTATCAAATCTGGGTTGTTCTTGCCAGCGCAACTCATATCTGTAGCGCCAAGTGTGCATGAGCCTGCCATTGAGCTGTTTGTGGTGATGAAAATATTGAAAAGTGGTACGCCACTCATGATATTCTGGTCTGTTGAGATCCGCTTCAGTGGCAACGTGGTCATTGGTGATGAAATATCCAATCGGCGATACGGAGGCTCTGGCATTTGTACCAAACTGATAATGCACCCAAGGTCTGATACTACTCCTCGCGTGTGTATCAAACATGGTTCCTTGACCCAAAATATTTTTTGTACGGTGCACATAGTCCAGACCAACCCCTACTTTATTGTCAAATATTTCATTGGCTTCTACTTTGGCCCAAGCCACCGATGAAGGGTAAAAAATCTTGCGGTCAGAGTCCGCTTGGGCATGACCTTCAAAGTAAAAAAACAGTACTATCCAAACCCAAAAAACCTTCCTCATTCCGCAAAAATAATTTTTCTAGTCAAATTTTTTCTAAAAATGAGAGAAAAATTATTAATACCTAGTCAAAATTTAATGGCCGGTACTGCTTGCAACTACATGAAACTTATACCTAAAAATGAGTGAATTGCGGGCAAAATAAAGCCTAGCAATCCAATTTACTTGACATTTCTGTTCTGCCAGTATTGCTCAAAAATTTGTTGCTTTTCTGAGTCTGTTGTTAGTGTATCAAATTTTTGCGGCGTTAGACTTACAAGATAGTAGTTTCTCCTGTCAAAGGTTTCCGTATTATCTGACGGCTCTATCTTTTCCAATTTTTCATTGTGATAAGTATACGAACGCAAAGTATCTCCTTCTTTGAAAAGCCATGAGAATTTTTCCTCGGAATATCCGGCGTCACCAGTTTGATCGGCAAGTTCAAAATATTTATCCACGAATGCATCTTGCTGGCGATCATAGAAGAATAATGTGAGAGAAGTGTAAGAGTATTCCCCCGGTGTACGCATTACCAAACCGTAATGTGATGTGTTGATTTCAAATTTCAAAAAAGCTTCATAATCCTCTACAGAACTCCAAGGAGAATCAACCTCAAAACTCGATGGCAATAGTCGAATTCTTCTTGCGTTATTTTTGGCCCAATCGCAGCCTCACCGTAGCTCACAGGGTTGAACAAAAGTGTATCTACCTGCACCAATCGGAATTTGTCTAAAAAAGCTTGATTTTGGGAGATTCCAAATTTGTCTTTTTCCATGATTGTAGGTACAGTATTCAACTCTCCATTCAAAGTTTCATTCGTGCTCTCATTTAGAGTACAAGCATTCATCAATAGCATTGTTACCACTAAAACTACAAACTGTTTCATTTCCTTTTAGAGTTTTTAGAGATTGTTATTATTCAACAATTTGTCCAATTTACTCATCAGGCAATTTTAGCGATCATAATTCAGTATGAACTATGTCACCTATGAAACTTTCGAAGCAATGATAATCAGTGTTTAAAAGACACAATTTCTACGTCAAAAATAGAAATCACATTAAGGATAAATAATTTTACCCTTGTAGAAAGTCAAGGCTTTTCTCAAGAAATTCATCCGGAGCCTCAGCATGCAACCAATGTCCGGCTTTTTCTATAACATCAAATTTTGCATTTGGAAAAAACCCTTGAATTAGCGCCTTATTATCTTCCGCCACATAATCGCTTTGGCCACCATACAAGAAAAGCATTTCGTTGCTAGACATGTCCCCGGGAACCAACGAGTTGCCGATCAGTTCATAGTAGCTGTCTTTCAGAGCTTGCAAATTGAATCTAAAAGCAAATTTATCTTCCTTAGTTCTGAAAACGTTTTTCAGCAAAAATTGACGCACAGCAGTAGATCTTATATGATTTTTCAAAACCTCATCTACTTCAGCTCTTTCTTCAATTTTTTCAAAATCTACCGCTTGCAATCCTTCCAATATCTCCAAATGTTGCGGAGGATACTCTACGGGCGCTATGTCCGCGATAATGGCTTTATCTATAAGTTCAGGGTGTGATATGGCCAATTTCATCACTACTTTCCCGCCTAGTGAGTGACCAATCATATGCGCTTTTTCTATTCCCTGCTCTTGCATGTAGTCTACGAGATCTTGAGCCATAGCGCCATGACTTGCATCACTGTGATGAAAAGAGCGTCCATGATTTCGCAAGTCTAGTAAATGAACTGTAAAATGTTCTGCAAATGATCTGGCCAATGTATTCCAGTTGTCAAGTTGCCCAAAAAGACCGTGAACAATGAGTAGATGCTCGGGAGCATCTCCCATGCTTTTATGATGTAAAAGGGGTGCCATTTATTCTGATTTTTGAGCCAATTCTATCTTTCTTAAATACATCTGTATGGTGTTTTCCAAGCCCAAATATAGAGCTTCAGAGATCAAGGCATGCCCTATTGATACCTCATTGATCTCTGGGATATTTTTAATGAGAAATTCAATATTGTCAAGACTCAAATCATGCCCGGCATTTATACCCAATCCATATTCTACGCCGCGCAGGGCTGTTTCTTTGTAGGCTTGGATAGCTTGCTGACCTTCCTTCTTACCATATCCCACCGCAAATGCTTCAGTGTATAACTCTATGCGGTCTGCACCAGTTTTGGCGGCACTCTCTATAAATTCCGGTTTCGGATCTAGAAAAATGCTTGTGCGTATGCCATTTGATTTGAATTCCTGTATGACTTCAGATAGAAAAGATTGATGCTTTTCTGTATCCCAGCCGGCATTGGAGGTGATGACGTCATCACCGTCTGGCACCAAAGTTACTTGTTCAGGCTTTATCTTCAACACCATATCCACAAATTCTGGGATAGGATTACCTTCTATATTATACTCTGTGTGCACTACTTCTCTCAGTTCATAAGCATCAGAATAGCGTATGTGGCGCTCATCTGGCCGTGGATGTACCGTGATGCCTTGAGCTCCAAACTCCTGACATCTTATGGCAGCCAACAGCACATTGGGTTCATTACCACCTCTTGCGTTACGCAAAGTGGCTATTTTATTAATGTTTACACTGAGTTTTGTCATTTTCATTGTTCATTTTTCAGATTGATCACGGTGCTCACTTCCAGACCAAACTCCTTGCTTGCCGTGAGTAGGTGGTCAAAAATATCGGCTTTTATGGCTTCATATTCCAGCATCATCGTTGTAGTGGTGAAACACCATATTTCCAGCGGCATACCTTGCGGTGTTACCTCCATTTGCCTCACCATGATCACATCATTTTTGGAAATCTTTTCATGCTCATGCAAGTACAACTCTGTATATTTTCTGAATAG
The DNA here is from genome assembly GCA_030535475.1 of Weeksellaceae bacterium. Lineage (GTDB taxonomy): Bacteria > Bacteroidota > Bacteroidia > Flavobacteriales > Weeksellaceae > JAUNRT01. Next base: position 40,063 of record JAUNRT010000003.1, on the reverse strand, counting down.
GCCAATGTTTGTGAGTTTTTTGCTATTGAGATTTGCATTGGGTTTAGCATCCCACATAGCATTATACTGGTCATACTGTTCCTGTTTTTCGTTGATATAACCACTAAGAAGGCGCACTTCCTTATACTGCTCCAAATCTTCAGCACCCAGAAAACGGAAAGAACTCACATTGAACATTATTGCCCTTTTGATTCTACGCGTATTGGTATTACGCATAGGTTCAAAGTTTTTCACCTCTGTGTTTATCAATTCAAACGTAGGTATAGAAGACACTGTTTTGTCAAAATTCTGCACTTTGGCAGATATCAAATTAATCTCCTTCACCAGTCCTTCTATATTATGCTTAGGTACACTTATCCAATCTCCCACCTTCACTGTGCGGCTAGAGGCTATTTGCAAACCTGTTACAAACCCTAGAATTGCATCTCTGAAAATCAAAAGCAAAATCGCAGTCACAGCACCCAGAGTAGTGAATATATTTAGTGGCTTCACATTGAAAATCACTGAAATTATTATCAGCACCACAAAAAACACTCCCACCACTTTCATTAGCTGACCAAAGGTGCGCAGAGCCACAGTTTTGTAGCTGTTTTCATAGTCTGAGATGTATAGAATAGCATCGATGAGCCTAAAAATGAACTGCGCCATGATGAGGATAAAAAGCAATTCAAAACCTTTCCCCAGATAGTCTAGCACCTTAGGATATGGATACATGACAAACGGCGTCAGCGCCCGCATGAGCAGCAAGGTCGTCAGATGTACAAAAGAGTTGAAAACCCTACTTTGCAGTATATGCTTGGCCCAAGTGAGTTTGGTGATAGCCACAAAGCGTGTTGCCACAAACAGCATCACACGTTTTAGCAGCATATCCAGAAATATACCCACCACTAGCAAGGCAGAAATCCCTAGCACTGTGTAGGCAACCCCACCCCAATTGGCCTCGAACAAGTTTAGAATATACTTGTGCGTATTTTCCGTCCACGGGTTTCTAAACTGCCTCAATTCTTGTCTAGTATACCAACTCATAGCTCGCAAATTTACTACATTTTGCACGCTAATAAAATCTGCGGCAAACACCCGTAACAATTCTATGAATTTTTGCACAACAAAAAATCAATTACATTTGTTAGAATAAACCTGTCAAATGACCGATGAAATCCTTGCCATACTCTCTGTAATTATGATGATTATTGCAGTGTTTGGCTCCTTTCTACCCGTCCTGCCGGGACCATTACTCTCTTGGCTAGGCCTTTTGGTTTTCTCCTTCACAAGCTTTGCAGACTATGGATGGGGGCTGCTCATAGCAGCGCTCATTGGCGTGGGTCTAGTGAGCGCAGCAGACTACATACTTCCCGCTTGGGGTAGCAAAAGATTTGGTGGTAGCCGGTATGGCGTCTACGGTACCACCATAGGGCTTATAGTAGGCATATTTTTCGCCCCGTTAGGATTATGGTCTATCTTTGTCATGCCATTTTTAGGCGCCTTCATTGGCGAGTTTATTTTCAAAAAACGCAACCGCAAAGACGCCCTCAGGGCAGCCACAGGCTCCTTCATTGGGTTCATGATGAGCAGCGGGCTCAGCCTTCTACTTTGCATAGTATTTCTAGCCATAGTCATGTGGCAGCTAAGCAGTAACGCTCATATAGACTGGATATAGTACATAAAAATTTCAAACCCTATGCCCATACCACAATTCAGTGATCCACGTTTCCGCAGAGAGTTGCAAAACTCCGTCCTGTTTGGGCTAGCGCTATTTTTTGGCTTCATGCTCATCAACCACTATAGCCTAGACAACCCCATCGCTCAGCAAGACCATATACGCAATTTTCTATTTTGGGTAGGGCTTGGCATTGTTTTGGGATTGGTAAAATACTTTTTGACACCCAATCAAAACACAAAATCATGAAACACCTACCTTACTTACTCACGATACTACTTTACCTCAGCTTGCATACCCCATTAGAAGCGCAAACCAAGCGTGAGACACGCACCTTTCAGCAGATCAATGACTCCATATTGCAAGAAGCAGATAAGCTATATATGTATGAGCAAGCCTTCACCCAAACCGTCAAATGGATAGATGGCGACAGGCGCATGCGCTCTCGCTCCGGCGAAGTGCATGTCATATCCCGCAATGATAGTATTATCGCCTTGATTATGGATGCCAAAAGCACACAAAAAGTAATATCAGAAGTGTACTACTACAGCTCAGAAGACGCAGGAGAAATCAACCCCGTTGAGCGCCCATTGGCAGAAGAAGAACTACATTTCATAGACATGAAAGCGCTAGTAATGCGCAATGTGCAATCCAAATATAGTTTTACCAACCCTGGCAAAGACGAGTTTTTCAATCCTGTTTTCATTCCTTTCACAGACGTAGTGCGCGGCAAGGAGCGCCACCTATACAAGCTCTATCTGCTCACAGAGACCACAGCCACATCCACCATACCATTTGGGCGTGACTACCTGTATTATGCAGACGAGGAGGGCAAAATCTTCTACAATCTGCAATTCAACCAGTACATGCCACACAGCGTTACACAAGAAGACATAGATCAGAGCCAAATCTCAATCACCTATCCAGACCGCGAACCCTTCATCACACCAGCAGACATCTACCATTTCCGCAAGTATGCCACTCGGTATGAGATCAATCGCCTGCTAGTGCACAGCACCAACTATGGCATAGACTTCCTCTACGATTGGGACAGAAACGAGCTAAACGTAGTCATGCCAGAAGAGTAAAACAGCGTTCACAGGCAAGCAATATTTTTTAATGATTTGGGCGGCACCCTTTTTTGTGCTGTAGAGACGCAATGGATCGGGTATTCATTATTTACATCGATTATCGCGTTTCTACAACCCATTAAAAGGGTCGGTTGTACGGCTATTACTCCGCGGTTTTTTGGCTGCAAAATAGTGGCGCAAAGGGTTTTCTGCCGGTTGGGCGGCATCAACCCCTTTGCGCTCACATTTTGCAAGAGCCAAAATACCTTGCGGGGTAGCCGCCTACCACCTGCCGCGGGCATCGCAACATAGATCTAGCTTAAAACTCTCATTATTTCATCCGGTATAGCGTAAAAAGTATTATTTGGCTTTTGAATTTTTTTCAACGACATGTTTTGGCGTTGTACGTCAATACTTTTACACCGTAGTTTACTTTGTTATGCAAAAAGTTGCATAAGAAGCATACCAGAACAGTTCACAAAAAAGATCAAATTTTTAAATCAAATAATCATGGGAAGAATTTTTTTATTCGGAAATCAGGCTTTTGACTTAGGCAATATTAAATACATTGACACAAAGCCTTTCAATGGCAGTGATGGAGGTTGTTATGTAAACATTCATTTACTCAAAGGGAATGAATATTTATACAATCCAGAGGAAGAAACCATGGAGCTCATTCAGCCGATAATACGCAAAGGATTTGGAGAAGATAGGCACGCGTGGTCCTTTATAGAAGCTATTTCAGAAGAATGGGGGAAATTCCTAGAAGGAAGAGAATTTGACTTAGATTAAACACTGTACAAGTGCAAATAGACCTTCATATTGCTCTTTTTTTTGCAAGTCAGCGGTGCTGATTTGCAAAATTCAAGTTTCAAAGCTTTCACATGGAAAAAGGTGGCTGAAGGATTTTGCCTAAGACAAATTATCTAGAAGCCACGTGAAGCAAAGGAATAATTTTGAAGTTCGTCACTTCGATACATTTTTTGTGCAGTTTCAATTTTTGTTTGTTTTCCCCGTGATTTTTGGCACAAAAAACCCTCAGTGACCGATGCAAAACGGTGGCTGAGGGATTTTGCCAAAGCAAAATTGTCTCGAAGCCACATAAAGCGAAGCAATAATTTTGAAGTTTGTCACTTCGAGACGTTTTTTGTGCACTGACGATTCATTGGTTTTACTGCGACTTCTGGCACAAAAAACCCTCAGTGACCGATACAAAACGGTGGCTGAGGGATTTTGCCTAAGCCAAATTGTCGAGAAGCCACAGGAAGCAAAGGAATAAGTTTGAAGTTCGTCACTTCGAGACATTTTTTGTGCAGTTTCAATTTTTGTTTGTTTTTCCCGCGATTTTTGGCACAAAAAACCCTCAGTGACCGTGTTTCTGGGATTTTGATTGTCCTTTGAAAGTGATTGCTGGTTGTATGTGAATGCTGGTTGTAGCTTTTGATCTGTGGGAATGGGTGCTGACTATTTTTTGGCCTTGTGCTGTATGGCCTAGCCCGAATGTGCCGGAAATCCTTGTGCAGGCAGTGGCAATGCAAAAAACTCCCTGCAGGTACCGGGTCCCGGCTCATCCGGGAGAGTGTGCCTGAAGGGAGATTTTTTTGCTGCCACTGACCAACAAGATTGGAGGCAACAGCCGGAAATAGCTCCTAAAAAAATAAAAAAATAATTATACTTTGCTAGGCTCCTCTATGTAATCTTGTTATTTATATGAATGCTGCAAATGAAAAAGCCTGGCGTTTATACGGGGTTAATTGAGGTCGGCAGTGAGTTTTTGGAATTGCTTTTTGGGGTTTTTGTCGCGGTAAAGGATTTTGTGTACGCGATTGAGTATGGGTAGGTGCACGTTGTGCTCGTCAGCGATTTTTTTGATACCGTCTGCGGCGTAGTAGCCTTCTGGCACCATGTTCATCTCCATAAGTGCGGATTTCACTGTATAGCCTTTGCCTACCATGTTGCCAAACATGCGATTGCGACTGAAGTAGGAGTAGCCGGTGACGAGCAAATCACCAAGGTAAACAGACTCGTTAACGTCTCGCTGTATGGGATAAATGGCGTCCATGTAGCGCGCCATTTCACGGATGGCATTGCTGAGCAGAACTGCTATGAAGTTGTCTCCATAGCCTAACCCATGCGCCAAACCTGCTGATATGGCATACACGTTTTTGAGCACTGCGGAGTGTTCTGTGCCAAAGATATCATCACTCAAGGTGACGTTCATGTACCTGCAACGCAGGTGTTGGGCAAGGATTTCTGCTTTGTGTGCGTCTTTGAAGGCTACGGTAAGGTATGAGAGCCGCTCGAGTGCTATTTCTTCTGCATGACACGGGCCGGCTATGACGCCAATGTTGTCCAAGGGTATGCCCAGATCTTCATGGAAATAATCTCCTATGATCTTGGACTGCTGCGGAATGAGACCTTTGATGGCTGTGACTACAAGCTTGTCTTGTAGCGAGACGTTGAGGTCTTTGAGGCAGTCTAGCAGGTAGATGGAGGGCGTGACAAAGACAAGGATGTCTGTGTGCTCCACGAGCTGGTTGATATCTGTGAATACTTGAAGCTTGTTGGGGCGGAATGATACTGAACTCAGGTAGTGCGGGTTGCGATGCTCTGTGAGGAGGGTGTCCTTAACTTCTTCACTGCGCACCCACCAATTTACTTGCTCATTGGTCTCACAAAAAATCTTGGTGAGGGCTGTACCAAAACTTCCACTGCCGATGACGCCTATTCTCTGCTTTTTATGCTTGTCCATAGGGATGTGTTGCAATAGGCAAAGATAAAAAAATGAGTGCATTGATTGGTTTTTAGAAAAAGAAAATGGACTTTTGCATGAAAATTTGCTGAAAATTGTTCAAAAAACTACTGGGTGAAACGGTAATATATGGCATTGGGGCTATACTACCCCGTATTCTCATATTTCTGCTGGTGCCGGTGTATGCTATGTATATAGATGCTGCGGAGTTTGCCAAGTTTGCACAGTTGTATGCCTTGATTTCTTTTGTGAATATTTTTCTGACTTTTGGGTTTGAGACGGCTTTTTTCAGGTTCAGCTCAGATGAGAGCAAAAGAGATAAAACTTTTCATACTTCTTACTGGTTTTTAGGGGCTACTTCGCTGGTTTTTTTGTTGGGTGGGCTACTGTTTCACCGGTCTATAGCTGATGGTCTGGACTATGCGCAAAACCCGGAGTACATACGCTGGTTTGTGTGGATAGCTTTCTTTGACACGCTGTGTGTGATACCGCTTGCTTGGCTACGATTTCACAACAAACCGTTGCGATACACGGCTGTACGTGTGAGCCAATCTGCTGTGCAGACACTGCTGGTGTTGCTGATGTTTATGCAAATTCCGTTTGAGAATTTGCGTGTTTTTGGCCTACAGGAGCAGGTGGCGATTCCGTTTTTTGCCAATTTGCTAGGAAGTATTTTTGGGTTTTTGCTTTTGTTGCCGGTGAGCTTGAAGGTGCGCCGCAAGTTTGATGCTGAGCTTTTCCGCAAAATGCTCGGGTATTCTTGGCCGGTGATGTTGGCTGGGTTTGCGTTTATGATCAATGAAAATTTTGACAAAACGGTGCAACGGATGCTCATATCTGATGAAATGGCGGGTGCTTATGGTGGCTGCTATAAGCTAGCAGTGCTCATGACACTTTTTGTAACGGCTTTCCGACTGGGGATTGAGCCATTTCTTTTCAAGAAAATGCAGGACAAGGATGCTCCAAAAACATATGCAATGATCACAGAAGCATTCACTGTGCTGGGAAGTGTGGCAGCGCTGGCCATCATTGTAAATCTGGGTTGGCTGAAAAGGCTTTTCATTCCAAATCCGTCTTATTGGCAGGCTATGGATATAGTGCCGATTATAGTTTTTGCAAATTTATTTTTTGGGATTTACTATACTCTCTCTACTTGGTATAAGGTGACGGATAAAACACGCATTGGTTTTTACATTTCGCTGGTGGGCGCTGTGTTGACTGTAGGGCTAAACTTGCTGCTACTGCCACGATTGGGCTTCATGGTTTCTGCTTATGCAACGTTTATTGTATACATGTGCATGATGGTGCTCTCTTGCTATATTGGGCAACGCAATTACCCCATTCCGTATAAGTCTAGAAAGATAATTTTCTACCTTGCTGTGTCTATGTTTATAGGCTTTATAAGCTATCATTTGGCAGACAGCAATTTCTTGATTGGCAATGGATTGCTAATTTTATATCTTGGACTGGTGTATTTTCTGGAAAGAAATTTTATTCTTTCCCAGATACGTCGTTGATCTGTGCATTCCTAAAGATTTTTGATTTACAAAATGTGCCGTTATTTTGCTTGTAGATTTACTTGAGAATACTATCCGTGTTTGATGGTATGATGGGAATGGCTATTTTTGTGGAAATTTGCAAAACACACCGATGAAGATCAAAGTGGTAAACAAATCTCCGTATGCCCTGCCAGAATACCAAACTGAGCACGCCGCAGGTCTGGATCTACAAGCCAATATAGAAGAATCTTGGACTCTGCAACCGATGGAAAGAAGGCTTTTCCCAACAGGTTTGTACATAGAGATACCAGCAGGCTATGAAGCGCAAGTACGTCCGAGAAGTGGTTTGGCACTGAAGCATGGACTCACCTGCTTGAATGCTCCCGGCACTATTGATGCGGACTATAGAGGCGAAGTGGGTGTAATACTTGCCAATTTATCTACACAGGCTTATGAGGTGGCACCCGGTGAGCGCATTGCACAATTGGTTTTTGCCAAGTATGAACAGATCTCTTGGGAAAAAAGTGATGCGCTGAGTGAGACTTCACGCGGTAGCGGCGGATTTGGCAGCACGGGTGATAAGCCATAAATTTGCGAACAGAAAAAACTTTTAAGTACTATTCTCTTAAATATATAGAACACTATGAAAATCATAATACCTATGGCGGGGCGCGGCTCACGCTTGAGACCACACACGCTCACTGTACCAAAACCTCTAATACCTATTGCCGGCAAACCTATTGTGCATAGATTGGCAGAGGACATCACATCGCTATGTAAAGATCCTATTGATGAAATTGCTTTTATCACCGGTGATTTTGGCAAGGAGGTAGAGGATCAATTGGTAGCCATTGCGGAAAAATTGGGTGCTAGAGGCACAGTAGTGAGACAAGAAGAGCCACTGGGCACAGCTCACGCCATTTATCAAGCAAAAGAGGCACTCACAGGTCCTGTGATTATAGCCTTTGCTGACACACTATTCCGTGCGAAATTCGAACTTGACAAGGATGCAGACGGTGTTGTATGGGTGAAAAAAGTAGAAAACCCAAGTGCATTTGGTGTAGTGAAGCTTGATGAAAATAATGTAATTACTGACTTTGTAGAGAAGCCAAAAGAATTTGTTTCTGATCTGGCAATTATAGGTATTTACTACTTCAAAGATGGTGGGCAACTACGCAAAGAAATTGAGTATTTGCTAGACAATGATTTGAAGAGCGGTGGTGAATACCAACTCACTGACGCTTTGGAGAACATGCGCAGCAAAGGCAATCAGTTTACTCTTGGTGAGGTGGATGAATGGATGGATTGTGGTAACAAAACAGTGACTGTAGAAACCAACTCCAAGGTATTGGGCTTTGAGAAAGAGGTGCTGAAGCAGTTCCCATCTTCGTCAAAAATCATCAACTCACTGATACTTGAGCCATGCTTCATTGGAGAGAATGTGGTGATAGAAAATTCAAAGATCGGCCCGAATGTCTCTATTGGCAACGGCACGGAAATACGCAATAGCAACATTGATAATTCTCTGATACAGGAATGCACCAAGATACAGTATGGAAACCTTACGCATAGCATGATTGGCAATAATGCAGAGTACTATGGTGTTTCTAGAAACATAAGCTTGGGTGACTTTTCTACGCTGGATTTTCAAGCAAAAGATTGATTGTGATTCGTGGCACGAAATTTCTTTGTAGATAAGAAACTCTAAATGAAACAAATAATTTTAGCACTCACTGCACTTCTTTTTGTGCAATGCGCTGTGCAACCAACTGATTCGGGTACGGCAAATGTAGAGAACATGAACCGGGAAGCTTTTTTCCGTGAATATGTGGCAAAGGAACCAAACTTTGAGCATTTGCAGATAAGAGGCAAGGTAACTGCCAACCTCAACGGCAAGCAAAATTCTGCCAGTAGCAGAATCTATATGCAAGGCGATGAGAGGATTTGGGTAAACCTTTCTATGCTCGGAATTACAGGTGCACGTGCCAACATCACCCCATCTCGCGTGCAAGCTTATGAGGTGATAGATAGAACCTACATTGATGGCGATTTTGCGTTTTTCAATGAAAAACTCAAAGTAGATTTTATCAATTTTGAAAGACTACAACAATTGTTGCTCGGAAGAATGTTGCTTCTAGGCGCTCAAGATGCTTATAAAATGAGTGTTGATAAAGCCAACAATGAGTTTGTTGTAGAATATCAACCTAATCAAAGTGCTTCCGGAACCTCACAAATTTTTGCCCTTAAGTATTTTCTTGATGGCAATTTCAGATTGTTGCGTGCTGAGATGCAAGATAGAAATTCACCAACTACACTCACCGCTACTTACGAAAACTGGAGCAGCACAGCGGCTGGAGATCTACCCGGAATTGTTAAAGTTGTGATAAAAGGTACTCAAAATGACGAAATTACGTTAGAGTACAATACTTTTGATTTGACTCCTATGGATGCGCCCTTCAACATACCGGGCAACTACTCTCCACGGGAGATAAACTGATGAAATAAAAGTGAAGTTGAAGGAGATATGACGAAAAGAAGCTTTTTAGTTATACTATGCTGTTTTGCGGGAGTGCTACTTTGGGCTCAGCCGTCACAAAAAGAAAGACTTCGGCAGCAGAGTCAAGAGTTGCGCAATCAAATTTCTGCTTTAAATAAAGTATTGAATGAAAACCGAGCTGGTTCTCAAAAGTCTTTATTGTATATAAAAAGTTTGGAGGAGAAAATCAAGGCTCAAGATCAACTTGTGAGCAATGCCAACCGCGAAAAAAGATTTTTGGATGATGAGATATATCTTGCACAGCTAGAAATCAACCACCTGAATAGGGAAATGGCTGAGCTGAAGAAAGAATACAAGGAGGTTTTGGTGAACGCATACAAAAACAAATCCATGCAAAACAAGGTGGTTTTTGTATTGGGTTCAAAGAATTTCACAGAGGCTTATAGAAGATTGAAATATCTAGAGAAGTATTCAAATTTCCAAGGTGAAAAAGCTGAGGAAATCAAAGTAAAACAGGCAGAAATCGAAAAAACTATCGCTGTACGCGAAGCTGCGAAAAAAGAGAAAGAGATGCTATTGGCTAGGCAACAGGCAATGCGTGACAACCTCGAAATTGAGCGCCGCGAGCAGAATCAAATTTTAGCAGATTATCGTAAAAATGCTTCAAACATTGCGTCAGATTTACGCCAAAAACAACAGCAAACGGATCGCATACAAAGCCAAATACAGGCAATAATACAAGAAGAAATCCGCATAGCACGGGAAAGAGAAGAAGCTGAACGTCGCCAACGCGAAGAAGCGGCGAGATTAGAACGGGAAAGACTAGCAAGAGTAGAAGCCGAACGCAGAGAAAGAGAGGCTAGAGAAGCAAGAGAAAGAGAGCTTGCTGCTGCTAGTAGTGGCAGAACCACTCCTGCACCTGCACCGCGCCCTGCGGAACCTGCTCCTACTCCACTGCCTGCTGCCGCAGCACCAGCCCCAACACCAAGCCCTGCGGCGTCCGAAGCCACTGCGCTTTCTAGTTCATTTGCAGCAAATCAGGGAAGTTTGCCTTGGCCTACCGCTTCTGGGCAAGTAGTGGGAAGGTTTGGTAGAAATCCTCACCCTGTGTTGCCGCAAGTGATGGAAAATAATCCAGGCGTGAAAATTGCAACATCACGAGGCAGTATGGCCAGAAGCGTATTTGGAGGTACGGTGACATCCATCATGACACCACAACCCGGTATGTTTGCCATTGTAATAAATCATGGCGATTACTTCACAGTGTATAACAACTTAGAATCTGTAAATGTAACTAAAGGTCAGAAGGTTGGAATACGTGATAATCTGGGTAGGATATTTACAGACAGTGAAAACAACACTATCTTGGATTTCCAAATCTACAAAGGGATGACTAAGCTCAACCCGGCGAGTTGGGTAACAGGCATGTAATCCAATTCGTACAAATTACCTAACTTTGTAAAAAATATAGTATGTTAGCTACAATCATTATGGGAATGATCGGAACATGGCAAATAGTAGCCATAATTCTGGTAGTTTTACTCTTATTTGGTGGAAGAAAAATTCCAGAATTGATGCGTGGATTAGGTTCGGGCATCAAGGAATTCAAAGATGCTACCAAAGACGATGATAAAAAAGAGGAGATAAATCCCAAAAACAACCCTCCGGCTTAAATAAAATTCTGCATGATTCGAAAATATCTCCAAAGCAGCAAAAACTATTATGTGTATTCTCTACTCATGATTTCACTGCTTTCCGGGGCGCTATTTTCTTGTCAATCAGAATCTACAACCACTTATCTACCGGAATCCTCTGGTCCTCTTAATCAAGTTACTGTTTTCGCTTCTGAAGACTGGTATCATAGTATGGAAGAGGGTTTGCGGGACACATTAATGTTTGGTAAAGTATTTCCAGGCTTGTATTACCCACCCGAAATCATGTTCGGAACCAGACAATTTGACCCTGCACTCCTCAATAGATTCAAAAATACCAGACTCATGGTAGAAGTGCAGCAGGGTACAAGCTCTATAAGCATAGAACAAGACAAATTTGCAAGACCCCAAGCTTACGTCCAGGTGACTGCACCTTCACCGCAAGAGGCAGTTACGCTACTCCAACAAAATCAAGATAGTATTCTTCGGCTTTTCAGAAACACAGAACGCCGATTTGTTCTTGCAGGAGAAAGCCACAAAGATCAGGATAAAACTGATTTGAAAGCACTAGGCGTAGATATGCTTATACCCAAAGGATTTGTAAAGTCTCTAAACGAAGAGAACTTTCTTTGGTATAGAAGAGATTTTGTGAACACCATCGAAAATGTTCACCAAAGTGATCAAGGAGTGGTGAATCACAGCTCTATTGATCTCATCAACCTATTTGTGTATAAGGTACCTTTCTACAAACCGGAAGTGACCATAGAGGATGCAATTGCAATAAGAGACTCAGTATTCCGCTTGCACACCAAAGGCAACAGAGCACCACAACAAATGTTTGTAGGGGCGGATTCACTAAGAGTGATGACCGAAGACCATTTGCAGACAGAAAAGGAGCCTATGCTTAGGGATTTTTATGATTTTCGACAAGTGAGTAGAGATAGCTCTCAATCTGTTTACGAAACACAAGGTTACTGGTCTATGACTCTCACTCAAATGGGTGGACCTTATACCATGAAAATCATACAAGATCACAACAACAATATGCTTTATATAGCTGATGCAGTGATTTTTGCACCACTAAATCAAGGCAAAAGCAAAAAGCGTGACTATCTCACTCAATATGAAGCACTATTCACAACATTCAAGTTAAATCATGAAAATCAGTGAAACCGCCTGGCAAATTTTCAATCAATCCATTGAAGATTATCATAAATCTGACAATGTAGACACCGCTATGCACAACCCGCATGAGCCTAATACATTAGAGGCAATGCTGTATCACAAAAACTGGATTGACACTGTGCAATGGCATTTAGAAGACATAATACGTGATCCTAACATTGCGCCAGAAGAAGCACTACAGATTAAACGGAGAATTGACAACTCCAACCAGAAACGCACTGATCTCGTAGAAGATATAGATGAGTGGTTTTACCACAAGTTTTCTTCAAGTACTCCTTCTTCAGAAGCTTCTCTAAACACAGAAACGCCTGCTTGGGCTGTAGATAGGTTTTCTATACTGGCGCTCAAAATATACCATATGGATATTGAGGCTCGCCGAAACGAGATTTCTGAAGAGCTAAAGGAAAAGAATCAGGACAAACTCCACATTTTACGCACGCAAAAGCAGGATTTATCTATTGCACTGGATCAACTACTCAATGATCTGGAAACCGGAAATAAGAAAATGAAATTATACAAGCAAATGAAAATGTATAATGACAAAGAATTAAATCCGGTATTGTATAATAAATAATATTTTTTATTGTACATTTATGCACAGGTAATTGCTATCCAAATGTACAGATTGTTCTTTTTTGTATTCTTTTTGGGATTTTTAACTCCCAAAGGTCAAGTATTTCCCGTATCAGAAATTCCTGCAGAAATACTCAATGACAAGTCTAAAAGCGCGGTGGTGCGAAGTGAAAAAACAGAATTGGTGTTATTATCGCAAGATCGATTTGAACATCAATATGAAATAGTTGTCACCGTTTTTAATAGCAATGCAGATCACTTTACAAGTTTTCCAATCCATTATATTCCATCAACGAAAATCAAGCAGTACTATGGTGAAGTATACGATGCAGACGGAAAAATTATAAAAAAACTTGGAAAGAAAGACTTTTCAGACTATAGCGCTGTTGACAATTCAAGTTTATATACAGAAAGTAGAGTACTTGTAGGTGATTTCACACCCACGAGATATCCATATACTATCAAATATTTTGTTTCATTAGAACAATCTAACACCGCTTTTATACCTACTTGGCAACCCTTTTCTGGATACAATATAGGGGTAGAAAAAAGCGAATATATAATCAACAATCCTAGAAATCTTACCTATTTCTTCTCATTGTATAACCAAGATCAATTTGCCGTGAGACAGGAAAAAAGTGGGAACAAACTGCACCTTGCCATTGAGAAAATCGCTGGAATAGATTACGAACCCATGGCACCACAAGCTTCATCATTTTTTCCCTATGCACGCGTGGCTTTGCAAGACTTTAATTTGATTTCTGTAAAAGGCTCTGCGAAAGACTGGAAAGAGTTTGGTCTATGGTATAACAATAATTTACTAAACGACCGAATGGATATTCCCACCGAAACTAAAAATCAAATAAAACAATTGGTAGCGAATGAAGAGGACGTAGAAGAAAAAGTATATAAAATTTACAATTACTTGCAGCAGAAAACACGCTATATAAATGTAGCATTGAATATTGGCGGTTGGCAACCATATAAAGCTTCTCACGTAAACAGAACAGGATATGGTGACTGTAAAGGGCTAAGCAATTACATGAAAAGCCTTCTCGATGCCGTTGACATACCAAGCAACTTGGTAATACTCTATGCCGATTCTCGACACAAACAAAATTTTGATGCAGATCTACCTGCACCTCAAGGAAATCACATGCTACTTCAAGTGCCAACCAAAGAAGACACTATATGGTTGGAATGCACAACACAGCAAGGTCCTTTCAATCATTTAGGGCAATTTGGCTATGATCGTAAGGCTTTAGTGCTTACGCCAGAAGGTGGAGTAATTCAAAAAACACAATTCTATCCAAAAGAGAAAAACATCACAAGCACGAAGATTAACACCACCAATCTGCCTAACAACAAAGTCAACCTAATCCTAGAGTCTTCTCACTTTGGATTGATGTATGATGATGAGCGCCGATTTATAGATATGAATCAAGATGATCTTAAGAAACAATTTCAGGCGCAATACAGTCACTTAGGGCAAGTTTACGTTAAGGAAATTAATATCACCAATGACAAGCGTTATGGAAATATACAACGAGAAGTAAATGCCAACATAGACAATTGGCATCAAAAACCCAACCCGGTATTTCTAGTAACTTCCATAAACCCATTCTTTCAAAATCCATACAATTATGGCCGAAATAATGATAGAAAATTACCTTTTCACATACCATTTGGTTCCATAAGCACCTTCCAAGCCAGCTATCAAATCCCAGAGCATCACAGCATAGTTGAAATGCCTCAAAACCAAAAAATCTCCACAATATTCGGAAGTTATGAAATGTCAATAACTAGTGACGATAAACAAATTCTTATACATAGCACCATAGATCTCAATCAAGGTGAATATTCCAAACAACAATACAACGACTTCATAGACTTTTTCAAAAACATTGAAAGAGTTGAAAAATCTAAAATTTTATTTGAAAAGAAATCATGAAAAAGCTCTCTTACCTCCTCCTGATTTTTGCATGTCTTTCTGCCTATTCTCAAGATAAGCTACAAAGAGTGAAAGTTGAAGATTTGAAAAGCACTAGCAGCACTTTGCAGCCTAGCGCTCCGGCAGAAGTGCTGCATGAAGCCAAAAGGCAATATCTTACATGGGATGATGCTCAAAAAAGATTTTACTTGAGAACTTTTTTTGAAAGAAGGGTGAAAATTTATGACAAGGACAAAACTCCAAATCATATACTAAACCCTATCATTACGCTGCGCAATTACAGAGCTAGTAGAAACGATCATTTACAGACTTTCAGTGCAACTAGCTACAACCTAAGTAGTCAAGATAACGTGCAATCTGAAAAAGTGAGAAACTCTGACATTTTTGATGATAAACAAGCGGAGCATGTAACTTTCCGCAAATTCACCTTCCCCAATGTGCAAAACGGCTCTATTATAGAATATAGCTATGAAATGCTACAAACCAATTTTTTTGATACTGGACTATGGTATTTTCAAGATGAAATACCCGTTGTCTATAGCTACTATAGTTTTCAGCATTTCAACGAATTTTTCTACAATACAGAAACTAAAGGCTCTGCAGACATATTCACAGCCAAAAACACAGATTTCACAAGTGGAAATCAAATACACATTCATTCCTTTTTCTTGAGAAACGCTTTACCCATTACAGATGAACCATTTGTACTAAATAGTGACAACCTACGCTCCTCTGTGCGCATGGAACTTGCGTCAGTAAATGGTGCAAACTTCGACTCTCATCAACTTGCAAAAAATTGGAACGACGTAGCCAAAACCCTGAACAGTGATCATAATTTTGGCCAGGAATTAAAAGGACAAAATTACCTACGCGAAAAGGCAGCTGAATTTAACAATCAGTATTCAGACCCCAATAAAAAATTGGAAGCCGTATATCAATTTGTACAGCAAAACACTAATTGGAATAGTAATTATGGTATCTATACAGAAAGCGGTATCCGTAAAACTCTAGAAAATAAGGTGGGAAATGTGAGCGATATCAACCTTCTACTAGTAAGCCTGCTACGTATGACAGGATTTGATGCCAATCCTGCTGTACTCAGCTCCGTAAGAAACGGTGTACTTGGTGTACAACCATCGCTTTCTAAACTTGATTATGTTGTAGCCAGTGTACAGCACAACAACAAAAACATCTTACTCGACGCAACATCCAAACACATGAAAATAAACATGTTGCCGATCCGAGCGATGAATCATCGTGCAATTGTGATCAAAGATAATAGTGGTACGGAAATTCCAATTCAAAACGATTGGGAAAGTCTTGACCGAACAAATTTGAATTACAAAATTAATGCTGATGGAACGTATGAGGGTGAATTCATAAATGTACAAAACAATTACTTTGCAATCAACAACATCCAAGACATAGAAAACAATCAACAGGATTTTGTGACAAAATTTTTAAGTCGGAAAAAAGTTAATGAATACAAAGATGTTCAGGTAAACGTAAACCCAACGAAAGATGCTGTACGCATTTCTGCAAAAATCCGAGGAGAGGATAATATAGATGTAATAGGCAATCGCATATTTATAAAGCCATTGCTCTTCCTTGCTCAGACCAAAAACCCAATTCTAGACACTAAACGTAAATTTCCATTTGAATTTGGATCACCATTTAACTCCATAAAAATAGCGAGAATACAATTTGATGAAGAATTTGAGGTGGAAAACGTTCCACAAAACTTTTTGTATGAAATGGATGACAAAGTAGGTCTATATGGCATAGAATATACTGTTTCAGGAAACGTAATTACTGTGACTTCACAAGAAATCATACTTTTCAACACACTTAACTCCAATTACAATCTCACGCTCAAAACCCAAAACCAGCATATCGTAGATAAGGAAAACACACAAATCATTTTAAGAAAGAAATAATGCCTATAAAACAACTGCAGCAAGAAGTAGATAATTGGATTCAAAATCATGGAGTACGATACTTCAACGAGCTTACCAACATGGCACAACTCACAGAAGAAGTTGGCGAGGTGGCAAGAATTATAGCCAGACGCTATGGAGAGCAGTCTGAGAAAGAGTCTGATAAAAACAAAGATCTTGGCGAAGAACTTGCAGATGTGATGTTTGTGGTTCTCTGCCTTGCTAATCAAACACAAACTGATCTACAAGCAGCTTTTGACAAAAAAATGCAAATCAAAACTTCACGAGATACTTCCAGACATCAAAATAACCCAAAACTCAAGCCTTGATTTTACTCAGCCATCCAACAAAGCAATTACAAGGTAAAATCACTATTCCGGGCTCTAAAAGCATAAGCAATCGTTGGCTCATTCTGCAAGCGCTCTATCCTCAAATTCTGGATATACACAATCTAAGCACGGCACGTGATACGCGTATCATGCAAGCCGCCTTGACGCAGCTAACAGACCACATTAATATCTACGATGCGGGTACAGCCGCCAGGTTTCTCACAGCATACTTTGCGCAATTGCCAGGTTGCAACATCATTCTGCACGGCACAGAACGCATGCACCAAAGACCCATAGAACCACTTGTTGCTGCCCTCCAGCAACTCGGTGCACAAATCAACTATACGGAGAAACATGGGTATTTACCGTTGCACATACAGGGAAAGACACTTTCCGGCGGACAAGTTTCTGTAGCGGGAAACATCAGCAGCCAATTCATAACAGCACTTGCTCTGATAGGCGCAAAAATGCCAAACGGACTTCATATCCTATTTTCAACTCCTATCACTTCTAAACCCTATTTACAACTCACACAAGCGCAACTCTCTGAAATAGGCATCAATGTCAGTCTCACAGATGAAGCATTCCACGTGGAGCATACGCCCCAACTTTCCAAAAACCATGTTGTTACATGCGAATCAGACTGGAGCTCTGCGAGTTACTTAATCGCTGCAGCAGCTCTCGCAGCAACAGCTGATTTGGAACTAATGCACTTCTCACGCACAAGCACCCAAGGAGATAGTGCACTGTTGCAATTAATAACTCAAATCACGAATCTGCAAATAAATTGGTCTGCAGAAAGGCTGCATATACATAAAACCTCACAAGCAATTCCCGGCACAAAACTCGATTTCAAGGTTGATTTTAACCATACGCCAGACCTTGCCCAAACTTTTGCCGTACTGTGTGCCAGCTTGCGAATCCCCTTCCACATCACAGGATTACACACACTGGCATATAAAGAAACCCATAGACTTGAAGCGCTACAACAAGAGTTGCAAAAATTAGGAGCTAAAACGCATATCACCCCTGATTCTATTGAGCTAAAGGAATATGCAGCTGTTGTTGAAAATCCTATTATAGAAACCTATGCAGACCATCGCATGGCTATGAGTTTTGCCATACATGCACTGCAGCAACCCATATACATACAGGAACCGGAGGTGGTACATAAGTCATACCCTAGTTTTTGGCAAGACTTGCAAAGTCTTGGATTCACAATAAAACATACATAAAGTAGTAAACCTCCTAAAAAGCATCTTTTATGTTTAGGTTTTTATGATTCTCATTTATTAGCGATATATCTATCATAGTTTAGCTGAAAATAACTTCGCTCAAATAGTTTTGATTTTTGACACAAAGAGATTTTTTGCTATTGTTTGCAATATAGAATTTCGAGCGGAATAGCAAGAACTTCAAAATAGGTAGAAACAAGTGATTACTAGATTTGTGGCTCAAATACCTGTAATGATTAAAAACTATATGGACTGTATGTCTGCGCTGGAAAATGGCCTTTGAGGGCTGGCCTAGCCCGGATGCGAGCGGCTATCCTTGCAAAATAGACAGCCGTACAGAAATCCAGTGTGGCGGTGGCCGCAACGATAGTGAAGGCAGCCGCAACACCGATTTCTGTGGCTGGATATGCGCAAGATAATAGCGGGCAGCCGGAAATAGCTCCTAATAAAAATTCGCAGAAAAACTGCTCAAAGCCTTGTGATGAATCTTTTTGAAACTTGCGCCATCGCCTGTGAAATGTGATGTTTACACCAGCACAAAATGCACTATCACATACAAGATGAGACCCACGAGGCCGCCCACCAAAGTGCCGTTTACCCGAATAAATTGCAAGTCTTTGCCCACTTCCAGTTCTAGTTTGTTGCTCAACTCGCGGCCTTCCCAATCGCCTACCGTGTTGCTGATCAATTCACCAAATTTGTGTCTGTTGCGCATGATTTGCCTATAGGCTTGCACCCTTATCCACCCATCTGCTTTGGCTTGAAGCGCCACATCTTGCTGTAGTTTTTGCGCCCACTCTGCTATGCTTCTACGCAAATAGCTTTGTAGTGAAGACTCTGCGTGGGTCAACTCCCACACCAGTCCTTGCTTTACGTTGTCCCAAATTTCACCCACATAAGGCTCTACCTTTTCATAATCTAATAGCTGCTGCATGATGTTTTGCAAGTCATCTTCCAGGTAGCCATCCTCTTCCATTGCTCTACCTATCTGCAACAATTTCTCAGCGATTTCCTCACGCAAAGGATGTTGCATATTATGTTCTATCTCAGCAAAGTAGCCCATCATACCTTTGTGTATGCGGTCTGCAATCATGTTGTCTGCAAAGGCCGGTAAAAAGGGCGAACTCTCCTTGCGCACGCGCTCACGCACCATGGATTTGTTGTTTCTGAGAAAGCCACCAATTTCCGTGGCCAAATAGGTGATAATTTTGTGGTGTGCCTGCTGCTCTACCAGATACTCCACCGCGCCGGCAGCAGGTTTGCTAAGTTGCATTTCTGTAAGCATATTCTGCGCTTTGCCCAGTGCAAAGCGTAGTACTTTCTCCTCTTCTGCTTTGTGCAGTATGTCTAGAAGTATGTGTGACACCTCATCTATGAGTCTCTGCTGGTTGTGAGCCTGGGAAAGCCACTGCCCAGCTCGAGATGCAATGCGCAAGTTTTTGAAATAGGGTTTTAAGTTTTCCGGTGACAAAAAATTTCCGACTACAAAATCGCCTAGATTGTTGCCTATTTTTTGCTGGCTTTTCTCTATGAGATTGGTATGCGGAATGCGCAAGCCTAGCGGGTGATGAAACAGAGCCGTCACTGCAAACCAATCTGCCAGCGCGCCCACCATTCCAGCCTCTGCAAATGCGCGTATAAGCCCTATCCAATGTGCATCATTGCTACGCTGCATGTAGGTGGTAACCACAAATACCACAGCCATCAATATAAAAAGCCCTGTGGCAAACCACTTGTACCTGTTGAGCTCCTTTTGTTTTTCTATTTGCCGCATGACGCTATAATTGTAGTGAAATTATTCTCAAAAATACAGGATTCTATACAATAAATGCTTGCAGCAGTTTTCAAAGTGTACTATGACATGATCGCTTTCTAAGCTATATACAGGTGCGCATATAGTATTCTCACAAAAAATTACACAAATGGCCAAAATCTTTTATATCCAAAGCATACATTGCAAAAAATAGGATTTCTAAAAAAAATAATTAGTTTTGGAGCGCATGAAGAAGTATTTCACAAAATACGAATGGCGATGGGCTGCGATATACACAATGGTGATTCTTATATGGTGCGCAGTAGAATTTGAGCTTGGATGGCATTCTGAAAATATTGAGAAACACAAATACCTCACACTACTATTTATAATACCTGCGGCTATTGTTTACTACATATTTTTGATAGACAAGAAGTCTCATCGTTACAAAAAGCGCATGAAGTGGAAGCACGGATTCTTTTCCGGTATGGCTCTCACACTACTCACTATACTCATACTTACACCCTTGCAGTTTCTCATTTTCCGATTCATTACCCCGGATTTCTTTGACAATTACATAGCAGCCGCCATAGAGCAGAACCAGTTCACAGCAGAGGAAGCGGAAAGGATATTCAATTCTTGGTCTTTTGCGGTGTACATTCCTATTGCTTTTGGGTTGCTGGGATTGTTCCTCTCAGCCATCATAGCATTATTCACAATGGGCAGACGCCGATACTGAGCTTTCTAGCAAGTTGATATAATTTCTACCTTGTTTTGCTGTATAATTAGAATTCTACAAACTTGTAGATTTATTTAACACTTTAATATCCCTTCTAAAAATATCAAAGGTATAATCATACCCGCAAGAATTGCACTATCAATCATTTGCAATGAGTTTTGGGGTTAATATTTGCATTTTAACAAACCTATTTTTGATCTTATAAAGTTAGGTTAAAATGCCAAATAAATGATTTTTGTCAGTACAAAGGCATGCTTCTTGTCAATTTATCATTAAACAATAAAAATTTTAGAAATAATGGAATACGGTAGAAATTACACCCCAGAGTACAATGAAAGATTCGTATCAAGAGTCTTTGATGATCGTGAAAGTGCAGAGACTGCATATAGAGATCTAGAAGAAAGAGGTTACAGCAGAGAAGACATCAATGTGATGATGTCAGACAAAACGCGTGACACCTATTTCGGTGAAGATTCTTACAAGTCAGATCTTGGAGACAAGGTTGCAGAAAACGCTGGAAAAGGATCACTCATTGGAGGTGGTATCGGAGCAGTTGTAGGTGCAATAGCCGCAATTGGTAGCAATGTTATTTTCCCTGGATTGGGATTGGTAATCGCTGGTCCACTAGCTGCAGGTCTAGCTGGTGCAGGCGCAGGTGCGGCTGCAGGAGGTCTTATTGGAGCGCTTACAGGTATGGGAGTGCCGGATGATGAGGCTAAGTACTACAAAGACAGAATCAAGGACGGTGGCATATACATGGGATTCGAGCCTAGAGGGTCAGAAGATGCACGCTATATGTATGACAGATGGTACACCACTGACTATACAGATGATGTAGAAAACCTTGCAGGACATGAAGATCCAAGAAGAGGCAGTGAAAATCAAGATTTCTTTGATGAAAACCGCCGTGACGATCAACGCCTTGCAGGTGACCGTACAGACGCTCATCTAAGACACGATGATCACACAAGACTAGAAGGTGACAGACCATCAGACAGCATCCGTGAAGAAAACGTGTAAACTCAACTACACTAATTATAAGAAAACCGTTCATTCACGAACGGTTTTCTTTTTTTATATCCTATATTTTTGTGCTATCCAAGACCAACAGCCCGTCACTCATTGCCACAATAATCCAACAATCAGTGAAATAATTCTGCTTTGAAGAACTTTTCAATCACAAGTACTAAAGCCACCGGTTTATTCAAAGGTTTTATTCTTCTATACCACAATAGTCCTTCATCAGCTGCACCACATCACCGTTATAGTGCTTAGCCCCAATTTTTTCCACCAAATCAGGCCTGTCAGAAAAGTACTCCTTGCTGCAATCTCTGAAATATTTATTAGCCATAATAGCTACCATAGGACCAACACTTCTATTCAAGGCCACTTGTGTGACTTCCTCTTCTGACGCCTTTTTCAGGTGCAGGTAATACGCTTGAGAATTCGGACTGGCAAAATATGCCATCATCGAGTTTTTTTTCATTCTATACTCAGTTGCATCTAAATACAAGCTTAGATCACCGCACTCTCCAGATTTTAGAAACCAAGCTTTAGACTTGGATGTTTTCTCTTTCATGTTGCTTAAGTAGTACTTATACTTAGAATATATCAGATGCGCTAATCCGTCATTAGAATTCACCGTAATCATGCGCACATTTTCAGCGTCTATCTTCGTGATTTTACCATTTTCAGAAGATCGTAAAGAAATCTTTCTACTATCAACGCTTATAGGAAAACCTACATACACACTCTCACTTGTGCCATTGACGTAATCAATTTCTGCTCTCACAAAGTTTTTTGCGCTCGCGCCAGCAAGCATTCCCAAGAAAAACACAACAAATACAAAATGTTTCATAAATTTTTTTGCTAAAAGTATAGAAATATCCTTTACAAACAAGCTTTTTCTTAAATTTTTAAGAAAAATTCTTATTCACAATTTTTTTGATTGAAAACTGGAAATTTGGGCAGAGTCAGGCTCTGATAAGATGAGTCTAAACAACAAGTTCATCAGATTTCTTATTTTTCTTATTTGGGCGGCACCCTTTTCTGGGCAAAATTCGGTAGTGTTTTGTCATTTGGATTTTTGAAAACAAATCCGCAAGTATTTCCTATCAATACACATAAAAATGCCCAGAAAAGGGTCGGTGTACGGCTATTACTCCGCGGTCTTTTGGCTACAAAAAATGCTGCAAAATCGGTTTTCCATAATCTCTCAACCCGCTTTGCAGCTTTTTTGTAAGAGCCAAAATCCCTTGCGGGGTAACCGCCTCCCACCTGCCGCGGCCCGCAGCAAGGGCCGTTTTGCTTCGCTTATAAAATTTGGATTTTTCTATTTTGGTCAATTCTAGATGTTTTTTGTACAAAGGCAATTTTAATTGTTTTTCTACCGTTTCTTGGCACACAAAACCGTCTGTTACCGTGTGTTCTTAGTGATCGTTTATGGCATGGATTGTAAAGATGTTGCAATGCAACCTCTGTACATTCGGTTGAGACGTTGCAATGCAACGTCTGTACAAGCAGCGCAACTTTTGTAGGTGCATTGAAATGTCTATTAGTATTTGCGGAAATTGGCCTTGCGGGCTGGCCTAGCCCGGATGCGAGCGGCTATCCTTGCAAAATAGACAGCCCTACAGCAATCTGGTGTGGCGGTGGCCGCAACGATAGTGGAGGCAGCCGCGACACCGATGGCTGTGGCTGGATATGCGCAAGATAATAGCGGGCAGCCGGAAATAGCTCCTAAAAAAAAATAAAAAATATTACCCCACAAGAAAAATTACCACTTCTCTAGTCATACCAAGAAGACCTCTATTGCCTGCACCACCTTGCGCCACCAATTGCAGCCCTATGATGAATGTCACACAAATGATTCTGTTAAAATTCAGTACCTTTCACTGCATTTTTAGAAAAATTTATTTTTTATGGAATTCCGCATAGAGAAAGATACCCTTGGCGAAGTAAAAGTACCTGCCGATAAAATTTGGGGCGCACAAACTGAACGCTCTAGAAACAATTTCAAAATAGGCCCAGAGGCTTCCATGCCTCTAGAAATAGTCTATGGATTTGCCTATTTGAAGAAAGCAGCTGCTTATGCCAATCATGACCTTGGAGCACTATCTCAAGAAAAGAGAGATGCTATAGCACAGGTGTGTGATGAGATTTTGGAAGGCAAATTGGACGATCAATTTCCTCTTGTTATCTGGCAAACGGGCTCTGGCACGCAGTCTAATATGAATGTGAACGAGGTCATAGCCAATCGTGCGCATCAATTGGCCGGCAAAAAAATTGGTGAAGGCGAGAAAACGCTTGCACCCAATGATGATGTAAACAAATCACAGTCTAGCAACGACACTTTCCCTACTGGCATGCACATCGCTTCTTACAAAAAAGTGGTGGAAACCACCTTGCCCGCTGTGGAAAAACTCCATAAGTCTCTGCAAGAAAAATCAGAGGAATTCAAAGATGTGGTGAAAATAGGTCGCACACACCTCATGGATGCCACGCCGCTCACGCTAGGGCAAGAATTTTCTGGCTATGCAGCACAGCTACACTATGCTATCAAGGCTATCAAAAATACGCTAGCACACTTGTCTGAAGTAGCACTGGGCGGCACAGCAGTAGGCACAGGACTCAACACTCCGGAGGGCTATGATGTGAAAGTTGCAGAATATATTGCAGAGTTTACAGGCTTGCCATTCATCACAGCCAAAAACAAATTTGAAGCCTTGGCCGCTCATGATGCCATGGTAGAAACTCACGGTGCGCTCAAGCAACTGGCAGTGGCACTCAACAAAATTGCCAATGACATTCGCCTACTTGCAAGCGGACCACGCTCTGGCATTGGCGAAATCATCATTCCCAGCAATGAGCCAGGATCTTCTATCATGCCGGGTAAGGTAAACCCTACTCAATCAGAGGCTGTGACAATGGTTTGCGCTCAAGTGATGGGCAATGACGTTACTGTATCCATTGCAGGCACTCAAGGGCACTTTGAGCTCAATGTTTTCAAACCTGTGATTGCCTACAACTTGCTGCAAAGCGCTCAGCTATTGGCCGATGCTTGCTTGTCATTCAAAGAGCATTGCGTGGATGGTATAGAGCCTAATCACAGTAGAATCAAGGAGTTGCTAGACAACTCACTCATGTTGGTTACTGCGCTCAACACCAAGATTGGCTACTACAAAGCTGCCGAAATTGCACAAACCGCACATCAAAACGGCACTACTCTCAAAGAAGAAGCCGTAAATCTAGGCTACGTAACAGCTGAAGAGTTTGATCAATGGGTGCGCCCGGAAGACATGATTTAAGACTGAAAAACACTCGTTATTATAAAAGCCGTCTCAAATTTGAGGCGGCTTTTTTATTAAATGCATCTTTTATTATTCAAATGTTTTCCGTCTTGCAGGCTACAAAAGTTTTACCCAAATATATCCTTAATTGTACGCTCATTTGATCCAAAAAGCCGAAATTTGCCCTCAAATTCACAATATACAAATGGACAAAATCAAAACACCTAACGACTCACTTACCATCATGACCAATATAGTTTTACCCAGTGAAACTAATTATCTAGACAATATGTTTGGAGGTGAATTGCTCTCTAGAATGGACAAAGCCTGCTCCATTGCGGCCAGAAGACATGCCGAAACGCATCGCGTGGTGACTGCGAGTGTGAATCAGGTAAGTTTTCAACACCCAATCCCGGTGGGAAGTATTGTGAAGATAGAAGCAAAAGTTACGCGCGCTTTCCGTAGTAGCATGGAGATTATTGCAGACACATGGTGGGAAGAGCCTACAACTGGTGAGATACTCAAAACCAATGAGGGCATTTACACTTTTGTGGCAGTGGATGAAAGCGGTAAACCTATAGAGGTGCCGGAAATCAAACCAATCTCTGAACTAGAACAACAACGTTTTGATGCTGCGCTCAGAAGAAGACAACTCAGCCTAGTTTTGAGCAAAAGAATGAAACCGGAAGATGCCACAGAGCTCAAAGCGCTTTTTGAATCCGGATCATGAAAAAAACAGAGAAAATCCAATTTATCATAAATACTTTAGAGGAACTCTATCCCAATCCTCCCATAGCTCTAGACCACAAAGACCCTTATACTCTACTGGTAGCCGTTGCCCTCTCTGCACAAACCACGGATAAGAAGGTCAACGAAATCACGCCTAGATTGTTTGCAGAAGCACCCAATCCTTACGCCATGCACCAAATTGGCGAGCCTAAAATCAAACAACTCATTCAAGGGATAGGTCTCACAAATTCTAAAGCAAAAAACCTGCATATTATGGCCGGGCAATTGTTGGAGAAACACGATGGTATTGTACCCAACAATTTTCAAGATTTGGAGCAATTGGCCGGCGTGGGTCACAAAACAGCATCAGTGGTTATGGCACAAGCCTTTGACATTCCGGCTTTCCCGGTAGATACCCACATTCACAGGCTTATGTGGCGTTGGAATCTAAGCAATGGCAAAAACGTAGTGCAAACCGAAAAAGATGCCAAAAGATTGTTCCCAAAAGAGTTGTGGAATAAATTGCACTTACAGATCATTTGGTATGGCAGAGAATACTCACCTGCACGGGGTTGGCGAGCAGAAAAAGACATCATCACAACTACAATTGGCAGACAAAGTTTTTTGAGAAGCATGCAGTAGTAAATCATTGATGCTTACCTGCTAAGCCCTACTGTTTTGTCAAAATCAATAAAAATACGTATATTTGCATCGAATTTTTTAGGGGAACTTAAAAAAGAGCTCGTAAAGGCTCTTTTTTTGTTTGGCATATATTACAAATGAAAGAGATAGTAGAAAAATTATTGCACGAAGCTGTGGACGCCAATCCAGACTTGTTTTTGGTGGATTGGAAAATTACAGAAGACAACAAAATCCAAGTCCATGTAGATGGCGACCATGGATTAGCCTTGGAAGAGATAGTGCGCATAAGCCGACACATTGAGCATAACATAGACCGCGATGAGCATGACTTTGAACTCACTGTGTCATCACCTGGTGTCAGCACACCGCTTAGCACTCCTAGACAATATAGAAAAAACATTGGCAGAATCATCAAAATTCTTACTCCGGAAAATGAAGAATTCAAAGGTGAAATCACTGCTGCTACTGAAGAGGCTGTGACAATTCGTTGGGAAGTGCGCGAGCCAAAACCAGTAGGCAAAGGAAAACATACAGTAGAAAAAATTAAGGAAATTCCTTACACAGATATTAAAAAAGCAATCATACAAATTGATATATAAAAACTTGACTTATGGACAATCAAGCGCTTATTGAGTCTTTTGGCGACTTCAAAGAAGAAAAAAATATAGATAGAACCACTCTGATGGCTATTTTGGAGGAGGCACTGAAAATTGTCTTACGCAAAAAATACGGCTCTGACGAACATTTTGATATCATCGTGAATCCTGATAAAGGCGATTTTCAAATATTCCACAACAGAATTGTTGTAGAAGATGGTATGGTAGAAAATGAAGGTGCTGAAATTTCACTGTCAGACGCACGTAAAATCGAAGAAGATTTTGAAATCGGTGAAGAGGTCATCGAAGAGATCGCTATTGCAGACTTGGGTAGAAGAGCCGTTTTGTCTCTACGTCAAAACCTCATGTCCAAAATCACCGAGTATGATAATGCAAATATGTATGAGAAATTCAAGGACCTTGAAGGTGAAATCGTAAATGGAGAAATACACCATATACGCAAAAATCGCCACGTGATTATCCTTGATGATGAGCAAAATGAAATGCTCTTGCTCAAAGATCAGCAAATCCCCGCAGATTTCTATAAAAAAGGTGAAACCATACGTGCGGTAGTGCATGAGGTAAATCTAAAAGGTAGCAAACCGCAGATTATGCTTTCCAGATCTTCACCTATGTTCCTTGAAAAACTCTTCGAACAAGAGATTCCTGAAATCTTTGACGGTCTTATCACCATCAAAAAAGTTGTAAGAATCCCTGGTGAAAAAGCAAAAGTTACCGTAGAATCATATGATGATAGAATAGATCCGGTAGGCGCGTGTGTAGGTATGAGAGGTTCTAGAATCCACAGTATTGTACGTGAACTTCGCAATGAAAACATTGATGTGATCAATTATACCAACAATGAAACCCTAATGATTCAACGTGCATTGAGCCCGGCTCAAATCAACCGCATCGAGATTCACCCTGAAAAAAATCAAGCATCTGTATTTGTGCATCCGGATGAAGTATCAAAAGCCATCGGTAAAAACGGATACAACGTACGACTTGCAAGCCAATTGGTAGGCATGGAAATAGACATATTCCGTGATATACCGCATGATGAGGATGTACTTCTTGAAGAATTTGCCAATGAAATCGCTGATTGGGTGATAGACACTTTCAAAGCTATTGGCCTTGACACTGCAAAAAGTATCCTTGAACAAGATAAAGAAGACCTAGCAAAACGAACCGACCTTGACCTTGAAACCATCGATGATGTGTTTGAAGTGCTCAACAGAGAGTTTGAAGACTGATATTACACTACAAACTATAAAATAAGGCATTGTGCATAAAGTTTTGTAACTTTGCACGCCGACAAATTAGAATAACTACATTATATGGCCAAAACCTATAGATTAGGACAAGTTCTCAAAGAATTCAACATTAGCATGGAAAGAGCCGCTGAGTTTTTAAACAAAAACGAAGTGCAGCTCACTGTATCCCCTAATGCGAAGTTGGATGAAAGCGTGTATGAAATTATGGCCAAAGAATTTCATGCCGACCGCGAGCGCCGTGAATCTTCTAAAGAAGTTGTAATCAATAAATACGCTGATGACTTCAAGGAAAAAAGAGAAGAAGAAAAGCGCCGAGAAGAAGAACGCTTGAAAAGAGAGCAGGATTTGCAACAAAAACAGGCTGAACAACAATTGCTCAAAGAGCAGGAAGAGAAAGAAGCCCAAGAAAAAGAGGCTCAAAGACTTCTTCAAGAAGAAAAGGATAGAGAGGCTGCGCGTATTCAGCAAGAGGAAGAGGAGAAAAAGAGAAAAGAAGCAGAGGAAGTAGCACGTATTGCAGCGGAAAAGGCTGAGCAAGAAAAAGCGCAAGCCACCAAAGAAGAGCCGAAAGATGAAGCTGAAGACGACAACCTCATCGGAGGTAGAAAAAAATTGTCCGGAATCAAAGAAGTTGGCAAGATAGAATTGCCTTCAAGAAGTGATAAACGCAAAAAACCAGAGCCGGCTAAACCGCAACAAGCTACTCCGGCAGCCAAAACAGAAAAAACCGATCCGGTAAAACCAGCAGAGAAAGAACCTGCTGTAGCTGCAAAGCAACAAGCCACTCCTGCCGCAGACACTGCAGAAAAGAAGGAGGACGAAACCATAAAAACCCAGTACAAAAAACTTGACGGTATCACTCAAGTTGGTAAAATAGACCTTTCACAATTTGAAAAACCAAAACGTGAAAAGGCTATCAAAACAGACGCCAATGCTGGAGAAAAGAAGAAGAGAAAGCGCATTGTCAAAAATGTAAAACTCGACGACAGAAAAGCCGGACCTCAAGGTCAAAATAGACGACAAAGACCTAAATCCAAAGATGTTGCAGAGCTTACCGATGAGGAAGTACAAAAGCAAATCAAGGAAACGCTTGAGAAGCTTACCACCAAAGGTAAAGGTTCTAAAGGTGCTAAATATCGTCGCGAAAAACGTCAATCCCGTCGTGAACAAGAGGAGTTTGAAATCCAACAACAAGAACAGGACAAAACTCTACACGTTTCAGAGTTTGTAACGGTAAACGAGTTGGCAACCATGATGAACGTGTCTGTAATGGACGTGATCTCTACCTGTATGTCTATAGGTGTTATGGTAACTATGAACCAACGTCTTGACTCGCAGACCATAGACCTTGTTGCAGATGAATTTGGATATGAAACAGAATATGCAGATGCTGAAATAGAAGAAGCAGTTGCAGACGTTCAAGAAGACAAGGATGAGGATCTCATCAAAAGAGCTCCAATTGTTACCGTAATGGGTCACGTTGACCATGGTAAAACATCCTTACTAGACCACATTCGTGAAGCCAACGTTATTGCTGGTGAATCAGGTGGTATCACCCAGCATATTGGCGCATACAGCGTTGAATTGCAAAATGGTGAGCATATTACATTCCTAGACACTCCGGGTCACGAAGCCTTTACTGCTATGCGTGCCAGAGGTGCTAAGGTTACAGACATAGCTATCATAGTTATTGCTGCAGATGACCAAGTAATGCCGCAAACACGCGAAGCCATTGCACACGCACAAGCTGCAGGTGTTCCAATGATTTTTGCCATCAACAAGGTGGATAAACCTACAGCCAATCCGGAAAAGGTAAAAGAACAACTAGCAGGTATGAACCTCCTTGTTGAAGATTGGGGTGGTAGCATTCAATCGCAAGATATTTCTGCCAAAACGGGTATGAACGTACAAGAACTTCTAGAAAAAGTCTTACTAGAAGCAGAAATGCTCGACCTTAAAGCCAATCCAGATAGAGAAGCATCTGGTACTATCATAGAAGCTACTCTAGACAAAGGACGTGGATATGTATCTACGATCATCGTACAAAATGGTACACTCGCCATTGGCGACTATGTATTGGCAGGTAGCAACCACGGTAAAATCAAAGCCATGCTAGATGAGCGCGGTAAAAACATGAAAAAAGCCGGTCCATCAACTCCGGTTACTATTCTTGGACTTGACGGAGCGCCTACTGCGGGTGACAAATTCCGTGTGTTTACAGATGAACGTGAAGCTAAGCAATTGGCTACCAAAAGATCACAATTACAGAGAGAGCAATCTGTACGTACACAAAAACAACTTACCCTTGACGAGATTGGAAGACGTATTGCCATTGGTGACTACAAAGAGCTCAATATCATACTCAAAGGTGACGTGGATGGTTCTGTAGAAGCATTGACAGACTCTCTACAAAAACTCTCTACAGATGAGATTCATGTAAACATACTGCACAGAGGTGTGGGTCCTGTCACAGAATCTGACGTTCTATTGGCTACGGCTTCAGAAGCCATAATTATTGGTTTCAACGTACGTCCAAATGCAACTGCAAGAAACATTGCCGACAAAGAAGAAGTAGAAATCCGTACATATTCTATCATCTACGACGCCATTAACGATGTCAAAGAAGCGATGGAAGGGATGCTATCACCAGAAATGCGTGAAGAAGTTACCGGAAATGTTGAAATACGCGAAACTTTCAAAATCACACGTGTTGGTACTATTGCAGGATGTATGGTACTAGACGGCAAAGTCTATAGAAACTCTAAGGTGCGCATCATACGCGATGGTGTAGTAGTACACGAAGGCGAACTTGCCAGTCTCAAGAGATTCAAAGATGATGTGAAAGAAGTAAGCAAAGGATATGAATGCGGTCTCAACATCAAAGGATTCAATGACATACAAGTAGGTGACCTCATAGAGGCTTATGAAGTAAAAGAAGTGAAGAAAAAATTGAAATAATCGATTTTGAACACAAATTAAAATAAAAAACCGGCTGAAATAGCCGGTTTTTTTGCCTAAATACATACACCACACATACATCACCCGCAGCAAGGCTCAAGTGTGGAAAGAGAAAAATTCGTAACTTTGTAGGTATGATCAGCAGATTAGTCCCAAAACATAAACCGCGCAAATTCAACTACACACCGCGCTACTATGACAAGCAGAACAACAATCTGCTCTACAATCGCATGTCTGAATCTCGCTTTGCCCAAGGATATGTTGCCAAAAGAAAGGCAAACCAAGGCAAAGAAACCAAAGGCGACTACAATATAGATTTCAGCAGCTACCGCACCAAACGCTCACACAGCAAGCGCACACCAGGCACCAACACTTTCGTAATTTTTGTAGTGCTCATGATGCTTGTACTTGTAATGTGGATGATTACCAACCCAAACTTTTCCAATATCTTCTCTCAATGAGTGACATCATTCAGCTATTGCCTGATCATGTTGCCAATCAGATCGCTGCCGGAGAAGTAGTTCAGAGACCCGCATCCGTCGTCAAAGAATTGCTGGAAAACGCAGTAGATGCAGGTGCAGACAATATTCAACTTGTGATAAAAGATGCAGGCAGATCACTCATCCAAGTCATAGACAATGGTCGCGGCATGAGCGTCACAGATGCTCGCATGGCTTTTGAAAGACACGCCACCTCCAAAATTCGCAAAACAGAAGACCTCTTTCACCTTACAAGCAAAGGATTCCGTGGCGAAGCCTTAGCATCCATTGCAGCTGTAGCACAAGTCACGCTCAAAACCAAACAACCGGAAGACAGCCTTGGAACCGAGCTACATATCCATGGTAGCGAAATCAAAAAGCAAGATCCCACTGTCACACAACCCGGCTCCATGATAGCCGTGAAACACCTCTTCTACAATATACCCGCAAGACGCAACTTTCTCAAATCCAATAGTGTAGAGTTCAGACACATCCTAGATGAGTTTCACCGTGTTGCGCTAGCACACCCCAAAATAGAAATGTCTCTTGTGCATAATGATGCAGAGGTGTACAAACTCAACTCCGCCACACCTGCATTGCGCATCGTGCAACTTTTCGGTCGCAAAATAGAAGAAAAACTCATCAGCGTACAAGAAGAAACAGACATCGTAAGCATCACTGGCTACATTGGCAAACCAGAGATCGCCAAAAAATCCAGAGGTGAGCAATTCTTTTTTGTAAATAACCGATTCATACGCAGTGGATACCTACATAGAGCTTTGCAAAGCGCCTTCGAAAACCTCATCTCCCCTAGCCACCATCCATCATACTTTCTGTTTCTTACCATAGACCCGCAAAAAATTGACATCAACATACATCCCACCAAAACAGAAGTAAAATTTGAGGATGAAATAGCTATTTATGCGCAACTACGAGCTGCATGTAAAATGGCACTAAATAAGTTCCACGTTACACCAGCCATAGATTTTGATCAACCCCAATGGGAAATCCCTTCCCTACCCAAGAATCAAAACATTGCACCGCCGCAAATCAGCGTTGACAGGACATACAATCCCTTTGAAGTAGAAAGCACACACACAAGCAATAACTACACACATCACAGTCAGCCACAAATCCCAAGCGCTGGCGGCAAATATGACATCGGTACTCTACATCATCATATAGAGCAAGAAGAGCAAGCCCCGGCTCTAGACCTGCCCTTACACTCACATACTGCACTGCCTTGGGCAGAAAAATACCTGTTGCACGTCTTCCACGGCAACCTGATGGTCATACATCGCAATCGTATGCACCAAACACTACTCTACCATCATTTCAGATCCAAAGATCAGAGCCATGTGCTCAGCCAGCAGCTTCTATTTCCCATCAGCATAGAGCTCAACATGCAAGAAAAAGTTGCCCTGCAAGACGCCGAAAAATTGCTCATTTCCTTTGGTTTTGGCTTAGAATTCCAAGATCAAACAATACAATTCAACGCACTACCTGCAGACTTGCCTGCCAGTATGCTCCCGGATGTGGTACGCCACTATTTGAGCAATGAAATGCACTTTGAGTATGACACCCATCGGGAGCATCTCGCCAAATCTATGGCCAAATCCATGGCCGTGCGCTCAGGTCAGCACCTTAGCCCGGATCAGACAAGCAATATGCTGCAAGAGTTTCTCAACCTACAAAACAATGTTTACTCTCCTGCAGGTAAGAAAAACTACCACATCATATCACGGCAAGAAACAGATGCACAATTCACCTGAGCGCAAAGCATCACACACCATAGCCCACAATCTGCTCACAACACATTGGGGCAGATATCGTATTTTTGTGACCAAGCAGCCAATTGTCGCCAACCCGTAAATCAGAAAAATCAATGTTTCAAAATATACCTCCTATCACCCGGGCACTGCTCATCATCAACGCCCTCTTTTTCGTAGCCAAATTCATCGCGGCAAGCAATTTAGGTATCAATCTAGACCTCATACTCGGCGCATTCTTTCCGCTTAGTAAGAATTTTCAGAGCTACCAGATCATCACACACATGTTCATGCACGGAGACCTCGTACACTTCTTCTTCAACATGTTTGCACTGTGGATGTTTGGCTCTACCGTAGAGCGCACCTTAGGAGAAAAAAAATATTTCATTCTATATTTCCTATCCGGTCTAGGTGCATTTGCCATATTCAATTTCACCAATTACCTAGAAGCCAAATCATTAATAGAATCCTACAACCTCACTGCAGGCCAGGTAGCAGAGTTGCGAAACTTAGATCCATTTATGGCACTCACAGGCAAAGAAGACGTCAGCATGATCTACTCTATACCCATGGTGGGAGCATCAGGCGCCATTTTTGGCATACTCGTAGCATTTGGCATGCTTTTTCCAAATGCAGTATTGATGTTGATTTTCCCGCCGATACCGCTCAAAGCCAAGTATTTCATACCCATCTATATAGTCATAGAGCTATACTTAGCCATACGCAATCAGCCGGGTGACAACATCGCACACTTTGCACACCTAGGCGGTGCGCTCATAGGCTTTTTGCTCATACGCAACTGGAAAAAACAGATACACAGATGGAATGGATAGATAACCTCAAAAAAAACTTCAAACAAGGTGATTTTGTCATCAAAATCATCTATATCAACGTCGCTATCTTCGTACTCGTTCGCCTGATCCTTTTGTTCTCAGACAGACTGCGCATCACAGAGTACCTCGGCATCATAGCCTACATAGATGACATTGCCAGCAAGCCGTGGACCCTTATCACCTATATGTTTTTGCATATAGACATATTTCACATCTTGTTCAACATGGTATTTCTCTACTTCGTGGGCAGATTTTTCTATCAATTCTTCAACCAGCAAGCCCTCGCCAAATTCTACATATTTGGTGGCATAGCCGGCGGACTACTATACACGCTCTACGCCCTCATCTACCCATCTAATAATATACTCATGGGTGCATCTGCTGCTATATATTCCGTCCTTTTCGGTCTCGCAGCCTATCAGCCAGACTATCGCATCAGACTCCTTTTCATAGAAACACCCATTCGCATCATGCACCTCGCCATAGGATTTTTAGTGCTAGGATTTCTATTGCATGCCAACAATTTTGGAGGCAACCTATCCCACGCAGGTGGCGCACTATTTGGCTACTATTACATGAAGCAGTATGAGCGCGGACAAGACTTCCTCGCGTGGTTTGACAAGCTCCTAGAAAGATTCAGCACGCGCAGAACCGGACCTTTGCGTAGCACAAGGACAACCAAAAAACGCACTTCCACTGCGGCACAACAGCAAAACGCACCCGTCATCCCACCCAAGAATGACTATGACTACAACAGTCTCAAAGTAGAAAAAGAACAAGAGACCAACCGCATTTTAGAGAAAATATCACGCTCAGGCTACAACTCCCTCACAGAGCAAGAAAAAGATTTCCTCTTCAAGCAAGGCAAATAAGTAGCAGTACTATTTTTAGGAGCTATTTCCGGCTGCCCGCTATTATCTTGCTCATATACAGCCACAGCAATCGGTGTCGCGGCTGCCTCCACTATCGTTACGGCCACCGCCACACCAGATTGCTGTAGGGCTGTCTATTTTGCAAGGATAGCCGCTCGCATCCGGGCTAGGCCAGCCCACAAGGCCATTTTCCGCAAACACTTAGAGACATTTCAATGCACCTAGAAACGTTACGCTGCTTGTAGAGACGTTACATGACAACGTCTCTACAAGCCATACCATAAACGCTCACTTGGAACACACGGTCAATGAGGGCTTTTTGTGCCAAGAAACGGCAGAAAATCTATCAAAATCGCCGATGCACAAAAAACATCTAGAATTGACCAAAATAAAAACATCCAAATGTTACAAGCGAAGCAAAATGGCCTTAGCGGTTGGCCGCGGCAGGTGGTAGGCGGTTACCCCGCAAGGGATTTTGGCTCTTACAAAAAAGCTGCAAAGCGGGTTGAGAGATTAAGGAAAACCGATTTTGCAGCATTTTTTGTAGCCAAAAGACCGCGGAGTATTAGCCGTACACCGACCCTTTTCTGGGCAATTTCATGTATGGAAATTTGAGATTGGGGTGGTTTCCTGGTATTTGGCCGATTTCTATAAAACCTGAAGTATTTTGCCCAGAAAAGGGTGCCGCCCAAATAAAAAAAATCTCATCTATCTGCTGTTTATGCTCAATTTATCAGAGCCTGACACTAAAGTAATTTACAATTAAAAATCGTGTGCCACTCATATCGGAAAAATCTCCTAACTTCATAGAGGAAAAATGCTGCCTGCAGGTTTCTCTTCTGGAGATTTACCTGGCTCAAAATACCGTGCTGCCAGTGGTCCTTTCAAGATAATTTCTTGGTCTGTGACTCGTAGATAGCTGCCTTCACGTAGCCCAATCACAGGGGTTTCCTGCTGCGTGTGAAATTCTTTGATGCGGGTTTCACGGGTTTCGCCCATGTGCACAGAGCCGGGGTCAGGGTCTAGATAGTGCGGGTTGATGTTGTAGGGTATGCTACCCATGGCTTGAAATGTGGGTGGGTAAACTATAGGCATATCATTGGTGGTGCAGATACTCTCTCCCGCTATGTTGCTGCCTGCACTGGTGCCCATATACCGCGCTCCTAGATGCACTGCTGAGCGCAATACTTGCATGAGATCTTGCTCATAGAGCATCTTGAGCAACAAAAAGGTGTTGCCGCCTCCTGTGAAAATGCCTTGTGCATGCTCTAATAGGTCTTGTGGATTTGAGGCGGTGTGCAATCCGCGAATTGCTATGCCGATGCTAGCAAAAAACTCTGCCGCTATGGCGGTGTAGGCGTCATGTGAAATGCCATTTGGGCGTGCGTAGGGTATGAAAACCAATTCTTGCACTGTGTCAAAAAACTCTACTATATCCGGCTTGAGATATGACAAATACGGTGAGCCATAAACGGTAGATGTGCTGGCGAGGAGTAGCTGTGCCATGGAAGTATTTTGTGATAAAGGTAGAGATTTTGTGCGGATGCGGTAAATGATTTTTTTGTGAGTTGTGTGTTTTTTGCCAGTTTTCTGTAGTATGTTTGTATTGGTACTTTTGTGCTAATAATTCTATATATATGGCAATATTTCACTCTATCCTAGATAATGATTTCTATAAATTCACGATGCAAAATGCTGTGACGCAGCTTTTTCCGAATACTAAGGCGCGCTACGCTTTCATCAATCGAGGTGAGCATGATTTTCCTTCTGGTTTTGCGGATGCTTTGCAACAAGAAGTGCTTGCCATGCAAGATTTGGCCTTGTCTAGAGCAGAGAAGGATTTTTTGAAAAAGCGGTGTCCGTATCTATCTCCGGTATATCTTGATTTTCTAGAGGGATACCGCTATGATGCTTCTGAAGTGCAAATTGAGCAAAATGGCAACAACATCAGCGTTACAGTGGAAGGCTACTGGTACAGGACTATTTTGTGGGAAGTGCCTCTATTGGCGCTTATCTCTGAGCTGTTCTATACGCAGCATCAATTAACTCCGTGGACTGATGAGCAGATCACTGCCAACACGCTTAGCAAACTGCAACTGTATCAAGACTTGCAGGTGCCAGTGGCAGAGTTTGGTACACGTCGCAGACACTCGCTACACACACACAATCTGGTGGTAAAAACTTTGAAAGAGAATAATGAGGGTAGCTTTATAGGTAGTAGTAATGTGCATATGGCTATGAAATATGACACACGACCCATTGGCACGCATGCGCATGAGTGGTTTATGTTTCATGCCGCGGAATATGGGTTTAAAATGTCAAATGCTGTAGCGCTGGAAAATTGGGTGAAAATATATCGCGGAGATTTGGGTGTTGCGTTGTCTGATACCTATACCACGGAGGTATTTTTCAGACAATTTGATAAGAAATTTGCTAAACTCTTTGATGGTGTACGGCATGATAGTGGCGACCCGGTAGAGTTTGCCCATAAAACCATAGCGCATTACAAATCATTGGGCATCAATCCATTATATAAATTTATCATTTTCTCAGATGGGCTGAATTCTGCGAAAGTAGCGGATATCACGGAACAATGCCGTGGCAAGATTGGCATCTCGTTTGGGATTGGCACCAATCTCACCAATGATGTGGGGTTGAAGCCTATGAATATAGTACTCAAATTGATGCAGGTGCAAACCACAGATGGTGGTTGGGAACATGTAGTGAAACTCTCAGATGAGCCCAAAAAGCATACTGGCACGCCGGAAATGATAGCATTAGCGCAACAAGTCTTGAAAACCTAAGGTTAATTTTTGCAAATTGTGGATAGTTTTCTTATATTTGCAGTCCCAAATTTTTGGCGAGGTAGCTCAGATGGTTAGAGCGCAGGATTCATAACCCTGAGGTCACGGGTTCAATTCCCGTCTTCGCTACTGTGTATTAAATCGGTGATAAATAGCGTTTTACACCGATTTTTTTATGGATAAAATATTGGATTTACTAAGAGTTGAACACCAATTTGAACACCATTTGAGGAAAAATAAAAAACATTTTTCAATCCCGAAAATCTATACTGGTGGTGCCAATTTGGATACCTCAAAACGGTGGTATGTGTACTACAAATATAGAAACCCACAAACCGATAAGCTCGAACGCCAACAAAACATTTATCTTCTCAATCAATCTGAAAAAGATGTAAAAACCAGATTGAAGGAACTTAAACTTTTACAGAAAAATTTACTAATGTTACTGCATCAAGGTCATTCTCCATACCCGAATGCTAAAGATACTTATACCGTAAAATCTGCCTTGACATGGGCATTGGAGATAAAACAAAAATCACTTACCGCTACAACCGCTGGGGATTATGAGCAGAAACTAAGTCAGTTCCTACGTTGGTGTGCCGCAAAAGGGTTGGATTTTCAGAACATTGAAGACCTCCAACGCCGACACGTTTTGGAATATTTAAACGAATTAGTAAACTACCCACGAGCCTAAAGGCATCGGGGCTTTAGACATCAATAATGCACAGAACAACTGTACATATCGCATCTTTCGGGGAGGTTTACGGTTTCCCCCAACAAAGAAATGTTTTGAGCAGCGTTAAAGTCTGCATCAACAACATCAACTTTGCATTTGTGGTTTGTGCACTTAAACACTTTGTTAGTCCTTTTTCCAATGTGGAAACAGGAGGAACAAGTTTGAGAAGTGTAACGAGGTTCTACGGCAACCAATTTAACACCATTCAAAGCAGACTTGTAAGTAAGGAAAGAACGCAGCTGCCCGAAAGACCAACGACCAAGTTTAGTCCTAAACTTTTTGTTTCGTCTTTTGGAAGTAAAGCGGATATTAGTCAAGTCCTCAATCGAAATGCCTTTACCTTGTTCTTTAGCAGAATTTACAATGCTTTTTGCAATAGTGTGGTTGATTATGGTAGCCGTTGTTCTTTCCTTGCCAGAGAGCCGTTTCAGAAGTCGTTTAGAACTTCGTGTGCCTTTGCTTTGAATAGAACTACGAACTTTTTGTCTTTGCTCCCGATAAGAATTAATCCAATCGGCAGAATGTTTAACACCATCAGAGGTAACTACAATATCGTGAAGACCGAAATCCACACCGATAAACGATTCAATATCATCAATGTCTTGTTCGGGAACATCAACGGTTTGAAACAGATAGAATTTACCTTTTTTGTAAACCAAGTCAGCTTCTCCTTTAATGTAGGGCAGATAATCAGGATTATGGCAGACAAAATTAATCTTCTGCCTACCGCCAATGCACCACAAGGAAACGACATTGTTGGGCTTGTAAGTCATAATACGGCTATCGTAAGCAATAGAGCCAAGAGGTCTGAAAGTACGTTTACCTTTCTTATCCAACTTATAAGCATCCGCAACCTTTGCAACAGAGCGTATAAGCATTTGGGAAGAAAGTTTGAATGTGGACTTATAGACATGGTAAACTTCGTGATGGAGTTTGAAATTGTTAAAGATACGTTTAGACCAAGCAACATCCGAAATGGCGTTACAGACTACATTGGTTTCCCGAATGGTTTCGAGAAGCAATTCAGCCTGTTCAGCGGTTGGAAGAAGTTTGATTTTCAACGTCAATTTCATACTGTAAAGATACAATTATTTTCTGATATGAGAAAATACATAAGATTAATTATTAACAAAAGAGGGAATCTGGGGCAATTCCTCCCCTTGCCTAAAGGCGAAGGGGTTTCCTTGCTCCCAATATTATGAAATCTAAATCGGCTAAGACACGGAATAATCATAGGATTGTGCTTTCTTCAC
>JAUNRT010000035.1 GCA_030535475.1 Weeksellaceae bacterium | reverse complement strand
CGTAAGAATTATTCTTTTTTCTAATATTACCATAAATGCAAAACACTCATCTATTATAAGGACATCACCGAAACAAATTTTTAAGAAAAGTATTTACACACTTTTCAAATAAAACTAATGTTATATGCTTATCTTGTGGGCTGAAATCAAGTTTTTAAACCTAGAAAATTAAAGATCCATGCAGTCTAACATAGGAATGATATTAGAAGAACGTGCAGCAGACATTGGCAACTTTATGGTTGGCAGGCTGCTTCCTTTTCGACAGAAAAGAGCCGTTGGGCCATTTGTATTTATAGATCACATAAGACCTGTTTGTCTGGCAGGGTATGAAAATTTGGATGTGCCACCACACCCACACATCGGATTGAGTACGCTTACATACCTCATAGATGGAGCCATTTTCCATCGTGACAGCTTGGGCAATGCTTTAGAAATAAAACCGGGTGAGGTCAACTGGATGACTTCAGGCAAAGGAGTAGTACATTCTGAGCGTACACCTGAATATTTGCGCAAAAAAGATAAATTTTTACACGGTTTCCAAATTTGGATTGGCTTACCAAAAGAGCTCGAGTCTTCAGAGCCATCTTTTTATCACATCCCTGCGGAAGAAATACCAAATTGGGAAGAAAACGGAATGGAAATCAAATTAATAGCAGGAAAATTAGGTGATAAAGTTTCTCCTGTACCAGTGCATAGTCCCATGTATTTTGTGGAAATAAAAACCTGTGAAAATTGCGTGGTTGATATTGGTAGCAGATTGTTTGGTGAGGTGGGCATGTACGTGATGCATGGCAAGGTGCGTATTGAAGGAAATGAATATGGCACAGAGCAACTCTTAGTGGCCAAAAATGCACAATTGTGTGCGTTTGAGACAGTTGGTGAAACAACACTTTATTTATTTGGCGGCGAACCCTTTACTGAGGAAAGAATTATTTTTTGGAATTTTGTGCACTCAGACAGAACAGCGATTGAACAGGCAAAAAAAGATTGGAAGGAGCAAAATTACGAAGCCTTTCCAAAGGTACCCGGAGATGAGGAAGACTATGTACCTCTTCCGGACCATCGATTGAGGTAAGTTCGGCTTGTGATCTAAATTTTAGATAAATAATTTCAACTTCTCACTGAATGCTTTATTCTGTCATTAACCAGAACCATTGGGTTGTGAAAATTTCCAGGGTTAGGGGATATTCAGGAATTTATGTGTTTGCAGAGATATTTTCCATTTGGGATTTTTCAAAATATACTCAATAATTTCAGGTGTGATTTGCTGACTTTTGCTCCACTCCGGCTGTAGATATAGCTCACATGATGGTGACACCTGCGCTGCATATTGCTCTGCAAACTGGAAATCATGACGATTGTATATGATGCATTTAAGCTCATTTGCTTTCTGCAATATGTCCGGTCTAGGCAAAGCGGTTTTTTTCGGGGACACACAAATCCAGTCTATATGTCCGGTGAGCGGATATGCGCCAGAGGTTTCTATATGGATTTTACAACCAAGGTCATGTAATTGCTTTGTGAGAGGTTCCAAATTCCACATAGTGGGTTCGCCTCCTGTGAGCACGATAGTCT
The DNA here is from genome assembly GCA_030535475.1 of Weeksellaceae bacterium. Classification (GTDB taxonomy): domain Bacteria; phylum Bacteroidota; class Bacteroidia; order Flavobacteriales; family Weeksellaceae; genus JAUNRT01. Next base: position 20,673 of record JAUNRT010000035.1, on the reverse strand, counting down.
TACAATACTTTGCAGCTGTTTGAGCTAAATCGTGAATGGCGGTGAGAGGATGGCGTGTTGCATCCCAGCTTTCTTTAACGTCACACCAGTGACAACCTACATCACAGCCTCCAATGCGTATGAAATAAGAAGCCAAGCCCGTATGTGCGCCTTCTCCTTGAAGTGTATAGAAGTGCTCCATGACGGGTAACATCTGACCTTCTTGCAAGGCCGTTTGCTGTTGCGGATTGACTGTGCTCATGCGGCAAAGTTACGATTTCAGTAGTAAATGATACTGGGTGATATTGGTTATAGCAATGTTCGTGTTTGATAAACTTAACAAATGCTATCTCCACCCACCACCGAGTGCTCTGTAGAGATCTACAGCAGCTTGCAACCTGGCTAAGCGTGCATTGGAAACGCTTAGTTCTGCACTAAGCATGCTCACATTGGCATTGAGTACTTCTAGATAATTAGCCATACCATAATTGAGCAATTCTTGCGAGTACTCTACAGATCTTTCATAGGCTTCAAGCTCTTGTAATTTTAGGGCAATAAATTCGTCTTGTAATTGATAAATCTTCATTGCATCAGAGACTTCACGGCCTGCATTGAGTATACTTTTCCTGAAGTTTAATAGCGCCATTTCCTGCCTTGCTAGGCTGGCTTCATATTCCGAACGTATTTGGCGACGCGCCAAAATAGGCTGCAGAAATCCTGAAGCTACATTGGCAAAAAATGAATTTATACTCAATAAGTCGTCCAATTCAATACTCTGCAAAGCAATCGTTCCATTAATTCGAAACATCGGATAAAAATTGGCTCTGGCTACTGTGGTAAGGGCGTAAGCTTGTCTCAACTCATTCTCAGCTTGTATGATGTCTGGCCGATTTGAGAGCAACTCGAGCGGATAACCGGTTTCCAAAGAAATGTTGACGGTTTGCTCATTGAGAGTAGTGCGTGACACAGGCTGCGACGGTATCGCCAATAGTACACAAAAAGCATTTTCCAGAGTGAATATTCTACCCTCCACTTCCACTAACATTGCCTTTGCATTATACACCAAAGCATCGCTTTGCTGTACAGCTACTTCAGTAAGTATTCCTGCATCTTTGAGCAATTGAGTGGTTTCAACATTTTGCGTTCGAATGTCTATAGTTTCCTCAAGGATGCGCTTTTGCTCATCAAGCGCCAGCAGTTGAAAGTACAGACTAGCAAGTGATGTCACTAAATCGGCTTTTACGGTTTGGTGACCCGCAAAAGTAGACAAGAATTGAGCGAGCTGAGCCTGTTCTTGTGCTTTCAGTTTACCCCAAATATCTGCTTCCCAAGAAATTTGTGAGGTAATGTCAAATTGATGTATATATCTTCTTTCTCCAATGATTCTACCAAACTGAGTATTGAGTGACTGAGTCACAAAGGTATAGTTGGTAGCAAGGTTTAGAGTAGGTTGATATGCCGCTCTGGCCTGCTTGAGGTAAGCCTCTGCTACCAAAATGTTTTGACCGGCAATGCGCACATCCAAATTTTGAGCTAACGCATTCGAAATATGTTGCAGAAGTATGCTGTCATTGAAAATTTCAGTGTAAGAAATATGCGCCATACCCAAGCTGTCTTCTGGTAATTGTGGCGTACGAAAAAGGTTTTCATCTACTATATTAGGAGGTGTGCTGTATGGTTCTCGCACGGCACATGAGTTTAGCGAAAACAAAACGGAAAATAGAATAACACCACATATCCGAAAAAGAAATGAACGCTGAAATTGTATTTTATTATTGAAAATTCTATTCATTGGCTTCATGCATATTTACACATCGGTTTCTGCTTTTGCGGGTGTAGTGTAATTTCTAACTCGCTCATGTAGGTGCTGAAATATGACATATAATACGGGTATCACTAAAACTCCGAATATTGTACCTAAAAGCAGTCCAAAGGCAGCTCCTGTACCTATACTTCTATTGCCTACCATTCCGATACCAGAAGAAAAAACCAAAGGCAGCATTCCAAAAATGAATGCAAACGAAGTCATAAGTATAGGTCTTAATCTTGCCTTCGCACCATGGATGGCAGATGCAGTCAATGATTCACCTCGCTGGCGGCGTTGCACTGAAAACTCCACAATGAGTATTGCGTTTTTTGCTAGCAATCCTATCAACATGATGATGGCTATTTGAAAATAGATGTTGTTTTCTAAACCAAAAATCCACTGCCCAAAGAATGCTCCAATCACACCCAAAGGCAAGGACAACAATACAGCCAATGGCAGAAAATAACTCTCAAACTGTGCCGCAAGGAAAAAGTAAACAAACAAAAAGCTCAGCAAGAAAATGAACATTGTTTGCGCTCCCGCTTTTTGCTCTTCTTTGGAAAGACCCGTAAGTTCTACCGAATAATCTCCCGGCAACACTTGTGAGGCTACTTCTTGTAGCGCACCAATGGCATCACCAGAAGAATAGCCCGGATTTGAGCTCCCTGTGAGATTCACCGCTGTGAAAAGATTGTATCTTTCAATAGCTTGTGGGCCATATGTGCGCTCCATTTGTATAAATTGTGAAATTGGCGTCATTTGCCCGGAGGAAGTACGCACCATAAATTTATTCAAGTCTTCAGTGGACTGGCGATCTTCTGGCAAAGCCTGTATCATTACACGATATTGCTTGCCATATTTCGTAAAGTCTGAAGAATAAATACCACCAATATAGCCTTGCATCGCTGCCAATATTGTGTTTACTGAAACACCAACCTCTTGTGCTCTAGCTACATCTATCTGCATTGCATACTGAGGGTAGCCGGTGTTGAAAGATGTTGACGCAAATTGAATTTCAGGGCGTTGGGTCAGTTCTCCTACAAACTGTTGCGCTACCTGATCTGTTTGTTGTAATTCGTTGCCCGCTCTATCTAACAAAACAGCTGAAAAACCATCACTCGATCCAAATCCACGTACACTCGGAGGAGAGAAAAACACAATTTTAGCATCCGGAAATTGTGAAGTTAATCCAAATAGTTGTCGGATAATCGATTGATCGTCTTGGTTATCCTCTGCATATCGTTCTTTGAATGGTTTCATCCGTACAAATGCCTGTCCCACATTGGGACCTTGACCTGACATGAATCCTCGGCTAGCCGTGAAGGTAACATTCTGCACGCCAGGGATGGTTCTAGCTTGCTCTGACAGTCCTCGGAGAACTGCATATGTTCTTTCCATGCTCGCACCCGGAGGAAGTTGTACATCTGTAAAAATTATTCCTCTATCCTCTCTGGGTATGAATCCAGTTGACATATTTTCATTACTGAACCAGAAGATTGCTATTCCTGCAGCAAAAATGATGGCCGTAATCCATTTGTGGCGTAAGAGATAAACCAGTACAAGTTTATATCGCTTCGTTGTGGCTTGAAATCCTGCATTGAATTTGTAAAAAAACTTCTGCAAAATGTTCATCTTTCTATACTCTTTATTATGCTTGTTATGTGAGCGTAAGAATATAGCACTTAGCACTGGACTCAAAGTCAAAGCGTTAATTGCAGAGATGATTATCGCAATGGAAAGTGTGACACCAAATTGCTGGAAGAATACACCCGTAGGTCCGGTGAGAAAAGTAACCGGTACAAAAACAGCAGCCATTACCAATGTGATGGAAATTATAGCCACTGTGATTTCATCCATTGCTTTGATGGTGGCTTGCTTACTGTCAGAAATCCCTTCCTCTATCTTGGCATGAACAGCCTCTACTACTACTATAGCATCGTCTACCACAATACCAATAGCTAATACCAAAGCAAATAGTGTAAGGAGATTGATAGAGTATCCTAATAAATTCAGGAAGAAAAATGTTCCAATAATCGATACCGGAACAGCTATAGCCGGAATTAGTGTAGATCGGAAATCTTGCAAAAACAAGAAAACTACTAAAAACACCAAAACAAATGCTTCTAATAAGGTTGTAATAACATTGTTGATCGAAGCCTCCAAAAAGTCATTGGTGTCAAAATTTATTGTGTAGCCAATACCTTCCGGCATGGTTTGCTCAAATTCTTCTAATACTTTTTTAACGTCTTGAATGATTACTTGAGCGTTGGATCCCGGGGTTTGGAAAATACCCATACTTATGGATCTTCTACCGTTGTTCTCACCAATTCCGGTATATGAAAGTGCATCCAACGAAATGCTGGCAACATCTTTCAAGCGCAAAAACTGATTGTTGCCAACGCCTTTTAGGATTATATTTTCATATTCCTCGACTTCATTAAATTTACCACGATATCTTATAACATATTGAAACGAAGCTCCTACATTCTCACCAAACTGACCTGCGGCGGCTTCTTGTGACTGTGCATTGATAGCAGCACCCACATCAGCAGGTTCCAAACCGTAATTTGCCATTTGCACAGGGTCTAGCCATATGCGCATGGCATAGTCTTTCCCGCCAAAAACAGTTGCATCCCCTACCCCATAAACACGTTTGAGCGCCGGCACTATGTTGATGTTCATATAGTTTTGTAACCACACTTCGTCCAAATCTTCAGAATCTGAATAGAAGGACAAAAACATAAGTGCACTCGTATTCTGCTTGTTGGTGGTAACTCCCGATCGTGTGACCTCTGATGGCAATAAGGGCATAGCACGTTGCACGGCATTCTGCACATTTACCGCTGCAATGTCCGGGTCTATGTTTTGATTGAAAAATATTTGAATGTTTGCTGTACCGTTGTTGCGCGCATTTGACGTGATATAATCCATGCCTTCAACGCCATTCACTTGCTCTTCAATGGGTATTACTACAGAGTTGAGCACCGTTTGTGCATTAGCACCCGGATAATTGGCATTAATACTCACAGTTGGCGGGGCAATATCCGGATATTGGGTTACGGGAAGTGCGCGCATCCCCAAGATACCAAGAATCACAATCAATATGGAAATGACTGTGGATAGGACTGGTCTGTCTATGAATCTTCTAATCATATTTTGGGTAGAAACAACTTAGCGGTATCAATCGGTGAATACTGGCTGTAATTGTTTCAAAATTTCATCAGTAGATTTGTGTACTTTTTTCACCGCAGTGCCTGGACGAATTGCCGCCACACCTTGTGCCACAACTGTGTCACCTCTACTAATTCCGGAAGAAACAATTACCATATTATCTACTCTATCTACTACTTGAATTACTTGATTTCTTGCTGTGTCTTGCACTACTTTGTACACATACACCATTCCCTGCTGCTCATACGTTGCGCTTTCAGGTACTATAAGTGAACTAGGATGTGGTACAGGAATTCTGATTGTGCCGGTATTGCCATGACTCAAAAAGCTTTGTGGATTTGGGATTCTCACACGGAATTGTATAGTTCCTGTTTGTGGGTTTATTTGTCCCGTAACTGCTTCGATGGTTCCTTCATGTGGATATACGGCGCCATTCGCTAGCACAAGCTGCACCTCTGAAAGGTGATTGAGCTTTTGACTGAGTGATTCACCCTCTGTATCTTCCAGAAAATCAAAATATTCTCTCTCATTCATTGAAAAATAAGCAAATATTTCTTTGGTATCCGAAACGGATGTTATAGGTGTTTGATCACCGGGACCTACAAGACTACCCGTACGCAAATTTATGCGTCCAACAATGCCGGAGATTGGTGCTCTGATTACGGCAAAATTTATATTTTCTTGAACTCCTTGCAAATTAGCCCGTGCTTGTGACACACCTGCTTGTGCTTGCTGCCTTGCGGCTAATGCTTGCGAGAGTTGTGCCTGTGCCTGTGCATGATTGGCCATTGCCGTTTCTAATTGCACGTTGCTAATAATGTTTCTCTCTACCAGCGGCCTCAATTTATCTACTTCTACTTGCGCTGCATTCACGGCAGCTCTTGCTGCGGACACATTGGCTTCCGCAGCAGACACTCCGGATTGCGCAGCACCAACACCCGCTCGAGCAGCAGAGGCGCTTTCGTCCAGTATATTGGTTTCCAGTCTAAAAAGCGGTTGACCTTGGTGCACTACTTGTCCTTCATCTACAAGTACTTCTGTGATATATCCTTGAATTTTGGCACGTACCTCATTTGATACTCTACCTTCCAGACTTGCCGGAAAACTTCTATAGGCTTCTAAGTCACGGTTTTCCGCTACTACGGTTACCACCTCTCGAGGTCCGCTGGAGGCCGGAGCATCATTCTTATTACAAGCAATGATAATGCTCGTAATAAGTAAGATTCCAAAATTATGCACAAGAAATTTTAGGAGGGAATACTCTTTCATTCTCAAATTACTTCAATCTTGCAAAAGTAAACAAGATATGCATAGTAGGATTGTAAGGCCTAGTTAAAAAATTGACAAAACTACATTAAGAAAGGAATCTCGAAATCTACGATTATTTGCAATCAGTTCTTTTCTGATGATATATTTCTTTCGTATGCCAGCAAAGTATTTTTCAGAAGCATGGCTCTGGTCATTGGTCCTACACCACCAGGTACAGGAGTGATGTGATCAGCTCTATCCTTTACTTCATCAAAATCTACATCACCTACCAATTTATTTTTACCGGTATCTGAGTCCCTTACACGATTGATGCCCACATCTATCACAGTAGTTCCTTCTTGTATCATATCTTTTTTCAAGTAATAAGGCTTACCTAAAGCTACAATTACTATATCTGCTTTTCGCGTAAACTCTTCTATATTTGGAGTTCGGCTGTGGCACAAGGTCACAGTGGCATTTCCCGGATTTGATTTTCTGCTCATCAGCACGCTCATTGGTCTTCCAACAATATTGCTTCGACCTATTACTACACAGTGTTTACCTTCTGTAGGGATGTTGCTCCTATCCAGCAATTCCATAATCCCATAAGGCGTTGCAGGCAAAAATGTAGGCATATCTAGCACCATTTTGCCAATATTTGTGGGATGGAAACCATCTGCGTCTTTTTCAGGGTTGATGGCAAGGGTGATTTTCTCTTCGTCTAAATGCTTGGGCAATGGCAACTGGACTATGTATCCGTCAAGACCTTCTTGATTGTTGAGTTTTTCTACGAGAGCTAAAAGTTCTTCTTCTGTTACATTTTCGTCAAGCTTGTGAAGACTAGACTCAAACCCCACAGATTTACAATCCTTAATTTTATTCTTCACATAGCTTTGGCTAGCTGGGTTATCTCCTACTAACACCGCTGCCAAATGAGGTTTTCTCTCTCCTTTATCTGTCCATTTCTTTACTTCAACTTGAATCTCATCTCGAATTTCCTTAGAAATTTTATTGCCATCTATTAATTGCATAAGTTGTGTTTTCTACAAATATAGTGGTGAATTGCCAATTTCCAAAGCTGAATCGAGTTTCTAAAGCTTTCAATCTTATGACAATTGTACTATTGCAAGCATTCAAAAATTTTAAAATAGTGTTACCTACAAGCAGATGTGAGCGCACTGTATAAAAAATCCTATATTTGAATAGAATAAATATTTAGAATATGAATATTGAGGCAAGAAAAATATCGTTTATCCAGGAGTATTTAAGAATTGACAATGAAGACATTCTTAATGCTGTTGAAAATTTCTTTTATAAAACTAAATCAGAAGTTTTCGAAGACAACCTAAAACCTATGACATTGGAAAAATTTAACGAAGAAATTGACCAAGCATTAGAAGATGAAAATAATAGTGATTTAACGAAGGTAGAGGATTTAAAAAAAAGAATTCAAATATTTTCATAAGCATAAAGTTGTGTTTGCGAAGTCTTTAATGATTTTTCTTAGCCCTTATTCCTAGTCATGTTTATTCTTTTGCATGAAACTTTGATTCACAAATGTGAAAAGCTATCGAAGATTTTGTTCAACATAGTTTTTGCAAAAGGCTGGTTTGAAACCTATCGAAGTGGTTTGGCGTAGCCAATATATAAAACACCACTCGTTTCCTTTAGCCACAGCTGCTTTTCATTTTGTTTTTTATTTAATTTAGACAATATGAAACCTAACGAAGGGGTTCGGCGCTGCCAAAAAGCAACTGCTCCGTTTGGTCGAATTTGTACCGATAGCTATCGGAAACAATTAAATTTAGCCCATCCTTCGAAAATACATTTTCCGTAGTATAAACGAGCAAAAAATCACACAACACCGCAAAATTCCAGACAACAACTTTCATAAGCCTAGACCAAACTCATTCAAATATTACTCTTTTATTGCAATCTACTATCAGTGGCTAAACTCATCGATAAGATAATTATTTTGTAATATAGCTGATTGAAATTTGTAGTGATGAGGCTTTCAATGATGACATATTTTTGCTGTTAGGTCATGCTGTTCAACTCTATAGATTTTGCTATTTTTCTACCTATAGTATTTCTACTATACTGGTTTGTCACCAAAAACAATCTCAGAGCGCAAAATCTACTCATTTTAGTAGCCAGTTATATATTCTATGGCTGGTGGGACTGGCGATTTTTGGGATTGATATTTCTGAGCACTATTGTAGATTACAGCATAGGTTTACTATTGCACAAGACCGCTGACCTTAGAATGAGAAAAGTATTTCTCTGGGCAAGTATTTTGATAAATTTAGGGATTTTAGGCTTTTTCAAGTACTATAATTTCTTCATAGAAAACCTCGTAGATGTATTTCGGTTTTTTGGTCAGCCTATTGGTATGAGCTCCTTAAACATTATCCTACCGGTTGGGATAAGTTTTTACACTTTCCAGACTATGAGCTACACCATAGATATCTATAGAAAAAAGCTGGAACCAACAAAAGATTTCATAGGTTTTGCCGCTTTTGTAAGCTTTTTTCCGCAGTTGGTTGCCGGTCCTATAGAGAGAGCTTCTCACCTACTACCGCAGTTGCTCAACAGGAGAAAGTTTGAATACTACCACGCAGTTGACGGGTTACGGCAAATATTATGGGGATTGTTCAAAAAAATTGTCATTGCAGACAATTGCGCAGAGATCGCAAATGAAATTTTCAATAACTCCGGCGAAATGAATGGTAGCGCACTTTGGCTAGGAGTTGTGTTTTTTACCATTCAGATTTATGGTGATTTTTCTGGTTACTCAGACATTGCCATCGGCACCGCTAAACTATTTGGGATAAGGCTCATGCAAAACTTTGCATTTCCATTTTTCTCCAGAGACATTGCAGAGTTTTGGCGTAGATGGCACATTTCTCTCATGACATGGTTTCGTGACTATGTTTTTATACCCTTAGGTGGTAGCAGATCAGGGAAATTGACCACTATGCGCAATGTGATGATAGTATTTGTAGTAAGTGGCTTGTGGCATGGAGACAACTGGACATATATATCCTTTGGATTTCTGCATGGGGTTTATATGCTGGCTTTGCTGGTGCTCGGCAAGACAAGAAAAGATTTTGCCACCGTAGCGCAGAACAGGCTTTTACCCAATGCGCGAGAGGTCATGCAGATGAGTATTACCTTTCTACTGGTAGTCTTATCTTTTGTGCTTTTCAGAGCGGAAAATATGCTGCATGCGGCGCAGTATTTTGATGGTATGGTTAGCTGGTCTGCATTGCATCGTCCAAGCATTTCAAGTGTGAAAGATGTAATACTAGTATCCCTATTTGTAGTGGTGTTGTTTTTCGTAGAGTGGTATGGCCGTGAAACCGAGCATGGTTTAGAAAAAATTGGGCAAAATTGGGCAAAACCCATGCGTTATGCCTTATATTACGCCATCATTGCAAGCATTATTTGGTTTGGTGGTAAGGAACAGGAATTTATATATTTTCAATTCTAGATTATGAAAAAATTTCTGCTGCGTTGTGGTTTTTTCCTTCTATTGGGCATCCTCTTCTTTGGTGGCAATATGCTCATTAACGCATACTTATACCGTTCTAAGCCGATGCCTATTGCCAAAACCACTTACCTGATTGCAGGAGATTCAAGAAGCCAAAGGAGTGTTGATCCAAGCATTTTGGGCAGTGGCAGAAATATATCGCAAACCGCAGAGCCATACTACATTACATACCACAAATTACAGAAAATTTACAATTCTTGGACACCGGACACGCTCATTCTCTCCTTCAGCACGGCAGGAATTTCCGAATTCAATGACTATAAGTTATCAGACCCTCAATGGAACCATGAAATGGCCAGGCGCTATTATCCATTTATGCAATTGCTAGATTACTCCAAAAAAATTGATGTTGACTACAAAACAATTGCCCAAGTCTGGTTCAAACAAACGGCTTATATGCCGCGAAGCCATCATTTCAATTACATGGTAGAGTATGAAAACAGCCCACGGCAAGACGTGTCCAATTGGGAAGAATCTGCACATCGCCACTTCTACCGAGATGGACGGCAGTTGGGCCACTCCCAAATATCCATAGATTATCTGGACTCTATCATCCGCATGCACCAGCGGCAAGGCGTGCCCGTGGTGTTGGTGAACCCGCCCGTGTATGCCAAGTATCGCGCCATGACGCCAACCCCTTTACTGCAGAAATATCAAGAATTGGTACAGAAATATGAAAACAAGGTATTGATCTTTGACCAATCACAGATAGATTATCCAGACTCCATGTTCATAGATGCAGATCACCTCAATCAACCTGGTGCAGAGCGTTTTACCACAGAACTCAAGCAATTTCTCAACCAAGCTGCGCACAAGCCGTAATCACTATTCAAGGAGTTAATATCTGGCTAATTACAATGGAATTTTCAAGGAATTTCACTTTAATACAGTGTAAATGAATGCCTTAATGCATGGAATTATTATTATTTGGGCGGCAAACGGTGTTCGGCTACAAGTACGCAGTCTTTTGGCTGCAAAATTGTGGCTGGACGGTTTTTCCTTAGTCTCTCAATCCCGTCCAGCTCACATTTTGCTTTAGCCAAAATCCTTTGCGCGCTTTTCGCCTACCACCTGCCGCGGGCTTCGCTCCCATGTTTTTTGTTCAAAATTTCTGCGCTTTCTCATACTGATTTGCGTATTTTGTTCGTAAAAAGCTACTCCAATATTCTTCACATATGCATACCATTTCTCATCTTTCACTCTAATTTTGCCACATTTCTGTGCATAAAAAACCTCTTTCGTGTCGGCTTTTATCTATTCCAAAAGCTATGAATATCAAAGTTTTAGGTGTCTAGTGGTGCAAATGATTCACAACAAATTTTATCTTAGAAAATCCTTTGACTGAGAAAAAAATTCACAAGAATTTACACATTTACGCAAGTGCGGAGCACTGCGGCAGGTGGTAGGCATAATAGCCCGTAAAGGGGCGGTGTGCTGCAGGAAGCCGGCAAAAAAGGTTTGTAGCCCAAGCGGAAAAACTTTTTTGCCGCCTGACTGCCACACTGCCACTGCGGACTTGTTGCCGGACACCGGTGCAGGTGATTTGTGGCGCAGCCGCAAATATGCTGCAGCCGCCCAAATAAAAAAAATGCACAACTACTTGTTAGACAGCATTTTCTGAATTTCATTCAATAGCATCAAGGCCTCCACGGGTGTGAGGATGTTGATGTCTGTATGCAGGATTTTGTCTCGTACAGACTCCAGCAAAGGATCATCTAATTGGAAGAAGCTCAACTGTACAGGATTGGCAGCTAACCCACTGTTTTTCTTGGGGTTAGACTTGTCTATATTGTTGTTTTCAAGCTGGCTGAGCAGCTCTGTTGCACGCTGAATTATGGGATGGGGCATTCCTGCGATTTTGGCTACGTGTATCCCAAAGCTGTGCTCACTGCCTCCCGGCTCTAATTTTCTGAGAAAGAGTATGTTACCTTTTGATTCTTGGATAGATATGTGGTAGTTTTTGATGCGCGGGAAGTGCTCTGCCATTTCATTGAGCTCATGGTAGTGCGTAGCAAAGAGCGTTTTTGGACGAAATGGATGCTCATGGAGGTGCTGTGCAAGCGCCCAGGCTATGGATATGCCATCATAGGTGCTGGTGCCGCGGCCAATCTCATCTAAGATGATGAGGCTGCGTTGGGTGAGTGAATTGACGATTTGTGCGGTTTCGTTCATCTCTACCATAAAGGTGCTCTCTCCTTGAGAGATGTTGTCTGAGGCGCCAACTCGTGTAAAAATTTTGTCTACAAGGCCTATTTTAGCGGATTGTGCCGGCACAAAACTGCCCATGTGCGCAAGTAGGACTATGAGAGCTGTCTGGCGCAATAAGGCAGATTTACCGGACATGTTGGGCCCGGTGATCATGAGGATTTGCTGCTGCTGGTCGTCCAGAGAAAGTGAATTGGGTATGAAGGGTGTTTCTGGTGGTAATTGCTGCTCTATGACGGGGTGGCGGCCGTTGATGATTTGAATGTGTTTTTCATCATCTACTTGTGGCTTCACATAGCCGTTGCGCTGCGCTAATTCTGCAAAGCTCACCAGGCAATCTAGCATGGCTATGGTGTGGGCGTTGTCTTGGAGTTGGGTGATATAGGGTGTAATTTGCTGCAAAAGTTCTTCAAAGAGCTGGGTCTCAAGCTGCAAGATTTTGTCTTCTGCTCCCAAGATTTGCTCTTCATATTCTTTGAGCTCTGGGGTGATGTAGCGCTCTGAGTTTACCAAGGTTTGCTTGCGCTGCCAATCTTCCGGCACTTTGTCTTTGTGGGTGTTGCGCACTTCTATATAGTACCCAAAAACGTTGTTGAAGTCTATCTTGAGGGATGGAATGCCGCTCTGGGTGCTCTCCCGCTCTCTCATCTCTTCTAGATATTTTTTGCCTCCTTTGCGAATTTGTCTGAGCTTGTCCAGCTCTTCTGAGTAGCCGACGGCGATGACGTTGCCTTTGTTGATGAAATGTGGCGGGTCTGCTTGCAACTTACTCTCCAATAGTTCCCGCAGATCTGATAACTCATTGAATTTTAGCGGTATGATGGGCTCTTTGTGATAAACAAATTCTGCAATGAGGTTGATGATTTCTTTGAGCTGTACTAAAGATGTTGCGAGGGTAACTAGCTGTCTTGGGGTGATTTTGCCGGTAGCAATGCGCCCGCAGATTCTCTCTATATCTGCCATTTCTGCCAATCTGCTCTGCAAACTGCTACGTAATTCTTCTCTTTGCAAGAAAAACTCTACGGAGTTTTGTCTTTTGATAATGGATGAGAGGTGACTCAATGGCATTGACATCCAGCGTCTGAGTAGCCTATGCCCCATGGGTGTAACGGTGTGATCCATGATCTGGAACAGGCTCACGCCATCTCTATAAGCTGTTTGAAACAGCTCTAAGTTGCGTATTGTGAAGGCGTCTAACCATATATAGTCATCATTCTCCAGCTTTTTGATTGTGGTGATATGCCTGAGGTCTGTATGGTGCGTCTCATCAAGATATGCGAAGATGGCTCCAGCAGCTATTTGTGCGAGTGGTAGCTTGTCTAGTCCAAAACCTTTGAGTGAGTGTGTCTGGAAATGCTGTATGAGCTTTTCATGCCCAAATCCTTCACTGAATGCCCAATCATCTAGCTGAAATTTGGCTATTTGTGGGTCTATAAAGTCATAATGCCGCCTTTTCTGTACCAATACTTCTTTGGGTGCATAGCTCTGTACCGTTTGTCGTGCACCTTTGATGTCTGTTTGTTGCACTAGGAATTCTCCAGTTGAGATGTCTAGTAAGGCTATGCCGTACTGCTCTTTGTCTTGATGAACTGCCAAAAGGAAGTTGTTTCTGGCTGAACCTATGATTTCCTCACCTATAGCAACCCCGGGTGTTACCAGTTCTGTAACACCTCTCTTCACTATAGATTTGGTCTGCGAAGCGTCTTCTAATTGATCGCAAATAGCTACGCGCAAGCCGGCACGCACGAGTTTTGGTAAATAATTATCTAGTGAATGATGAGGAAATCCGGCCAATTCTATATACGCATCTTTGCCGTTGGCACGACGTGTGAGCACAATATCGAGGATTTTTGAGGCCTTGACTGCGTCGCTTCCAAAGGTTTCATAAAAATCTCCAACTCTGAACAGCAAAAGCGCATCCGGATACTTGGCTTTGATGCTGTTGTACTGTTTCATCAATGGGGTTTCCTTGATAGATTTTTTGCTCATGCGGTAAAATTAATTGCAATTTTGCTAACTGCCTAAAATATAATTCCTATTTTTGCGTTAATCTGTAATACGAAAAATTCAAAATTATGAAGAAAATTCTTTTGTCGCTTTTGGCTGTAGTAATGATGGCTTTTGTAGTGACTAGTTGTTCAAGTGATGATTCATCCTCTGACAATGCTTATGAAAACCTAATTGGCACTTGGAATAAAGTGGCTGACGTACAAACGGGTAGCACCACTGATATCGAAGACTGTATCGACAAAGAAAGATTAGCTTTTAGCAGCAATGGTACTCTTACTATAACTTCCTTCTCTGGAACAGATTTCAACAACTGCCAAGAAGTATCTACTACCAATGGTAGATGGGAGTATCTAGGTAGCAACAATTACTTGATATACCCAGTAGGTACTACTATCACAAATGAAAACCGTCCATTGTACTCTTATGTGATCACTTTCCACAACAACAATGTAGAAATGAGAAGATTTGTACAATTGGCTCACCAAACAGGTATCAACTCTTACGAAAGATATTTGAGACAATAAATAGAAGTCACATTCTATATAAGATTCAAGGCGCTCATTTGAGTGCCTTTTTTATTTTTGCAATATGAAAAAACTGAAACTCGAAGAGCTCAACCGGCTAAGCGTGGAAGAATTTAAAGAAACTGAAAAACTTCCGGTGGTGCTGATTTTGGACAATATACGAAGTATGCACAACGTGGGCTCCGTTTTTCGCACGGCAGATGCTTTTGCCATAGAAAAGATATATCTCTGCGGTATCACTCCCACACCGCCCCACAAAGAAATCAGAAAAACTGCGCTTGGTGCTACAGAAAGTGTAGAATGGGAGTATTGTGAAGATGCACTGCAGCTGCTGCAAAACTTGAAAAATAATTACTTACTTGCAGCTATGGAGCAGACTGATGCAAGTGTAGAATTGCAAAACACAAATTTCAAATTACAAGATAATAAAGGAATTGCAATAATTTTGGGAAATGAAGTTGATGGTGTCAGCGAGCGATTGATTCAAAATTGTGATCATGTGATAGAGATTGCCCAGTATGGCACCAAACACTCGCTGAATGTGAGCGTGTGCGCGGGCATAGTCTTGTATGACATCAGCAAAAAACTACGCACATCTTCATGAAAAAAAATATGAATACCTTAGCCTATGAATTATAGTTTATGAAGATATTGGTTATAGGCACGGGCTACGTAGGCTTGGTTACAGGAGCATGCTTAGCAGACGTGGGTATGAAAGTGGTATGCATAGATAGCAATAAGCAAAAGGTAGAAAATCTGCAACAGGATATCATACCTATTTATGAGCCTGGACTACAAACCATTGTGCGTAAAAACAGACTTGCCGGCAGGTTGGTTTTTGAAACGTCAATGAAAGAGCATATAGATGGTGCGGATGCCATATTCATAGCGGTAGGGACGCCACCGGATGCACAAGGCAATGCAGATATGCAATATGTAGATAGTGTTGCAGAAGAAATTGGCACTTACATCAAGTCATATACAGTAGTAGTTACCAAAAGTACAGTACCTGTAGGCACTTCAGAGCGCATCAGTGCAAATATTCGTAAGAAAATAGAGCAACGCTCAGAAAACATAGAGTTTGATGTAGCATCCAATCCTGAGTTTCTGAAAGAAGGCGCAGCCATAGAAGATTTCCTCAGTCCAGACCGCATCATCATTGGCACACAAAGCCCTAGAGCCAAATCCATTCTTGAAAATATCTACAAACCTTTTCAACTCAATGGTTATAGAATCATCTATATGGATATAGCCTCTGCAGAGCTCACGAAGTATGCTGCAAACGCTATGCTTGCCACACGCATCAGCTTCATGAATAGCCTGGCACAACTCTGTGAAAAAACCGGAGCAGACATACAGCAGATACGCCAAGGAATAGGTGCAGATCCGCGAATTGGAAAAAAATTCCTCTATGCAGGAGTAGGCTATGGTGGCTCATGTTTCCCAAAAGATGTACGCGCACTTATCAAGACCGCACAAGAGCACCTTTTAGACTTCCCTCTTTTGGAAGCAGTAAACCAGGTAAATGAAGAACAAACCACATTCTTCAGCAACAAAATACTTCAATACTTTGCTGAACACAATATTCCTAAAAAAGTAGGTATTCTTGGTCTGTCTTTCAAGCCCAATACAGATGATATGCGTGAGGCGCCATCACTGAAAATTATAGAGCAACTCTTGGCCAATGATTTTACCATAAAAGTATTTGACCCGGTAGCTATGGACAACGCCAAAGAAATACTTGGTGACAGTGTACATTGGTCACATGATTTGTATTCTTGTCTTCACAACACCAGTGCGGGAATATTGGTCACAGAGTGGAATGAGTTCAGATTTCCAGACTGGGAGCGAGCGGCGTCACTCATGCAGCATTCCATAATTTTTGATGGTAGAAATATCTATGAAAGTAACTACTTGCAACAATACGGAATAGAACACATAGGCATTGGGCTCAATACCTAAACTTCGGTAGATTTTACACCAAACCAAGTTTGCATACAAGGTTTTCCGGTGAGTTCATCAATTCCTTGGAGATTTTGTCTATAATACTTTTCTAGAAAATCACGTGTAGATTGCTTCATCGGCGGTACCTTCTTCTTAGAAAGAGGGTTTATCAACCTATGCATATAGTGCAGATAGCGCACATAAGTCTTCTGGTCCGCAAATCTATTATTCATGTCAAATGGCAAACTACTATGTTGTATGTTACCCAATTGTCTCAGCCATCGGTTTTTCAAAATTTGGAGCTGTACATATTTCGGATATTTGCCACTATTGGCATGCGTGTCAAAGGCATCATCAGTAAACTTACCAAAATCTAAACCTATAAAATCACACAGCTCTTGCATCACACTCCGAGTATCCCGCACAAAATCCTCAAACAATATCACCTTTATTCTACGCTCATCCATCAGCTCATAATAGGTCTCCAAATACTTCACATAGTCGCCCCTATGTAGCACATCCTTAGGCGCATACTGCAAAGCAGACTCAAAAGTAAATTGCGTTCTACCGGAGCGCAACAAGTGATGATACTGCGAATAAGCCCTATCTACCGGGTTGCGCATCAGAAAAATCATCTTTATCGGATGCCGCTGAATGGCAATGCGTTCTGCCGCCAATCGTGATGAAAAATACGTAGTAGAATCCTCTCCCACCACAGGCTTATCACTGCGCATTATGTCTCTATACCAAGACCAAATCCGATCCGGATCCCCCAGCCAATCCTGCATGATCCACTCATCCTTTTCCGCATCATAGTGTATCTGATCGCCATGTTCCTGCCAATCCCCAAGACTGAAAAACCCTATCTCACCCTCAGGAATATGCACATCCGGATGCGAATCCAAAATCGCATGCAGCGTAGAAGTACCAGACTTCATAGCACCCCCAATTATGAAATCCGGTAAGCGCACACCTGGCGGCGTTCTCCAAATAGCATTCGCAACACTCATTCCACAAAATTAGAAATTTTAACCGCATTCCAGTCCTCTATATGCAAATAAATTCCGTCATATACATAGCAGGAAGTTGGCAAGACAGTGTGTATTTTTTTTATTTTGGCGGCTCTATACCTGTTCCGGAGGACCTACACAGGTATAGACCGGGCCCCTTCGCTTTATCTTGTTTGCCTGTTGCTTCAAAACCTATTGCTTCCGGCACACTCTCACGGATGAGCCGTGACCCGGTACCGGAGAGCAATGGTTTTGCACAGCAACAGTCTGCACAAGGATACCGCTCGGGTCCCTGCCGCGTTTCAGCTTACGCTGAAGGCAACACGTATACCATGGGCATGCACACCTGAATTACGACACGGGAAGCTAGGATACGTAATGCTAGATTGTAGCTTTCTTATCTTGCGATGTGATGTCAAACTCGATCATTTACGGACTGTGTGATAAAACAATTTTGGGTGTAAGTTCCAAAGCAGATTTTATGTAAAAAGCTCAAAAATATTATTCAAATCCATCAAAAGGTTTTTAGTGCTGCCAAATACGGCAAGAAAATCTAAAAATACCTTTAAAAACACCTGCATCATAGCTACCTGGCCATGGCTGTTGGCCGCGGCAGGTGGAAGGTGGCTACCCCGCAAAGCAGAACCTGCATTGCAGGAAGCGCCAAAGCCAATTGACGGCAGGAAAATTGAGCTTTGGCAGCTGACTGCGCAGGGGCTGCTGCGGAGTAATAGCCGTACACCGACGCTTTTCTGGGCATACAAATAAATTTTTAATGGAAATTGTCGCGGTTTTCTTTACTTAAATCGTAATCTCAACACTCTGCCCTTCACCGCCCGGAAAAGGGTGCCGCCCAAATATAAAGAACGAAAATTACCGGCTTTAGATGATTTTGAGTAGTTCAAAAAGGGTATGGCTAATAAATGTTAATGTTTGTTTACTGTTTTCTGAACCTTTGTAGGAGACGCTTGGTATAGAGTAATGCACGTTTTTTCACGTAAGAAAGCCATAAAACCCGCTCCAATCCATATCGCGCATGTAGATTCCGCAATTTTTGACTCTGCAATACTTCTTGCTCTTCAAAACCCAATTTGTTGATTCTTTCCAGCACTGGCGCTTTGAGTGCGCGCCCACGAGGATATATCTGAAAAAGGAATTTCAAATACATAACTGCTAAAGGTTTTCTAAGTTGAGTAAGGTTTTCAGACAATATCCTGTCCCGAATCAAATCATAAGAATGTAATACTGCATTATTCAACTCATCAGATTTGCGTTGACTGAGAGAGTTTTCTCCATATTTTCTATAATACGCAAGACTTTTAGCATCAAAAAGCACGGCATCAGACTTCAATAATATCCTGAAAAAAAATTCACCGTCTTCATTCTTTGCAAGATTTTCATTCCAACCACCCGCCTCATGAATCAATTTGATTGGCACCAACCATGAATGTGTTGCTACAAACTCTCCCTTTTCCCAGCTCTGCTGTAAAAAGTCTATTGGACTTGGGAAGGATTTATATATACTCTGCTCAGTAGTTATTACAGTATTTGTGCTAGCTTGAAATATGGCATGTTGACAAAACACTAAATTGGTTCTTTCAGGGTTTATCAATTGAATTTGGTTCTGTATTTTATCTGCACTTAAAAAATCATCTGCATCTAAAAATTGGATAAAATCACCTTTAGCGACCTTCACCCCGGCATTTCTAGCGCTTGCAGCCCCTGCATTTACTTGTTGGATCAATGTTATCCTTTCTTGCTGCAAAGCCTTAACAAGCTCATAAGAATTATCCTGAGAGCCGTCATCTACCACTATTATCTCAAGATGCTGATACGTCTGTGCCAATACAGAATCAATGCATTGTAAGATAAATCGCTCAGAATTATACATAGGAATCACTACGGACACCAAAGCATTTCGTTGTAAACCATTGACCACAACTAGGAATATTTAAAAATTAACTTTCACAGTATGACATATCAATTAACCCATTTATCTAATACAGGTACCTTTCTTAATAAGTGTATTATAAGGAAAGACAAGAAAAAAACGACCAGCGTAAAAACAGATATATAAACTATGGTCATCATAGGAGAGTAATCAAATTTATCAATGAAAAAATACGCTGATAGTATCTTCAGAATCATGACATGCACGAAATAAATACCAAAAATATTCTTGTCTATCTTTTCAACAATTTTATGGCTTCTGTTTAAGAAATACATGCCTAACAGAAAAGCTCCACAACTGCTAAGCGCGTTGTTGAGTAAAGTTAAATTTAGAAAAACTGTATTCAATTCTCCGTCTCTGAATGAAAATATTTCTGTGAGCAAGTATGTGCTCAACACGCCGATGAATAGCATCAAGGCTCCTACCCAATTGGTATACGTATTGGGCTTGATAAATTTATGAATATAATAGCCTAAGACCAAATAGCCAACATATTTACTAAAGTATATCAAATCCACTACCGGTAGATAGACTTTAGTGTAATCATTATAAAAAGTTGTGATCAACCAAAGAAACAGAAAGTAACGGATGTCTCTCTCTTTAGCATTTACTATCCACAATCGCAATATAGGCATGA
Source organism: Weeksellaceae bacterium (assembly GCA_030535475.1). Classification (GTDB taxonomy): domain Bacteria; phylum Bacteroidota; class Bacteroidia; order Flavobacteriales; family Weeksellaceae; genus JAUNRT01. The sequence continues at coordinate 634 of JAUNRT010000035.1, read as the reverse complement.
AAAGGTATAAACCTAATATCATGTATATGAACCAAAAATGATAATCAGCCTCTTTGAAAAACGCATGAACTGTTTTGCGTACTACCTCCGATGTAGTAATTTCATTACCAGCCCAAGTGAAATGAAATATAATATAGGCAATGGTCCAAAAAATAAATGGTCTTAAAATTCGAGTAAGACGCTTTTTCAAGAAAAGATCGAGCGGTTCTATCCTACCCAGAAGTAGAGCGCCAGTGATCATTACAAAAACAGGTACACTCAATCTGGCTACTGCACTGATGAAGTTTACAATACTCCAATTGGTAAAGCTGGTAACATGTAATTCATATAAGTACGGAATTGCCACATGACCTAAAACAACGAGAAAAATTGCCAACACGCGCAAATTGCTCAGATAGTTTATCATAATTTTTCCCAAAACTCAAAAGTAACAATTTTGACTATATAGTATGAACCTATAGTGATACAAAAGAATATTCTACGTGCCTGACAATGTTCCAAAAACTCTAAACACTGATATAAACTAAAATCATGCTAGTGAAACTAGTAAAAAGATTACCTTCTTCTTATTTATATTTGAGTTTAGACCAAAAAAAAAGCCTCATTTTTCAATGAGGCTTGTATAAAAAAATGG
>JAUNRT010000034.1 GCA_030535475.1 Weeksellaceae bacterium | reverse complement strand
TAGTTGTAACACACTGAAATTTTGATTGTTGCAAATTTTTATGATGTCATTAAAATTTACATTTATGAATACCTTTCACGTAAGTCTCAATCACATTTATTTCTTGTGCAACTTCGCTTCCGGTAAAACCTGAAATATCGTGAATGTTCATTTCTTTTAAATATCTATTTAAAAGATTTTCAGACAATGGCATATAAGACCAATGCCATTTCTCCATTTCATATCCCTTTCTATTAGCAACTTTTTTATCGGAATATACTTGACAAAATCCGAATTTTGAAGCATTCTCAACCAACCATTGATACTCTTTTAAACCTTTACCAGATTCAAAATATTCATTTTCCAAATTATTGATGTCTATATCTGTACCCCAACGATGTCTGGAGGTCATAGGCATGGAGCTAAACTTTAGCAATTCTTTTGCTCTATCAACAGGATCTTCAATTGTAGACGCATTCCATTTTCTCTCCCAAATTGATCTTTGATGGCTAAAACTTCTTGCTCCTGAGACAATTACCAATGAAACACCGTCTTTTTTAGCCTCCTTTGCCATTTCTAAGAATTTGGCAAGCGCTTCTTTTCTTATGTAAATAGTTTTTGTAGCAAACTCATCCGGCACCTTTCCAAAATATTCATCAGTAGAAAAATCCAAATCACCTATCAGGTATTTGTCTGGTTTATTAGAACCGTTAGCAACCCCGCCTTTCTGCATCAAGCCTTTTCCTTGACCGATCGAAGCATTTGAAACCTCCCCTAATGATTTATTATCAAATATCTCGGCACCTAAACCTTCCTCTACTTCTGAATGATCAACTTTAGAAGTATTAGATTCTACCTGTTTTTTCTCTGAACATGAAATACCTAAAACTAATAAGATTAAAAAAATATTTCTCATCTACTTACAAATTTAGAAAACACCCAACCGATTTCACCATTTCGTCTTCTCACTTTATACCACGCATCGCCTGTGATAAACTCTAAATCATTTTCATTTATGCTTGCTCTAAGCCTACCGTAATCAGGATGAACAAAGATTACTTCATAATTTCCATATGATTCGTTAATTACTTCTACAGCTTTTCCCGGGTTTAAAGAATAAATTTGATGACCGGAGTTATTATACAAACTAATTTTTCTTTTGGTAATTGCCTCTCTACTGTTTCCCGGATTGTATTCATCCAATATCACGACCGTTTCATTAGGTTTAAATGATCCCTTTGGTTTCGACTTGGTAGAATGACTTGTGCGAATAATCACGTTGGTTCCTTTTATAGTAGCATTTCCAAATTCCAATACATCAACAGATTTTTTTGAAGGCAGTTTTTCGGGCAGAATAACTTCTTCTTTTTTTTCAATCTCTTGTTGTGGTGTTTTTCTATTCTGAATTGCTCGCTCTCTCAATTCCAGTTCGCGTATTTTGAGTTCAAGTTCCTTTTCTTTCGTGGAATCTTGACAAGAAGTTAGAATAAATAAAACCGTAAAAAAAATGTAAAAATGTTTCATTACTAGATCAGTAGGTTAATTAAAATTTGTAAATCCATCAATAATAAATACTAATTTCAAAAGTTTTATTTAATAAAAATTATGATTTAATGTCATATAAATTGTTTCGCAACATAAAAGGATAAAGATTTATCTGCAATTGCTTTCAGTGTTTTTTAATTATTATAAAAATTCAACCCTTTAGTAGAATCTTCTTGTATTTTTCTATTCTTTTGAATTATTATGCAGTAGTAGATTGAAATATCACATAAAAGCTATTGTGTAGTATACCTTTCATTTCTTTATTCAGTATCAGATGTGTCAGTTATTTTATCAGTTAAAATGATTTGCGTGCCTGAGGTCACTGCAGGTACCGAAACTTTTTCCGGTTCATCACTTATTATAATTTGACTTTGCTTTGATTCTGACTGTTGAGAAATACTCTCCGGTTGATCAGATAGAACTATCTGCCGTTTTACTGAGCTCTTTCCTGCAGAATTGCTAGGCTCGTCAATTATGGTAATAATTTCATGATTGGTTCTTTCAAAATAGAAGATTTCCCTTTCAATAATTTCGTTTGGAATTTTATTATTAAAGACTGTTTTAGATATCCAGTTGCCTTCTGTGTCGTATTCATAAGCTAGAGTCCGAAGCACTTCAATCTCATCTTGAGAGTCGTAACTAATATATTCTATTTCATTTCCTCTATCATCATACCTAATTGAAATGCGTCCTGTTAAATCACCTTCGAAAAATTTCTTTTGTTCTATAACTCTGTCATTTTTATCATAGACATAAATATTTTTAGAAGTCATTCCTTCATCAGAGTACCAACTTTCTTCAATCTTATTTCTGTTTTCATCAAATTTCTCAACATGCTTAGAATCCAGATTTCCGTTTGCCAAATAATCATTTCTTTCAGAAATGTTTCCATATTGATCGTATACGAGATCCCAATACGAATTCAAACTTCCGTCCCTATTAAAAAGCTTATTTCTGATATTTCGCCCCATGTCATCAAATTCTGCTATTCTGTAATTAATTAATTTACCCTTTGCATCATAAAGGTGAAATTCGGCTTCTTTTCCCTGTTCATTATATTTAAATGTGAATTTTTTATTATTCCAAGGAAGATGAGTTTCAAACTTTTTCCATTCTATCAGATTACCTCTTGCGTTATATTTAAAAGTTTCCTTTAATACAACAGTATTTTCATCCCAATCAGACTTTTCGATTAGGTTATTATTTTCATCATATTTATAGACTAAATCTTTGTAAAAAGCTGAACCATCCCGTCTTCTTTCTTCCAGTAAAAAACCGTTATCATTATAGATATACATATAATCCGGGTTAAACATGCTAGTCTCTACGGTTTTCTTTAGTCTTCCGTTGATATTTTTAATGTTAAAAACTCTATGGGTAAGCGTTTTAACTTTTCCTCTTAAACCCTCCTTTTCCTAGTCGGTCTCTTTAGTCTGTGCCGTACTAAAAATTGTCCCCACCAGTGTGAATAGAATTGCAAGTGATAAATTATTTAAACTCATGTCAAATTCTCTTAATGAATAAAGTGATTAAAATTGACTTATTATATTTAAAAATTTTTATAGTATTGAACCACACCACGTTAACAAGCCTCATTAATATTTAGAAGGCAAACCATTAAGACCATGATTATAACCTGAAACATAGACATAATAATCTTCTGTGGAATATTTATATCCGTTTAACATAAAAGCCTCATCCGCAGTGGCAGTCTGATATAGAGGAAGACCATAACCCATCTTACCGTCTCGGTACCCATCGCGGTAAGCTTTTGAAGAAACTTTTTCACTCTCGGTATATAATTCTGTTTGTTGCTTGTTTGATGTTACATCCCGTTCTTTATCACTAATGGAGGCAGACCTTTCGTTCACATACTGCTTTACATCCGATTCCCGATCGATATTTTTCGATTCGTTATCACATGAAAACAATATGATAACACAAAAAATTAAGTAAAAAAGTTTGTACATAAATTATTTTAAGACAAATATAAACCGCAAGTAGAACTTAATTTAGTCCAAGTTAGTCCAAGTTGAATACCACAACAATTCAAAAAAAAGCAGACCCATAAGCCTGCTCATCTTTCAAAAATAGTTCGGTTAGTATCATTCAGCAAATACAATTTTAGAATGGATTAATATTCCACAAATAAATTAAAGTATCGAAACTGAAATGATTTTAGATTAGTTAACATTTACCCACAGGGCAAAATTACGTTCTACTGTCAACGAAAAAAAGTCCAAATTAGTCCAAGTTGTTTTCAGAATGCGTATTGGGAATAAACCGGATCCAATTCCTCCAAAATGCGATAAATACGAGTATAATGGGTCAATTCTATACCCGACTTCAAATCCGCAAACAACTTTTTTTTGTTCTGCAACCCATTTTCATACAAAATACACTGCACCAGATACATCACCTGCATATAATCATGAAACAAAAAATCGGCCTCATCGTTAAAGTCACCATGCTGCAGCTCAAAATCACCCACGTCCAAATTATCGTTTGCCAGATAAACAAGCGCAAAAGTGATCTTTACAAAAGCTCTATTAACACCAAAATAGTGCAAAAAATCCTTGGCATCATCATTCTGAAAGTTATTATAAGTTGGTTTTATCTCCTGAATTATCTGATAGGCAATTTCATATTCCTGCAGCCAAAAGAGCGTGTTACAGTAAAAAGTCAATAATTCCAAATTCCCCTCTGCACTAAAACCTTTTTCCCTTAGCGTTTTCAGATAAGTGGCAACCGTTTTTTCCACCGGTTTACCATTTCTCTTCGCCTCAATCAGGCTTATGGTGCAAAACCGCATTTCATGATACGGCATGTAGTCAAATTCTTTTTTATAAGCCTTGTAAAATATTTTCAAGCGGTCATAACTGGCCGTATAATCGAAATCCCTGTCCTCTGATAGCCAAGCACCAAAATGGATGAAATTACCCTGAGCAAGCCTTACATGAGCTTTTTCAGTCCGCAGCATTTTGTCCTGTAAAATTTCCCTGAACCACCGCTTACCGTAATAATTGTAATTGGGAATCCAAGACAGAATATAATCTGTTGCCCAATTATTCTTACAATAAAGCTGATAAAAATACTGCACGTTCTCTTGCTTTGCATAAATGACTCTTGCATAATCATTTAGCGTGTCCACGGTAATGGTTTTCTGAAAATAATCAGTATTGTATTTTTCACCGTTTGTGAAGAAAACCGCCATGTTTTCAATAGCTGTCTTATCTTTTACTGAAATGCTTTTCTCGTTCGTGTGGTATTGCAGAAACTGGTTCCAATCCTGATAGCCGACAAACCTACTCAACAATGACAGTGTAGTAGTCGAGGTACGATTGTGTTGCTCTATTTTGCCAAAAAACCTTCTCAGAGTTTGCGAACTCAAAAGGGTTAAATCAGCGAGCTCTTCAAAACTTTTCTGAGAATTCAGCGGTTTGGCAAACTCGGTCTTCACAAGCGACCTCAATTTGTTTTTAGCAGTTTCAGAATTCATTAGGATCAAAACATTCAATAATTAGCTTATATCATTCTACTTTTTTTTCTAAAATACAAAATAAATCTAAACCTGACTAATAATCTACGACATACAGCAAAATTGTATGATTTTTTAAGATCACAAAATCCGTCTCATGAAAGATTACGAGATTGCCGTTGTCCATCCTCTTAACTCCGGAAATATTGCAATTTCAGCCGTGTAACAATTATGTTTTATGTGAGAGAAAAATTTACCTATATCCAAATGCTTAAACCTCAGACTCGTATTCATTCCTTTCCCTTTTCATCAATCTAAGTACCACCTCGAGTGCGAAAAAGCAGGGTCAAAAGACCAAATTGAATTGAAAATTGGGGTGATATCTTTTCTAAGCAAGCGTATTTGGGCAGAACAAAATATAGCAACAATTCCTAATTTTTTTTATTTGGGCGGCACCCTTTTCCGGGCGATACATCACAGAGTCTTTTGATTGAAGTTATTGAAAAGAAAACCGCTTCAATTTCCAAAACCCCTTATAAAATAGCCCGGAAAAGCGTCGGTGTACGGCTATTACTCCGCGGTTTTTTGGCTGCAAAATTGTGGCGCAAAGGGTTTTCCGTAGCCACTACAACCCCTTTGCGCTCACATTTTGCAAGAGCCAAAAACCCTTGCGGGGTAGCCGCCTCCCACCTGCCGCGGCCAACAGCAAAGGCCGTTTTGCTTCGCTGAATGCCTTTTTTTGAATGCAATTCTTAATCGTCACTTCGAGACATTTTTTGTGCATATGCGAATTTGGTTGTCTTTCTGACGATTCTTGGCACAAAAAACCTGCAATGACCGAAGGAAAGACGGCGGCTGAGGGATTTTGCCTTAGCAAAATCGTCTCGAAGCCACGAGAAGCATCGATTTCCGCTTTGATCAACTTTATAAATTTGAAAGATTTACTTTGCCAAAGTTACCGGGTAAACATGGCTCAATTTCCGTATTTTTTATGCAATTCTTGGAAAGAACCACTTTGGCAAAGTTTCGACTTTTGTGTTGAAGAAACTTTGCCAAAGTGTGATTGTTCTTGTGTTTATGCTTCGAAATCTGGAGAAATCACTTTGCGTTTACTCGCAACTTTGGCAAAGTAGAAGTTTCATTTCTCGTCACTTCGAGACATTTTTTGTGCATATCAGATTTTTGTTGTTTTTCACTGCGATTTTTGGCACAAAAAACCCTCAGTGACCGTGCTGGTTCTATAACCGTCTTTCATCATCTTTACGTGTATACGGGTATAGTTGAAAAAATGGCCTTGAGCTGTATGGCCTAGCCCCGATGCGAGCGGAAATCCTTGCAATGACCACAGCCTAGGCAGATGCCAGGGTTTTGGGTACTGGAGCGATAGCGGACGTGCCCAAAACTCGGCAGATGCGGCTGTGGGCGAGCAAGATTGTAGCGGGCAGCGGGAATTAGCTCCTAAAAAATATCCTGTTTATTGTACTGCTTTGGTGCTGCATGCTCCGGAATTGATGTTTGCTTTTTATAACGGAATGTGATGTATGTGTTTAATACTGGTTTTTAAACTTGTTATGCTTCGCTGGCTTGAGGGTTCTCATTTTTGAAACCGGACATGTCTATGACAAATCGATATTTGACGTCACTTTGCAACATGCGCTCGTAGGCTTCATTGATTTGGTGCATTTGAATGAGCTCTATGTCGGCAACGATGTTTTTTTCGCCGCAAAAATCAAGCAATTCCTGTGTTTCTTTGATGCCACCGATCAAGGAACCGGCAATGCTGCGCCGCCCGAGCACCATGGGAACTGTGAATACGGAATTTTCCAGGCTTCCTAAAAACCCTACTAAAACCAGTGTGCCGCTAGTATCCAATGTTGCCACATATGGATTGAGATCATGGTCATACGGCACTGTGTCTATTATCAAATCAAATTTACCTTGTACGGCAGTCATATTTTCCGGGTTTGTAGAAATTATGACTTCATCACATCCAAGATCCAAGGCGTCCTGAGTCTTTTCCGGCGAACGTGAAAATAGCGAAACATGCGCTCCAAGGCCTTTGGCAAGTTTCACCGCCATATGTCCCAAGCCGCCAAGTCCTATGACGGCAACCTTGGATTCGGCATTGACTTTCCAGTGACGCAAGGGCGACCAAGTTGTAACTCCAGCGCATAAAACAGGGGCTACCGCGGCCAAATCTAAATTTTCAGGTACATTGAGCACATAATTGGCGTCCACAACTACTCTCTCAGAATATCCGCCAAAGGTATGCCCACCAAGATGTTTGTCCTTGCCGTTATAAGTGCCCGTCATGCCATTGTGACAATACTGCTCAAGATGCTTCTGACAACTAGGACAATGCCTGCAACTGTCTACAATACAGCCCACTGCAACTTTGTCTCCCACTTTGATTTTTGTAACCTCGGTGCCTATTTGGGTGGCAATGCCCACAATTTCATGACCGGGAACTACCGGGTATTTGCTGCCGCCCCAATCATTGCGCGCTGTATGTAGATCGCTGTGACAAACTCCGCAAAAAAGAATGTCAATTTCTACATCATTTGGCTGGATATTACGTCTATGTATGGATATTTCTTTTAAGGGAAGATCTGCGGCTTGTGTGCCGTAGGCTTTTACTGTTGTGCTCATTTGGCGAAATTTTGACTGAATAATGGTATAAATGTAATATTTTTTGAAGAAAAAGTGTTGTGATTTTTCGGATTAATTGGCTTCTGAAAGTTTCAAAACATCTCCAAAAACTCCTCTTGCGGTGACCTCTGCACCTGCACCCGCACCCTGTATCACGAGTGGGTGATGGCCGTATGAGTCTGTATAAATTTCAAATATACTGTCCGCGCCTTTTACCTGCCCAAGCGGACTATCTTTGGGGATTGTGTCAAGTTTTACCTCCAATGTACCTTTTTGTGTTTCAAGATCCCACTGTAGATCGCCGGTGTAGCGCAGTACATGATTCTCGGGGCAAGCTTCTTTCACTTGTGCGAATGGATGGTCTAATTGTGTTATGTTTTCAAAGAATTGATTTTTAGATATTTCACGTAATCCCTCCGGAATCAAGCTGTCGATTTTCACATCAGACATTTCTTTTTCAAAATCAAGTTCACGAGCCAGGATGAGCAGTTTGCGCCCTACATCATTGCCATTAAGATCTTCACGCGGGTCTGGCTCTGTATATCCTTTTTCCACGGCTTCTAATAACACTTGCGAAAAGGGTACATCTGTATCTGAAAAGCGATTGAAAATGTAACTCAGTGACCCGCTGAAAACGCCTTTGATACGGGTAATATTCTCACCGGACAGGTGCAGCAAACGGATGGTGTCTATGAGCGGCAAACCTGCACCCACATTGGTCTCATAAGCGTAGCGCTTGTTGTGAAATTTGAGTGTTTGCCGTAGTTCTTTGTAGTTTTGAAGTGAGAGTGTATTGGCGATTTTGTTGGAAGAAACCACATCAAATCCGTTTTCTATGAATAAAGGATAAGTCTCTGCGATGCTCTGATTTGCCGTATTATCTACCAAAATGAGGTTTTCTAGACAGTGTTCTCGTGCAAAATCAATGATTTGTGCCGGATTGTACGGGTTTTCCGCAACTTCTGCTTTGGCGCTTTCCCAGTTTTCATCAATACCTTGGCTTTGCAAAAGTGTGCGAGTAGAGTTGGCAACTGCAAAAATTCTCAGATCCAGATTTTTGCGATCAATGATCTCATTTCTTTGCTGAATCACCTGATTTATAAAGGTTTTACCCACTGTGCCATGCCCAATAACCGCCAGATGAATGCGTTTTGGACGCTCAAATAATTCTCCGTGTATTACGTGCTTTGCTTTGTGAATATCTTCCTGTTTGAGCAGCAGGCAAATGGTATGAGCATCCACTGTGTTGTTGAACAGAACGGGTGTGATTTTGTTCTGAATCAATGCCTTATATGCTTTGTCAAAATTTTGAAGTGTGAGGCCTATAATCGCCAGAACAGCAAGGTTTTTCTCAGCATATATGCTGTCCACATCACCCTTGAGAATGTCCGCTTCAAAAGCGGCATTCAGAGAGTCCACAGCTTTATCAGCATCTGCTTCATCAATCACCAAAGCTATTGCTCTCTCTGATGAGCCTTGAGAAATCATGCCAACACTGATCTCGGCTTTTTGCAATGTGTTGAAAATTTTGGCGTCCACTCCTACTTTTCCTAAAAGTCCTTTACCCTCAAAACGAATCAATGATTTGTGTGACAAGGATGAAATTGCACGCACACGTCGTGACACCGGTGTTCCGGAAACTAGCGTGCCGGGCTGATCTTCAGCTCCGAATGTGTTGAGAATTTTGAGTGGAATATTTTTCTGGATCAAAGGTTCAAGCGTCTTGGCATGAAGAATTGTGGCGCCAAACTGAGCCAATTCTGCTGCTTCTTGGTAGGATAGTTCGCTAATCTGACGCGCTTCCTGTAATTCATGCGGATTGGCCGTAAAAATACCGTTCACATGTGTGTAGTTTTCCACAACCTCAGCATTCAGGTAATTGGCTAACAAAGCTGCACTGTAATTGCTGCCGTTTCTGCCAAGTGTAGTACGCTCACCCAAGGAATTACGAGCAATAAAACCTGTCACAACAGGAATTGCATTATGCGGTAGATTTTGGAAAAATTCCTGAGTACGAGATTCAGAAATGGTATGTTGTAAACGTGCATTTCCAAATTCGGAATTAGTGACCAAAAATTCCCCTGCATCTACCGCAACACTTTCTACACCAACCCGGTTCAATTCAAAAGCGACATACTTCGCAGCGATTAATTCTCCATATGCCAATATTTTGTCTTTGGTTTTTGGCGAACATTCGTTCAACAAGGCTACACCTTCAAATAATTTTTGCAGTTCCTGCCATTCCGGGCTCAAATCTACGCTACTGATATGTTGTTGGCCTCTCTTGAAAGACTCAAATAGTTCTGAAAAATCTTTAGCTTCCAAAGCCTGCTGAATGATTTGAAGCAATTCATCCGTGGCATTACCTCTGGCAGATACTACTACTATTACTTTCGTGGATTGATTCTTAATTTTTTCAATTACCACGTCAATACTATCATTGTCGAGGGATTTACCGCCAAATTTCAAAACTTTTTGGTAGGTTAATTGATTTTGAAATTCGGATTCATGTATAGGTTTATCTAGAGTTACACTGCTCATATTGATTGATTTTGATATTGATTGGTTATTTTTGATTCACTTCTTGACTGTAATATTGGCCTTATGATGTGCGCGAGTTGCTCATACTCCATCAAAAAAGCATCGTGCCCATGCACAGAATGTATGGTGTGCAAAAAGACATTCTTTTTATGGGATTTCAGATTTGCAACCAGATCCACTGCTCGCTGATGCGTAAAATAATTGTCAGAATCTATTGAAATCACATGTATTTCAGCATTTATTTTCTTCAAATCTTCAGTATTATCGGTTACCCAAATGGTGCTGAGCAGATGATTCATAAAAAGATAGGACTGCAATGAAAACCTGTTGTAGAGTGCATTCCCGTGGAAATCCAACCATTCTGCAACGCCGGCTTTTTCGTCTGTGTTTTTATATTGAAATCTTTGATTTAGAGATTCCGGTGTTCGGTACATAAGCATGGCGTGTTTACGTGCATCTTGCACAGGGGTTTTAGAGTTCAGCAATATAGTCTGCTGCACATGACACTGCGCTACAATCCAGTCACTACACTGAAAATCAGTAGCAATAGGGAAAACTAGTTCTGCCAAATCCGGATTTTGATAAGCCATTTCCCATGCTATGGCACCGCCCAATGAGCCTCCTATGATGGCAAGAATCTTATTCATTTGCAATTCCCGCAAGCCCTGTAGGAAGATGCCGGCAATATCCTTCACCGTAAAGTCAAAGTAGTTTTCAATACTATTTCCATGCTGACCATTGCCAGGAATGTTAAATGCCACCACTGTACACTTTTCCAAATCAATGGCTTCACCATATCCTATCAAGGTTTTCCACCAACCGTTTGCACCGGCGACTTCCGCATTGCCGGTGAGTGTATGATTCACCACTATCACCGGTGCAGTGCCCGGCGCGCAGCCAAAAATGCGGTAAGTGAGTTCTAAATTGACCCACTTGCCACATTGTAGCCTGAAATTTTCTATCTCAATACCTTGTTGCATTCTCTCACTTTTATAAATGCCTGTTGCAAATCATTCTTTAAATCTTCAATATCCTCAAGCCCCACAGACAACCTTATCAAATCCGGGGTCACACCTGTGGTTTCTTGCTGCTCAGCGGTCAGTTGCTGATGCGTGGTACTGGCAGGATGAATAATCAGCGATTTGGTATCACCAATATTCGCCACCAGTGAGAATAGTGCCGTTTCATTTGCAATGGTTTTCGCAGCTTCAAATCCTCCTACAGCGCCAAAAGTCACCAAGCCACTTTGTCCATGAGGTAAATATTGCTGTGCCAGATGATGGTGCGCACTTTCGTTTAAGCCGGGATAATTCACCCACTCCACCGCAGGATTTTGCTGCAACCATTTGGCGAGTTCCAATGCGCTATCGCTCACTTTTTTCACACGGATTTCAAGCGTTTCAAGCCCCTGCAAAATCTGAAAAGCATTGAAAGGGCTAAGTGCAGAACCCAAATCACGCAAGCCCTCAATACGCACTTTTGCAATAAAAGAAGCCTCTTTCAGCGCCTCCCAATACACAAGACCATGATACCCGGGAGAGGGCTCCGTAAACTCTGGAAATTTGCCACTACTCCAGTCAAATTTCCCGGCATCTATAATCACACCGCCAAGCGAGGTGCCGTTGCCGCAAATGTATTTCGTGAGCGAGTGAATCACAATGTCCGCACCATGCTCTATAGGGTTCAGCAAAGCTGGAGTTGCCAGCGTATTGTCCACTATAAAAGGCACACGTACCTCTTTGGCTATCGCTGCAATTTTTTTGAGATCTAGCACATCAAGTTTCGGGTTACCCACAGATTCGGCAAAGAAAACCCTGGTATTTGCTTGCACCGCCTCACGGAAGTTTTCAGGATCATCAGCATCCACAAAGCTCGTTTCAATACCATAACGTTTCAGCGTCACATTCAGTAGATTGAAAGTGCCACCGTATAAACTCCGAGAGGCTACTATATGATCGCCGCTGCGCAACAGCGTGAGCAGCGCAGTAGCTATAGCAGCAGTACCTGAAGAGGTCACCACCGCAGCTATTCCGCCTTCCAGCGCCGCTAGTCTTTGCTCTAGAATGTCATTAGTAGGATTGTTTAGTCGGGTATAAATATATCCCGTCTCAGAAAGATTAAACAGATTTGCAGCATGGTCAGCATCCTTAAAAACGTAGGACGTAGTTTGATAAACCGGCACTGCTCTAGTACCGCAAGTTTGAGATGTTTGATGTCCGGCGTGCAATGCCTGCGTAGCTTTTTTGAAATTGCTCATTTTATGTAGTTTTTAATTAAAATTTCGTGTAAAAAAAATTCCCTTTGGGGTTGCCAAAGGGAATCAGACTTGAGTATAATATTCCTTTAATTTCGGCAACAGAGTATCCTTTGGCGCATCATCATGTCCATCATTTGCATCATCATAGCACAGTTTACATATGTTTTCAAAGTCACCTTCAATTTTCTAATCATTAAAAAAGCCGCTGCAAAAAATTTTGCAGCGGCCTCGGTTTATTTTTTAGTTTTTACACACCGATCATGCTGCATCCTTGCGGCGCATCATCATCATAGTTGTGTTAAATACTGTATTCATTGGTTGTTTATCAGGGCAAATATATGCATAGAAATCAAATATGCAATTATTTCATAAAAAATTCTAGAAAATTCGATTATTTGCAATTAATAACAAGGCAGACTTGTATGAAAATAGGGCTTACGCGCCGCATGTAGTTATAAGATATTTCGGAAGATCTCACTCTGAAAGTTTCAAATACTCATAGACAGAGCCAATACAATTTAGCTAAATTCCTTGATTCTTACTGTGAAGCGATGGATATTTCCCAGAATAAAAGATTACCTAAAAATCCAGTTTCCATTGCACTATTCTTTTTTTTTGGGCGGCACCCTTTTCCGGGCCATGCATCACAGAGCCTTTTGATCAAAGTTATTACCAACAAAACCACTCAATTTCCAAGACCCCTTATAAAATAGCCCGGAAAAGCGTCGGTGTACGGCTATTACTCCGCAGCAGCCAAGTGGCCTTCAGTCCTCGCAGACGGGTTTTCTTTATTCTCTCAACCCCGCTGCTCGGCTTCAGGCAGCACTTGTCTGCTTTGCGGGGTAAGCCGCCTACCACCTGCCGCGGCCAACAGCCAAGGCCGATTTGCTTTTCTGAAAGCCCTTTTTTTTTGAATGCAATTCTTACTCGACACTTCGAGACATTTTTTGTGCAAATCAATATTTGGTGGTTTTTTAGCGCATTTTGACACAAAAAACCCTCAGTGACCGTGTTTTCTCAGTGGCCGAAGGAAAGACGGTGGCTGAGGGATTTTGCCTAAGCAAAATCGTCTCGAAGCCACGTGAAGCAAAGGAATAAAGTAGAAATTCGTCACTTCGAGACTTTTTTTGTGCATGTGAGATTTTAGTTGTTTTTTCAGCGATTCTTAGCACAAAAAACCCTCAGCGACCGTGTTTTCTTGCGGGAACGCTTGAAGAGACGTTGCAATGCAACGTCTCTACAGTGCAACGTATGTACATGTACACGTGTGTGGGCAGCAAAAATGGCCTTGAGCTGTATGGCCTAGCCCCGATGCGAGCGGAAATCCTTGCAATGACCACAGCCTAGGCAGATGCCAGGGTTTTGGGTACTGGAGCGATAGCGGACGTGCCCAAAACTCGGCAGATGCGGCTGTGGGCGAGCAAGATTGTAGCGGGCAGCGGGAATTAGCTCCTAAAAAAAATTTGACCCTGTTTTGGATCAAATTTTTGATTTGGTTTTTAATTAATGGCTTGTTGCTACATGTTTCTTCTATACTTGCCACCAATGTTGTACAGGGTTTCTGTGATCTGCCCCAAGGAGCAGTATTTGGTGGTGTGCATGAGCGCCTGGAAGATGTTCTCATTGTGCAATGCTGTGGTTTGCAACTGCTCCAAGGCTTGATGTGCTTGGTCTTTGTTTGCCTTGTGATATGCTTGCAATGCACTGATTTGGTACTGTTTTTCTTCTTCTGTAGAGCGGATGATTTCACCCGGTGTCACAGTGGGCGAGCCTTCTTTGCTAAGGAAAGTGTTGACGCCTATAATTGGGAATTCGCCTGTGTGTTTTTGGTGCTCATAGTAGAGGCTCTCTTCTTGGATTTTGCCACGCTGATACATGGTTTCCATGGCGCCAAGGACTCCGCCACGCTCTGTGATGCGCTCAAACTCTGCGTACACTGCTTCCTCTACGAGATCTGTGAGCTCTTCTATGATGAATGCACCCTGAATAGGATTCTCATTTTTGGCAAGGCCTAACTCCTTGTTGATAATAAGCTGTATGGCCATGGCGCGGCGCACACTGGCTTCTGTAGGTGTGGTGATGGCCTCATCGTAGGCATTGGTATGCAGGGAGTTGCAATTGTCATAGATGGCGTATAGTGCTTGCAATGTGGTGCGGATGTCATTGAAGTCTATTTCTTGCGCGTGGAGGGATCTACCCGAGGTTTGTATATGGTATTTGAGCATTTGTGAACGCTCATGTGCTTGGTATTTATGCTTCATGGCTTTGGCCCAAATGCGCCTTGCTACGCGGCCTATCACGGAATATTCCGGGTCTATGCCATTGGAGAAGAAGAATGAAAGATTGGGCGCAAAGGCATTGATGTCCATGCCACGGCTGAGATAGTATTCTACGTATGTGAAGCCGTTGGCTAATGTGAATGCGAGTTGGGTAACAGGATTGGCGCCAGCTTCTGCAATGTGGTAGCCTGAGATGGATACTGAATAGAAGTTACGCACTTTCTCTTCTATGAAATGCTCCTGAACGTCACCCATAAGTTTGAGGGCGAATTCTGTGGAGAAGATACAGGTGTTCTGTGCTTGGTCTTCTTTGAGTATATCTGCCTGCACGGTGCCACGTACTTGCTGTAGTGTGTTTTGTGCGATCTGCCGATAGGTATCCGGGTCTAGGACTTGGTCGCCTGTAAGCCCCAATAGCATGAGTCCGAGACCATCGTTTCCGTTTGGTAATTCTCCGTTGTAGGTAGGACGTGGCAAGTTGGCGTCATCAAATTTTTCTTTTAGCTTGGCTTCTACTTGTGCTTCTAGTCCATTCTCCTTGATGTGTTTTTCACAGTTTTGGTCTATGGCTGCGTTGAGAAAGAAGCCGAGTAGCATGGCGGCCGGGCCGTTGATGGTCATACTCACTGAGGTGTTGGGCGCACTGAGGTCGAACCCGGAATAGAGTTTTTTGGCGTCATCTAATGTGGCGATGGAAACGCCGGCATTGCCAATCTTACCATAAATATCTGGTCTGGCGCCAGGGTCTTGACCATAGAGGGTAACACTATCAAATGCGGTGGAAAGACGCTTTGCCGGCATGCCGAGACTCACGTAGTGGAAGCGCTTGTTGGTGCGCTCGGGACCTCCTTCACCAGCAAACATGCGTGTGGGATCTTCACCCTCACGCTTGAAAGGGTAAATACCTGCTGTATATGGGAATTTGCCGGGGACGTTTTCACGGAGTTTCCAAGTGAGAATGTCGCCCCAATTGCTGTATTTTGGTAAACATACTTTTGGGATTTGCAGTTGTGAGAGTGAGGTGGTGTGGGTTTGGATGTTGATGTCTTTGCCGCGCACTTGGAATGTGTAAACGCTGTTTTTATATCTTTCTCTCTCTGCCTGCCAATTTTCCAGCTCATCCAAAAGTTTGGGGTCTATCTCTTTGCGCAAGTCTTGTATTTGCTGCTGTATGCTGTCACCTTCTATGAGGTCTCGTGCGATGTTGAGGGCAAAAAGCTTGGTGGCAATCTGCGCTTGTTTCTGCGCCCATTTTTCATACGCAGCACTGTTTTCTGCGATTTCTGAAAGGTAGCGCTGGCGTGCGGGTGGTATGATGTACACTTCTTCTGTGGACTCTGGAGAGGTGTGCCAATCGGCTTGAAATTTGTTGTCTGCAAACTGATTGATATGCTGCATGAGCGCTTTGTAAAACTCATTGGTACCATGATCATTGAATTGGGATGCTCTTGTGGCATACACAGGCATGGTGTCCGGATTTTTGTCCCACAGGTCATGGTTGCGCTGATATTGTTTTTTGACGTCACGCAGGGCATCATGTGCTCCTTTCTTGTCTGTTTTGTTGAGTACTACTAGTGACGCAAAGTCTAGCATGTCTATTTTTTCTAGCTGTGTGGCTGCACCATATTCCGGCGTCATCACGTAAATAGGAATGTCTGAATATTCCAGCACTTCTGCTCCAGATTGCCCTATACCACTGGTCTCCAGGATAAGTAGGTCATAGCCTGCCAGTTTGAGCACATCTAGTGCTGTGGTGACGTGGGCAGATACGGAAGCATTGGCAGAGCGTGTAGCCATGGATCTCATGAAAACGTTGGGGTGGTGGATAGAATTCATACGAATTCTGTCACCTAATAGTGCTCCACCTGTTTTTCGCTTGGTAGGATCCACGGAAATGATGGCGAGTTTCTTATCCGGGAAATCCATAATAAATCTTCTCACAATCTCATCTACTAGTGATGATTTTCCGGCGCCTCCTGTACCTGTGATACCTATGACAGGCGTTTTGGAGTCTTTTACCTTGTCTGCTATGAGCTCTGCGTGATAGCTGAACTTCTCTGCATTGTTTTCAAATGCTGAAATCACTTGTGCCACCGCTCTCATATCGTCTGTGCCGAGTGATTCTAGCATACTGTCTGTAAGCTCTTCACCCGTGGCGAAATCGCTTTTCATGACCATATCATTGATCATGCCTTGCAAGCCTAGTTGTCTCCCGTCATCCGGCGAATAGATGCGGCTGATACCGTAATCTTGTAACTCACGGATTTCTTCGGGCAAAATAACACCGCCGCCACCGCCAAATATGCGTATATGTGGTGCTCCTTTTTGCTCTAAGAGATCATACATATAGCGAAAATACTCATTGTGACCACCCTGATATGAGGTCATGGCTATGGCTTGCGCGTCTTCTTGTATTGCACAGTTTACAACTTCTTCCACAGACCTGTCATGCCCAAGATGTATGACTTCTACACCCGTTTTTTGGATGATGCGGCGCATGATGTTTATAGAGGCATCATGCCCATCAAAAAGTGATGCTGCCGTGACTATGCGTATAGCATTTTTTGGGCTGTAAACTTCCTGGCTTTGAACTGCGGTGGTAGATACTGTAGTTTGGCTCATATTGAGTGTAGAATGGTATTTTTTAAGAATTGATTATTGAAATAAAGGGCGGTGAGAGATTAATCGTTGTAAAGATATTCACTATCTACAACTTGCACCTCTCCTAGCTTGGCAAGTGCGTCCAAGTCTATCTCATTTTCATTGCCTATGACTATGTAATTGAAACTTTTGCCCTTGATATGCTTTTCGAAGAAATTTTGCAGCTCTGAAAACTCCATATCTTTCACACGCTGATACACCTCTTCACGCAAGTCTGCATCTAAGCCCAAATCTATGTTAGACAAATGTGTGAAATATACACGGCTACGGGTGATGCGCTCTGCTTCTATTTTGCGCAGCACAGATTGCTTAGCCGCCTGAAATTGGCTCTCACTATGCGGCATGTCATTCATCAGCTCTTTCATAGCCTTCACAGCCTCTGGCAATTTGTTGGCCTGCGTGCCTATATACGCCATAACCACGTGCGGCTCAAAATGTCTTGACGGTGTCCCATAGCCGGAATATGCAGTGTAGGCAAGAGATTTGGACTCACGAATTTCCTGGAAAACTATAGATGAAAGACCGCTACCAAAATAGCTGTTGAAAACTTGAATAAATGCAGCATTGTCCTTGTTGAAAGGTATATCCTTGGTAAGGAAAGCCAACTCTGCCTGCACCATGTCAAAGTGTGTGAAATATACTTTGTTCTCCGCATCGCGTATTTCATATCTTTTAGGCTCAGGAACTTTTTTGAATTTTGCCGGCACTTTGTGTTGCTTGTTGAGGAAATTCTTTACAGCAGCATAGTCTTTGCCATAGTAGAAAATCTCATGTGGGTAGTGCGTAAGCTGATTGATAATGCCTACCAACTCTTTAGGAGCTATGGCTCTAAGTTCTGCTTCTTTGAATCTGTTGCGTAGCTCAGAGTCTTCACCATAAAGTGCCATTTCTCGCAGTCCGCCCCAGAAAAGTCCACCTTTGGTAATTTTTTCATCTGCACGGGATTTGAGAATTGACGTGAGCATAGTGTTATAAGTACTCTGGTCTGGTACTGCATTTTGTATAAGATGCGTAAACAGCTCCACCCCTTTTTGCAAATTCTCTCTCAATCCGCTTATATACACATATGAGCGGTATTGCGATGTGCTCACACCATAGTTCACACCCAGCTTGAAGAATTCCTCTTTTATCTGCTCAGGTGTGTACTTGTCTGTGCCCAAGTAGTTGAGATACTGTATGGCGAGTGGCAATTTTCTATCATGCTCAGACCCCATATCTAGCATATAATATAGGTTGAACAGGTCATTGTTAGGATTATCTATATGCACAAACTTCACCCCTGATTTCAATTTTTCCTGCTGTATAGCTTCCTGGAAATTGATAAATTGTGGGTGCAAATCTTTTACACTTATGGCGCTGAAGTTTTGCAAGAAATCAGACTGAGCATCACGGTTCACAGCTACAGGAGTGATTCCGGGATTTTCTACCTTAAACACACCGGTGTTTTCACCTTGTCTTTTATAGGCAATAACATAATTATCTTTAAAAGTCTGTTGTGCAAAGTTCACAACATCTTGCTTGGAATACTTGGCCAATTTAGTGTCAAAATCTATAATATCTTGCCAATCTTGAAAATGCACAAAAGCATTGTACATAGCGGTAGCAGTGCCATCCATATTTTCAAAACGGCGAATATTTCTCAACTTCATATCATTGATCACCGCTGTGATGAGCCAAGGCTCAAAATCACCTTTTTTCAAGCGTGCAATTTGTTGCTGCAAAAGTTGTTCTGCTTCTTCCAGCGACTGGCCTGCCTTTGGCGTTGCCATAAGCGTTATAAGACCATAATCATTCATGAAGGTGGTGCTAGATCTAGCATTCTGCACCGCTCTTTTTTGGTTGAGTTCCAAGTCAAACAATCCTGCTCTGTTGTTGCTCAAGATATTGTCTGCCAGCGTACCCAGATAATGATCATCTGAGCCGATACCGCCTAGACGGTAAGCTTTCATCAGCATCTCAGGTGATGGGCTTTGTACGTTGATGCGTTGTATTTGCGTTAGAGGTTTCTCAGCTGCAAAAGTGGGGTGTTGCACATCACCACTTCTATAGTCACCAAAATATTTATTTACCAAAGCTATAGTCTTGTCAAAGTCTAAATCTCCTACCAAAATCACCGCCATGTTATTCGCTACATAGTATCTTTCAAAATACTCATGAATAGCTTTCATAGAAGGGTTTTTCAAATGATCAGACGTGCCAATTGTAGTTTGTTGGCCGTAAGGGTGTGTAGGAAAAAGCTTTTCCATCAACGGGTAGTTCATACGTCTGAAGTCATTGTCCTGCGCACGGTTAAACTCCTCATACACCACCTCAAGCTCCGTATGGAACAGGCGAAGCACCAAGTGGCTAAACCTCTCACTTTCAAGCTTCAGAAACTTTTCAAGCGCATTTGCCGGAATTCTGTTTTTGTAGATAGTTTCCTCATGCCATGTATGGGCATTGGTGCCTTCAGCACCCAAAGCGCTTATCATTTTGTCATATTCATTGGCTATGGCCAATTTAGACGCCAAAAAAGACAAAGAATCTATCTGAGTATATAGTGCTCTTTTCTTATCTGCATCCGTTTCTGCCTTATGTCTTTCATAGAGATCAGAAATCTCAGCAATCATGCGCTCTTCCTGCTTCCAATCTGCTGTACCAAAGGCCGGCGTGCCCTTGAATAGCATATGCTCCAAATAGTGAGCAAGACCTGTATTGTCTGCCGGATCATAGGTAGAGCCCGCTCTCACAGCTATATAAGTTTGGATTTTTGGCTCATCTTTATTCTGTGCCAAATACACCTTAAGACCATTGTCTAGCGTGTACAATCGCAGACCAGCCGGGTCATTAGGGTAAGTCTTATAATCAAAATTCTGCGCAACAACAGTATAAGACACAAAAAACAGCAAAAACAAAAGACTGAAACTTCTCATATATCAATAAAAATAAATCAATTCAACTTAAAAACAAGGTCACACCTTGCAGAATTACAAATATAATGAAAATAGCGCTTATTTACCGCAAATCCACCCAATCAGCATATCCGGTCACAATAAAACCCATGCACAAATCAAGAATTTCATTTAGGCAGCAGCCGTATTGGAAAGAAGAATTGAAAATTAGAAAGGTTTTTTTGATTTGTGTAGAATAGGTTTCGGAAATTTAGACGCGCAAAACATGATGCAAGATTTTTCTCATTTTTTTTATTTGGGCGGCTCCCTTTTCCGGGCAAGAAACGTCAGTGATATGTAGTTTGGTTTTTTCGGCACCAAACCAACAAAACTATTAAAATCCGTTTAGGAAGATGCCCGGAAAAGGGTCGGTGTACGGCTATTACTCCGTAGCAGCCCCTGCGCAGTCAGTCGCCAAAGCTCAATTTTCCTGCCGTCAATTGGCTTTGGCGCTTCCTGCATGCAGGTTCAGCTTTGCGGGGTAGCCGCCTTTCACCTTCCGCGAGTGAATGGAGTTAGTTTAGAAGTAAGTTTTATACGCTGTATGAGTGGAATGAAGTGAATTCCACAAGCGGTTCACTCGTAATTTCGTAATCAAAAAAATAAGTGATGTAATAAAATTCATTGTTCTACTCAATTCTCCAAAATTTTATCAACCAGAAGCATCAATTTACTTAAATTGTCCAAATTTTGTTATCAACCAACAATAGTCTAGCTTTAGATACTCAACCATAGCAATAGTGCAAGGTAAAACCATTAGCAACATGACAGAAAAAGAAAAATGTAAAGAAGGCTTATTATATGATGCTAATGATTTTGAATTGGTGAGCGAGCGAAATCTATGCAAACAGCTTTGTCAGCAATACAATCAGTCACAATATTCAGAAGTTGAAAAACGGAAAGAAATAATTCAAAAAATTATCCCTTCAGCAAAAGCTAATTCTGTGATTGAGCCAAGCTTTTGGTGTGATTACGGGTACAATATCCATATTGGTGATCACTTCTATTCCAATCACAATCTTGTAATATTGGATGCTGCACAAGTGAAGTTTGGTAACAACGTATTTATTGGTCCAAATTGCGCATTTTATACAGCAGGACACCCGGAAAATATTCCTCAAAGAAATGCAGGTCTGGAATACGCAAAAGCCATAATCATTGGTAGCAATATATGGTTTGGAGGCAATGTGGTAGTGTTGCCGGGAGTGACAATTGGCGACAATTCTATCATTGGCGCAGGAAGCATTGTCACCAAAGACATTCCCCAGAATGTAGTGGCAGTTGGCAAACCTTGTAAAGTTATAAGAGAAATTTCAACCTAAAACCTACAATTACAATAGGGAAATTGCATCTGAATAATCTGAATTTGATGTAAAAAATGGACACAGAAAACAATTATATAGAAATCAACAGGCAATCTTGGAACAATAAAGTGGAAACGCATCTGAATTCCGAATTTTATGACCAAGAAAATTTTCTGAAAGGTAAATCTTCATTAAATGATATTGAGCTAGAATTACTTGGAAATATTCAAGGTAAAACTATCCTTCATTTACAATGTCATTTTGGGCAAGACAGCATATCTCTGAGCCGATTAGGTGCAGACGTCACCGGTATTGACTTTTCAGACCAAGCCATTGAAACGGCCAAGAAATTAGCCACAGAAACCGGATCAGGCGCAAAATTTATTTGTTGTGACATCTATGAGCTCCCCAATTATTTGAACGGAAAATTTGATATTGTATTTACAAGTTATGGGACTATTGGTTGGTTGCCTGATTTGGACAAATGGGCAAAAATTGTTTCACATTTCTTGAAACCTCAAGGTCAATTTGTCTTTGTAGAATTTCACCCGGTAGTGTGGATGTTTGACGACAATTTCACAGAGATTAGTTACAGGTATTTCAATTCTGGAGCCATAACAGAGACTATCAGTGGCACATACGCAGACAAAACAGCAGAGATCACTCAATCCTACGTTATGTGGAATCATGGGATAAGCGAAGTGTTGAATAGTCTTATAAACAACGATTTAGCAATAGATTGCTTTAATGAGTTTGACTATTCTCCATACAATTGCTTCAACAAAACAGTAGAATTTGAACCAGGTAAATACAGAATTGAACATTTGCAAGACAAAATACCCATGGTGTACTCTGTGAGCGCGACAAGAAAAAACAATTGCTAAAATACAGATCCCAAAAACAAAGTAAATTACAGGCTATAGCATTTGGTAAATTTATAGACCCAAAAAATTGAAAAAATTCTCCAACATACGACTGCTTTATGCACCGCTCCAGCCAACGATTAAGCATTCTGTTGAAAATGTTACCTATTCAGAAT
>JAUNRT010000123.1 GCA_030535475.1 Weeksellaceae bacterium | reverse complement strand
TGAGCGAGTTGTTATAATTTAATACGCAAACCCGGAGCGCGGCAGGTGGGAGGCGGCTACCCCGCAAGGATTTTTGGCTCCCGCAAAATGTGAGCGCAAAGGGGTTGATGCCGCCCAATCGGCAGAAAACCCTTTGCGCCACAATTTTGCTGCCAAAAATCCGCGGAGTAATAGCCGTACACCGACGCTTTTATGGGCAATGGATTTTACCGGGTTTTGATGAATTTATTCGGTTTTTTTTGAATTTAAATGATGGCTGCAAAGTTTTCACGGAGTTTGCCCATAAAAGGGTGCCGCCCAAATCTTCTATCTACATTGGGTAATGCTTTTTAAAAAATTTGTGGTGTGGTTTTTTTTGAATACTTTCGGCAGGATTTATTTATGATATATGGAGAGAATTGCGGTGTTTCCTGGCTCTTTTGACCCGATAACTCTGGGTCACCTGGATATTGTGGAACGTGGGCAAACGCTCTTTGACCGCATAATTGTGGCTATTGGGCACAATGCGTTGAAGAGCTATATGTTTACGCTAGAGCAGCGTATGGCGTTTCTTGAGGATACTTTTGCCGGCTTTGATGGGGTGGAGATAGATACGTATCAGGGACTCACGGTGGATTTCTGCAAGAGTAAGGGGGCGAATTTCATTTTGAGGGGTTTGCGCAATCCTGCGGATTTTGAGTTTGAGAAGGCTATTGCGCATACCAATCGCACGTTGACGAACCGAGAGATTGAGACTGTGTTTCTGCTCACGGGTAGCGGCAAGTCTTTTATAAGCAGCAGTATTGTGCGTGATGTGATACGCAATAATGGTAACTATACTTTTTTGGTGCCGGATGCTGTGCGCATTTGACGTGGCCAACTTGGCTATGTGTACATATTGCTACCTATAATGTATTGATGTACAGCGGGTGGCAATAGTGGGCGCACATTGAAATTGCCGGCTATGTCTCTGCGTATAGCGGTTGAAGAGATTTCTATGATTGGGGCTTGTATGTGGTGTACCTGTCCTTGGAGTGATGAGTGTGGCACGGTGTTTTCTACTTTTCTGGGATACACGTAGATGGGGTAGTGTTGGAGGATGTGTTGGGCATTTTTCCACTTATGAAGTCCATGCAGGTTGTCCTCACCCATGATGAGTGCGAATTTGTGATCCGGAAATTTCTCATGCAATAAGGCCAAGGTGTGGACGGTGTAATTAGGCTGCGGCATGCCAAACTCTATGTTGCTGGCGCGCAGGTGTGGGTAGTCTTCTATGGCAAGGCTCACCATGTGCAGACGCTCGTAGTCTTGGGCTAGCGTCTGATCTTTCTTGAATGGGCTGCGTGGGGTGACTATGAACCACACTTCTTGCAAGTCGCTATGCTGCTGTATGTGGTTGGCGAGTATGAGGTGTCCTATGTGTATGGGGTTGAATGTGCCAAAAAATAGTCCTATGTGCATGCTGATGTGTGGGTTTTGATTTGGCTAAGTTATAAGTTTTGGTATAATTTTGTGGTATGTCTGATTATGTATCACGTTCTGCGGAGGAGCTCCGTTTGCTTATGGCAAATTATTGCGTGTATAGAGAGCGCTGCCATAGTGAGGTGGAGCAGAAGTTGTGGGATTTGCGTGTGCCCATGGCCGATAGGGATGATCTGTGGCTATACTTGCTGGAAAATGACTTTTTGAATGAGCAGCGCTTTGCGCGGGCATTTGCGCAAGGCAAGTTTAACCAAAATTCTTGGGGCAAGATAAAGATAAGGCATGCTCTGCGCACCAAAAATGTGCCTACAAAATTGATAGAAGATGCGCTGCAACAGATAGAGCTGGATGATTATTTGCAAAGGATAGAGCAATTGATTGCTCGTAAGTACCAGGCAGTGCCTACGGATATGAGAGAGAGGCAAAAATTGATGCGCTATCTTTTGGGCAAAGGCTATGAATATGAGCATATAATCCCTATGCTGCGTTTGGACTAGAAGGTAGGTGAGTAGCTAGCGATATGTTCTTTTTGCAGGTATGTACTATGTTTCTATAGCTGGCGGAATTTCTTTGATGTATGGGAGTGGTTCTTAAAGACATGCAACCAAACATCACATAGCTTGTATGCCATGTGATGTTTGTGATATTGTATGCTTGGTTCTTCTGGTGTTTTTGTTGGTTTTTTAGTTGTCTACTCGCCTCACCTTGGTCATGCCTTGTATTTTGCTAAGGCTTGCCATGGCGTCGTCTAATTGCTGTTTGTGATTCACAACCACCGTGATTTTACCCTCAAAGATGCCGTCATCTGAGTATATGCTTATGCTTTTCATATCCAGGTTGAGCTGAGTAGAAACTAAGTGGGTAATGTCGTTTACCATGCCTTGCCTGTCTATGCCATGCAGGTTGAGGATAGTGCGGAAATGGGTTTTGGTGGAGTCAACCCATTTTGCTTTCTGTATGCGGTAGGCGAAGTTGGCGCGTAATTCTATGGAATTGGGACAGCTGTTTTTGTGCACTTTTATACCTCTATTTACGGTGACAAATCCAAATACTTTGTCTCCCGGAATTGGGTTGCAACAATTGGCCAGTGTGTACTCAAGTTTTTCTTCATCATCTCCAAACACTACCAAGTCTGGATGGCTGTGTGTTTCCCGCTCTACTATTTTTTCTTTTGGCTTGGGTTTAGGACGTATTCTGTTCCAAATGCCACTAATCATACCAGTGCCTTCTGCAAATTTTTTGAGATCGGCGTTGGATATTTTACCGCTCTGCACATTCACAAATAGGTCTTGAGAAGTTTTCTCTTTAAAGTGGCTTACCAGAGCGTTAAGCGTTTTTTCATTGAGTGTTTGCTTCAGGTGGCGCATTTTGCGTTCCAGGATTTCACGTCCTTCCTCTGCATAGTAGCGCTTTTCTGCATTGAGTGCTGCTTTGATTTTGGATTTGGCGCGGCTGGTTTTTACAAAATCTAGCCAATCGGGTTTTGGGCGCTGATTGGTAGAGGTGATGATTTCTACTTGGTCACCACTCTGCAGCTCGTGGCTGAGTGGATAAAGTTTGCCGTTGACTTTAGCGCCAAGGCAGGTGTCGCCTACATTGGTGTGTATGGCATAGGCAAAGTCTAGTGAACTTGCTCCTTTGGGCAGTGAAAACAAGTCGCCCATGGGTGTGAAAACAAAGATTTCCTTGGCATACAGGTTGAGCTTGAAGTTGTCTATAAACTCTGCAGTTTCGCTGCCATGATGATTTTCAAGGATTTCACGAATTTGGGCTATCCAGTCATCTACCTTGCTGTCCTCTATGTTATAGTTTTCTTTGTATTTGTAGTGTGCAGCAATGCCTTTTTCTGCAATTTCGTCCATGCGTTCAGATCGTATCTGCACTTCTACCCAATTTCCGCCCGGTCCCATAAGTGTAGCATGTAGAGATTCATAGCCTGTAGAGCGTGGCTGTGATATCCAATCGCGCATGCGCTTTGGATTGTGCTTGTATATGTCAGTAACTATACTGAATATTTTCCAAGCAAGATATTTTTCATTTTTCTGGTCAGACTCATAAATGATACGGATGGCAAACTTGTCATATACTTCTTCAAAACTCACCCCTTGAGTCATGATTTTTTTGTGAATGGAAGAGATGGATTTTGGTCTGCCTTTTATTTGGTATTTGATGCCTTCTTCATCCAAGCTTTCCTTGATGCGCTGGCTAAATTTTTGGATATATTCTTCACGGGCTGAGTGGCTGGCAATTAGTTTGCTCTGTATTTCTTCATACACCTCTGGCTGTGTGTATTTGAGGCTAAGATCTTCTAGCTCAGATTTTATGTTGTACAAGCCCATGCGGTGAGCCAAAGGAGCGTAGATGAAGATGGTTTCTGAGGCTATTTTCATCTGCTTATCTTCCCGCATAGACTCTAGCGTGCGCATGTTGTGCAAGCGATCCGCAATTTTTATCAATATCACACGCACATCCTCAGACAGCGTGAGCAAGAGTTTTCTGAAGTTTTCTGATTGTATGGATACCTCTTGGTTGTTGAGCGTAGAAATTTTTGTGAGCCCATCTATGATTTTGGCAATTTTGCTGTCAAACTGGTTTTCTATGTCTTCCAGCGTATATTCAGAGTCTTCTACCACATCATGCATCAGCGCCGCAGCTATGCTGGTAGCGCCAAGTCCTATTTCGTTGGCAATGATCTTTGCCACCTCTATAGGATGATAAATATAGGGTTCTCCACTTTTTCTGCGCTGATCTTTGTGTGCATCTACCGCTAGGTCAAATGCTTTGCGTATCAACTGCTTATCAGCATCGCTCAAAAATCTGTAAGAAGATTGCAGCATATTCTTGTAGCGCAATGCAATCTCTGTTTTCTCCTTCTCCAGCTCTTCAACTGTCATTACCTTCATGCAACTTGTAGTTTTTTATTCCAAAAAGTTCTGTACACTAGTTTTTGGGATGATGTAGAAAAATGCACACCTCAAAAACCCTATAATACAGTCCTAATTTCAAAATACTAACTTACAAAAAAATTCTAATACAATTCACATATATCATACACACTCCACTCTTGTGCACACAGATTTTTGCTTTGTAATCTTAAGCCCTTAAACGCATTACTTTCGGTAGTGATCCCTTAAAGTATTTATCATTCGAACAACTGGTTTACTTCAGGCACAAAAACCCCGGAATTTCTCCCGTCAAAATATTTGACCATCAAATCCTAATTACCATCTCAAAACAATTTCCCTATAATGATGTAAGTGGATAACAAATATGAAATAAGACCGTTGCACGGCAAAACAGTTGAAGCTTGTAGTTTAAATATTTGATATTC
>JAUNRT010000033.1 GCA_030535475.1 Weeksellaceae bacterium | reverse complement strand
AAATTTTTGAAATTGTTGAAAAAGAGGGAAAAGCAAATTGCGCAACGGTCTTAGTCGGCAATATTTTGCTCTAAAAGCGTTGATGCGATGTCCGCGGCAGGTGGTAGGCGGCTACCCCGCAAGGGATTTTGGCTCTTGCAAAATGTGAGCAAAAAAGGTATGGCGCGGATGCAGAATAACTTTTTTGCCACAATTTTGCAGCCAAAATCCCGCGGAGTAATAGCCGTACACCGACCCATTTTTGAGGCTGTAGAGACGCGGTGGATCACTCGTTATTTTCTACAATCGTATGTTGCGTCTCTACTGACCAAAAATGGGGGCCGCCCAAATAATAATAATGCTTCTTCTAATACTGTATCCTGCCTATACTAGAGACTCGTTGTTCTCATAATTGAGTTTGAGGAAGATGAAGACTAGCACGGTGAAGCCCCATAATGAGCTGCCGCCGTAGCTGAGGAAGGGTAAGGGTATGCCGACGGTGGGGAATAGGCCGAGTACCATGCCTATGTTAATGAAAAAGTGTAGTAGTAGAATGCTGCCGACGGAGTAACCTACGACTCTGGAGAAGGTGGTTTTTTGCCGCTCTGCGAGGTAGTAGATGCGTGAAATGAGGAAGGCATAGAGTAGTATAAGGGTGACGCTGCCTACGAACCCCCACTCTTCACCTACGGTGCAGAAGATGTAGTCTGTCCACTGCTCTGGCACGAATCTGCCGTCTGTGACGGTGCCTTGGTTCCACCCAGCGCCCCAGAATTCGCCGGAGCCAATGGCGGTTTTGGAGTAGAGTAGGTTGTAGCCTGAGGTGTCACGGTATTTGGCTTCGCCCTCAAAGAGTACCATGATGCGGTCTTGCTGGTGCTGCGGCAGCTTTTCAAATAGGTCGTCTGCACGCCATGTGATGGCTGAAATAATGAGCATAATGGCTACTATACCGGCACCTGAAAGGAGTGCTTGCTGCAAGTTGCCTGAGCGTATGCTGGCAAAGCTGCCAGAGGAGCTGACGTAGCGGCGGTAGGCTAAATATACTACTAATGCGCTGAGCATGCTGAATATGCCCATGCCCAATGCGGTGATGGTGAGCAGAATGTCTGTACGCTCTATGAGTATGCTGTGCAGGCTGCTGGTGTGGTATAGCCATGTGGAGAAAAGCACGTACACTAGGAAAAACAGTGCTAAACCTAGGTATAAGCCTATGAGTGTGTACATGTCTCTCACGGAAAAGTAGCGTGTGCTGAAGATGAGGATGGCTAGGCTGATGATGACCCAAATGAGCACGCCAAAGCCTACGAGGAGTGGTGCGGTGTCTGTGAATAGTGCTGCAAGAAAGATACTGCCCAAGATGACGGGTAGTATGAGAAAAAAGGGGTTCATACCTTCTCTGTACATGGCGAGCAGAAAGGCGCCAAATACTACGAGTGATCCAAGGTCCGGCTGTAGCATGATGAGGAATGCGGGCACTGCGAGAAGTGTGTAACAGATGAGTAATACTTTGGGTTGCCGAATGTCTGCTGATGGGCGATTGAGTATATTAGCAAGCATGATGGTGAGCGAGATTTTCATGAGCTCAACGGGTTGCACACCTACTCCGCCTATGGAGTACCAGGCTTTGGCTCCATTGATTTCCTTGCCAAATATGAGCACGCCTATGAGTGAGAGTACACCTGCGAGGTAAAATAATGGTGCGTTGTTGTCAAAGAAATTGCGCGACACGGAGGTGACGGCGATGAGCCCGAGCACTATGATTGCTGCCAAGCCGATACGTATGAGCTGCTGCACACCATAGTAGGAATCCACACTGTAGATATTGGCTACGCCAAATAGCATGATGACCACAACTACAATGATGATGGGCCAATCAATTGATTTTCTGGAGCGAGTCGAGTACACTGCTGTCTATTTGGGGTTCTACATACCAGCCCATTTTTTTGAGCCTTTCTATTTCCTGTCTTTGGTATTCAGGGCGCATATCACCGGCGCGCATGCGCTGATCTAGTGCTTTGCGCTCTATGGTGTCTGTGAGATATAGTTCTGCTACGAGTGAGGCGATGGGTGCTGCCCATCGACCACCGTAGTGTGCGTTTTCTACTACTACAGCTACTACTATCTGTGGATCTTCTGCCGGCGCTATGAGTGTGAAGAGTGAGTGGTCTTGGCCATGTGGGTTTTCTGCGGTACCTGTTTTGCCGGCTTGGGTGAACTTTTTGGTGATAATGCCACGCCCTGTACCTCCAGTGACGGCGTCACGCATGCCTTCCAAGATAAACTCGAAATGCTTAGGGTTCACTTTTACATGCCTTTTGGTAGTGAAAGCGCTGTCCTTGATAGGATTTCCATCTATTTCTTTGACAATATGTGGGGTGTAGAACCATCCTTTGTTGGCTATGGCAGCGGCAAAATTGGCCATCTGAATTGGGGTTGTAAGAATTTCACCTTGCCCAATGCCCACCGAGATGACGGTGTAAGGGTTCCAACGGTTTTCACCAAAGGCTCTGTTGTAATACCCGGCGTCTGGAATGTTGCCGCGGCTACCTACAGGCATGTCAACTCCCATGAATACTCCAAGCCCAAAGCTCTCTAGTATGTCATGCCACTCATTGATGCTTTTGTCTATATTGAGCGAATCCTTTTCCAGTATCTTCTTCCAAGTATGAGAAAAATAGTTGTTGCAGGACTTCTGTATGGCGGTTTGGATTTTTATTGGACGGTAATATTGGCCACAATGGCAACCCAATCTTCTTCTACCATAGCGGAATCCATGCTGACAGGTGAAAGTGGTGGCGGTGTCTATCACACCCATTTGCATGGCGCTGAGCCCTGTGATGAGCTTGAAAGGTGAACCTGGTGGGTAGGTGGCTTGCAGCGATCTGTCAAACATTTCTTTGGAAACAGAATCATGTGTCATGCGCCAGATTTCGCCAGGGATGTTGTAGCGATTGGGATCTATGGTAGGCGCGGATGCGAGTGCTAAAATCTCTCCTGTTTTGGGCTCTATAGCAACAACAGCTCCTCTTTTGTTGACAAGGAGCTCCTCTGCGTACTTCTGTATGCGGTAATCAAGGCTGAGTTTTATGGTTTTGCCATTGATCATAGGCACATCTTTCTTGCCATCATCATACGGGCCTATGTTTCGCAGTCTTATGTCTTTTTTGATGAAGCGGTAGCCTTTGGTACCTCTAAGCACTTTCTCATAAGACCTTTCCACCCCGGCAAATCCAGCCAAATCTCCGGGTGCGTAGTACAAGGAGTCTGTGGCGATATACGGGTCATTAACTTCTTGTATATAGCCTAGAACATTGCCGGCACCATTGACTCTGTATTCTCTTCTTGGGCGCTGTACTATGTCAATAGCCGGATAGTTGTACATCTGCTCTTGAAAGCGTGTAAACTGGTCGCGATTGAGACCACGAATTAGTGGATAGGTTCCAACGCGCGAGTAACCTTTTATTTGCCTGATTTCTTCCATTTTTTCACGGAAATCATAGGCAGAAATACCCAATAGCTCTGCAAAACGCAGGGTGTCAAAACCTTGCTCTAGTAATGCCGGGGTGATGTGCAACTCATAGGTGTTGCTATTGTAAACGAGCAATTCACCGTTGCGATCTAGAATGTCACCTCTCTTGGGGTACAAGGTTTCCCGCTTGATAGAGGTGTTGAAAGCGTTGAGTATATACCTGTCTGTGCCCAGTTGCAGGTATGCTAATTGAAAGATAAACAAAATCACCACCACAATTATGGCGGCATAGAATAAGACTATTTTCCTCATCTGTCATACTCTGTTTGGAAACGGGGCATAAAGAGAAGCATAAA
Source organism: Weeksellaceae bacterium (assembly GCA_030535475.1). Taxonomy (GTDB): domain Bacteria; phylum Bacteroidota; class Bacteroidia; order Flavobacteriales; family Weeksellaceae; genus JAUNRT01. The sequence goes on along the minus strand of JAUNRT010000033.1, from coordinate 18,997 downwards.
CAAGAAAATCAACACTATGGTGATGCCGGCACTGAGTAGTATGCGCAGAATACGATGTCCAAAATTCTGGAAATGGAAATACTCCAGAAACTCTACCAGTACATGATGTAATAGCACCATGACTATCACATAAAACACCCACTGCAAAAGTGAAAAATTGCCCAGTCGAATGCTATCTTGCTCATAGCTACGACCAAAGTTTATGAGTTTGACAATGTAGATGCGAATATAAGCCATGAATACTGCTGCAAAAGCATTGATACCTCCCGTGTTTTCAAATATATCTATGGTAAATCCTAAGAGGAATGCCAATACAAGTAGCCCTGCTCTTTTGTAGGCTATTGGATAGAGAATGATAAAAATGATATAAAAATAGGGATTAGCGTAACCCAAGAAATTGATGTTGTTAAGTATCAATACTTGCAAGGCAACCAGCAGTAGAATTAGCAGTAAAAACCTGAGACTATTCTGTATCCACATTTTCTATTGGTTCCAGCGCTTGCTGGATTTCTATTTTTTCTAAATTATCAACCACGTATACGTTCTTCACAGTAGCCAAATCTTGGAACATCCTTACCGTGATATCAAAATCACCTGTGGTTTCATTGGGCACAATTTCCGAGATATAACCCACCAAAACCCCTTGTGGATATGAAGCTGAAGCACCTGCCGTAACAATGGTATCTCCTTGTTTTATGGGCAGATATTTTGGCATTTCCATCAATGCCAGATCTCTATGATCCTCACCAGGCCACTCAAGAATTCCCAGATATTCCAGGCCTTTGATTCTGGCCCGGATGCGAGACTGTGAGTGTAAAACGGAAATTACTGAAGAATATTTGCGGCTTGAGCTCAGAACATTACCCACTATACCTCGTGAGGTGATCACAGCCATGTCTTTCCCCACGCCGTCATCTGTTCCTTTGTTTATGAGAAAGTAGTTGTCTTTCTTGCGTAGTGAATAGTCTACCAATTCGGCAGGCGTGTAAGTGTACTGCTGCAGATGTATGCTATCTACACGCGTGAGCGTGGTATCTGCCACGGCTACACTTGTATGCACTTGCAATTGTTCTAACAACCTGGCATTTTCTTCTGCCAACATTCTATTCTCTGCCGGGGAGTTGAAAAATTGTTTCACCACAGAAATACGTTCCGCAAAAAAGCCGTTCACGGCCATCATGCGCACACCCACTGCGTTTTTATGAAAATTACTTCTGTTTACTGTTAAGAAAACAGACAAAGCCAATAGCAGTATAAAAAGAATAAATTCACCTAATTTTTGGATTAGGTTGATTATAAACTGCATGCTTTTACTTCATTAAAAAGTTAAATTTTTCTATGTTTTTCAATGCAATACCTGTCCCACGCACTACAGCTCTCAACGGGTCTTCTGCAAGGAATACAGGCAGACCGGTTTTCTTAGAAACACGTTGATCTAAGCCTCGCAACAGTGCTCCTCCACCGGCCATATACACCCCAGTGTTGTAAATATCTGCAGCCAATTCCGGTGGTGTTTGTGAAAGGGTTTCCATCACTGCATCTTCTATACGAGAAATAGACTTGTCTAGCGCACGTGCCACTTCTCTGTAGTTCACCATAATTTCTTTAGGCTTACCGGTGATCAAATCACGTCCTTGTACCGCTAAATCCTCTGGTGGATGATCAAGATCTTCCATGGCACTGCCTATTTCTATTTTTATACGCTCTGCTGTACGCTCACCTATGTACAAGTTGTGGTGCGTACGCAAATGGTAAGAAATATCATTGGTAAAAACATCTCCCGCTATCTTCACAGACTTGTCACAGACTATACCGCCAAGCGCAATTACTGCTATTTCTGTGGTACCACCTCCTATGTCTATAATCATATTTCCCTGAGGTTGAGAAACATCTATACCTACCCCAATTGCAGCAGCCATTGGCTCGTAGATCAAGCGTATATCTTTGGCGTTGATGTGTGCAGCTGAATCTTTTACAGCTCTTTTCTCAACTTCCGTAATCCCTGAAGGAATACAAATCACCATTCTCAGCGAGCCAAACATACCTCCTTGCAAGCCTGGAATCATAGAGATGAATTTTCTGATCATCTTTTCTGAAGCCTGGAAATCTGCAATTACACCATCTTTCAACGGACGAATGGTTTTTATGTCATCATGCGTTTTCCCTTGCATGCTTTTCGCTTCATGCCCTACGGCAATCAACTTACCGGAATCTCTACTCAATGCCACAATAGATGGCTGGTCTATTACTACCTTGTTGTTATATATAATCAGGGTATTGGCTGTACCCAAATCTATGGCTATATCTTTTGTGAAAAAATTTAATAATCCCATCTAAAAATCAATCTGTTATCTTCAATATTATTAAGTGGCTACAAAATTAGTATTATTGTTTTATTTTGGCAGTATATGCAACATAATTTAACCCTTAATTATCAAGAATTTTAACTAAGTTATCAACCATATTTCAAGCCTGCAATTCATTGAAATACCCCTTAATACTGTTTCATAAATTCATTAAAATTGGTTTTTGCCTCTAGGAAACCGTTTTAAATTGTTTTTCAAGCATTTAACAGTCTTGGATTTTACATGAAAGATGTAATTCTCTTATACCAGATACCAAAACCTCAGCTTAGAAATAACGGCTTCAAGAACCTACTGCAAATCAAGCATTTCTGCGGGTATAGGCAAATACACCCATCGCCGCTAGTGGTATAAGCATTCCCAGTACGTATAAAGTGTTTTTGTTCAATAGGTCCGGCACCCAAAATAATGTGAGCAGAATGCCTGCAACACTACCACCTAGGTGCGCTGCGTGACCTAAATTGTCACGTAAGTTATTCATACCAAACATACTATACCCTAAATACAACAAGCCAAAAACCCATGCCGGAAAATCAAAAAATGGCAAGAATATGAAAACCAAAGGCATGTCTGGATAGATCATAATCGCTGAAAACACAATCCCTGAGACACCACCTGATGCTCCAATCGCGGAATAATGAAGGTTTTTTGAGTGAAATAGTATTGTAAATAAGCTTCCAAGCAGCACTGCCGCAATATACAGCAGCAGGTATTGGATAGAGGATATGTGGGCTGAAACTACCGGTGCAAATACAAAAAGTGCAAATAGATTGAAAAATAAGTGCATGAAATCTGCATGTAATAGTGCAGAAGTGAGCATCCTGTAATATTCCTTGCCTTGCAAAATAGCACCCATATGAAACTTCAAGCGCTGAAACAGTTCATGATTCTGCCATCCTTGCCAGCTTACCAGCACCGTTACTGCAATTATTGCAATGGTCACTGCATCCATATTTCCCATCAATCATCAAAATTTATCGTTGCCTGCTGCACACCATTGTCAGAAAAATCACCACCGGGCTGACCCTCAGCATTTGACTCTTGCTCTTGGTGCGCCTCATCCATATCATTTTCTTCTACATCGACGTGTTCTTCTTCTTCAGGCACATCTAGCAGGTTGATTTGCTTCACAGGAAACGCCGTCAACTGATTTCCCATAGCTTTAATGCCTTTCACGGCAATAAATTCGTTGAGATCTACTTCTTCCGGCTCTCGTTCAACACCTTTCACCTTACGGAAATGCACCTCTATTTGCGGATTCTTATGGGTAGTGGTAAGTTCTATAAAAGAGTCAGGATGCTCCGATGGGAAGAAAGCTTGTGCATTCAACGTGTCTTCCAATACAAAACGCTTCACATAGTACCTTTTCTTCTCAGCATCAAAATAAATGCAACTTACTGCACGCTCAGGACGCCATTTTTCAAGTATAAGAATATTCTCCTCAAAATGATTGGCAAGATCAAAAGTTTTTAGTTTAGCTTCTCCATCCGCAGTTACAGTAAGTATTTTATCACTTCCTTTGAAAGCGCCAAGTAGCTCACCTCTACCATCAGCATTCAACCTGCGTACTGCCTCGTCAAACCATATATTTCTTGGTGCCAAAGTGGACACGCCTTCGACTTTCAGTTCCACTTTTTTAATGGCTTTTTTGGTGACAGTGATACCTTTCACTTTTCTAGTCTTCACGCCTACTTCAGAAAAATCCACCTCAAATTTCAGCACTTTCGCTTTAGAATGTGGATAGAGCATCACCTGCACCACCTCAGCTTCGCCATTGGGATTAGCAGAAAAGTATAGAATCTCACTGCCAGGGCTACCATTGGTTAAGTCATACTCCCTGTCACGCGTGATAGCTGTTACCGGAAAACGTTTCTTGAAGCTACTGCCATGTTTCCCGTCGCGGTATATGAGGTTGTAGATAGTGCGCTTATCATTTTTCTTCCACACCGCTACATGGATTATATTCTTGCCTACAAAGGTTTTGTCTGCCACCTTTGTCACCAGCATCACACCATCTTTTCTGAAAACAATGATGTCATCTATGTCAGAGCACTCAAACAAGAAATTCTCACGTCGCAGCGCTGTGCCTATAAAGCCCTCAGAAAAATCTGCATAGAATTTCACATTTGCCGCAGCCACCTTCGCAGCATCTATATCCTCAAAACGACGTATCACCGTACGGCGCGTGCGATCGGCAGCATATTTAGTCTTTAGGTTTTTGAAGTAATCCACCGCATAGTCCACCAAATTGTCTAGATGGTACATCACCTGTGCTATCTTTTCCTCCAATGAAGCAATATATAGCGCAGCCTTGTCCAGATCAAATCGTGATATTCGCTTAATTCTTATTTCCGTCAGACGCACAATATCTTCCTCAGTCACAGCACGTTTCAGATGAGCCGTGTGCGGTTTCAGACCGGTATCTATAGCCGCTATCACACCTTCCCAAGTCTCCTCTTCCTCAATATCTCTATAGATACGATTTTCTATAAAAATCTTTTCCAGAGAAGAAAAATGCCATTGATTATTCAGCTCATCGAGCTCTATTTCCAGTTCACGTCTTAGCAGGTTTAGCGTGTGCTGCGTGTTCATCTTCAAAATCTCGCTCACACTCAAAAACTCCGGTCTGCCATCCACAATCACACAAGCATTAGGTGAGTATGAAATCTCACATTGCGTGAAAGCATAGAGAGCATCTATAGACTTATTCGGAGAAGTTCCCGGCATCAAGTGCACCAAAATTTCTACATCCTTCGCCGTATTATCCTCAACCTTCTTTATCTTAATTTTGCCCTTCTCATTGGCCTTTATGATGCTGTCTATGAGTGATCCCGTGTTCGTACCAAAAGGTATTTCAGAGATTTTCAGCGTATTTTTATCTTCCTGAGATATTTTAGCGCGTATGCGTACACGTCCACCGCGTTCCCCATCCTTGTAGTCATCCACATCTATGAATCCGCCGGTCACAAAATCAGGAAAGAGCTGAAACTTCCTTCCACACAAATGAGCAATAGAAGCATTAATCAGTTCCACAAAATTGTGTGGTAAAATCTTAGTAGAGAGGCCCACCGCAATACCGTCCACACCTTGGGCAAGCAAGAGCGGAAACTTCATAGGCAGATGCACTGGTTCACGGTTTCGTGCATCATAGGACAAATGCCATTCCGTAGTTTTGGGGTTGAACGCCACCTCCAGCGCAAATTTCGTAAGCCTTGCCTCTATATATCGCCCGGCAGCAGCATTATCTCCCGTGTATATATTGCCCCAGTTACCCTGCGTGTCTATCAAGAGATCCTTTTGGCCCAGTTGCACCATAGCATCCTGTATAGCCATATCACCATGTGGGTGATATTTCATCGTATTCCCCACCACATTGGCCACCTTATTGTAGCGCCCATCCTCCATCTCGCGCATAGAGTGCAAGATGCGGCGTTGCACAGGCTTCAGCCCATCATTCACAGCAGGTATAGCCCTTTCAAGAATCACATAAGAAGCATAGTCCAGAAACCACTCCTCATACATGCCCGAAATTTTCTTTATAGACTCACCCTCGTGCTTATCCGGAACCAATTCAGCCATTTACCTCTATCTACAAAACTTATTATTATCACCAAAAACAGCAGAAAAACAAGCGCTTTTCTGCAAAGAACCGCAAATTTACTAAAATTTGAGCATTTTTTCACCTTCTCACCTGCACCTTGCAACTATCATATATCTTATAGAATTCTTTTTATTATTTGGGCGGCTACGGCGTCCGGCTCCAAGTACGCATCCATCGGTGGGCAGCCAATAGCCATAGATCTGTTTTTGTTAATCTCGCAACCAGTCTATGGCTTTGGCTGCATCCACCGCTGGCTTTACGGGCTTTCCGCCTACCACCTGCCGCATCCAGCATCCGGCAAAACCCTAAAGATAGGTTAGCTTTCCCGGAGTAGACTATGGATTGCTATGCAAGTCTAAACAGCCTCCCTATGGAGCGTTTTCAAAAGTTCATGCATCTGTTTTTTCTCTAAATCTTAGGATTGGGTTTTTGTATTACCAATTTAACTACCGTTCACTTGGCATCAAGCATAGAATAGTTTCATCACAAATTCTTGCATTATCTCCACATCATTCACATGTTGGCTACTGCCTACGCCTTTGCTTTTCATGTCAGCGGTGCGCAGATGCGAGATAGCCGCGGTAGTCTTTTTTATAGGAAAATGCTTAGCCATGGCATGGTAATCTTTCACAAAAAACGGATTGATTTTCAGCGCTGAAGCCACACTTCTATCGCTCTTGTCTGCCAATGTGTGGTACACCAACAGATTGCTAAATGTATTTGCAATAAACCCAGAGTATTTCACAAAAACGTGCTCCTTAGGGTTTTGGCCAAAGTTGTTCAAAATTTTGAAAACTGTGGCTTGATTGCCATAAGAGAGCGCCTTAATGAGTTCAAAAATATTGTACTCTTTGCTTATGCCAATATGGCGCTCAACGTCTTCCATGGTCACCACTGCACCTTTTCCCAAAATCATTTCTAGTTTTTGCAGTTCATTTCCTATTCTAGAAAGGTCATCACCTATATACTGCGACAGAATCAGTGCCACATCAGGGGGAATTTCCAAAGATGCAGATTTGCCCATCTGAGTTATATAACCCGGAATCTGATTTTCATACAGCTTTTTAGCTGTAAGCAAGTAGCCGGCTTTTTTCAGCTTCTTGGCAAGTGCCAACCTTCCGTCCAATGTCTTGTATTTGTAGTTGAACACCAGCACAGTACTTTCTGCGGGATTCTCAGCGTAAGCCGTCAATTTGTCTATGCTCCGCTGCAGATTTTGCGCTTCTTTCACAACTATTAGTCGTTTATTAGCCATCATGGGAAATTGCCGTGCTGTCATCACTATATCTTCTATAGTGGTTTCATTACCATAGAGTATATGCTCATTGAAAACCTTCTCATCTTCTGTGAGTACATATTTCACCAGATCATTGCTTATCTCGTCTATGAAATATGGCTCTTCTCCCTCTAGGAAATAAATGGGGAGAAACTTGCCTTGTTTTATATCTTTGCGCAGACTGCTGACTTCTTTCATGAACCTTACCCTACTGAATTTTCCCGAAAAGTATCACTTTCGACTCAGAAAAGCCAACAATCACACAGAAATTTTTTGCATTGTGCGCAAAAAGTGGATTGTACTCACACCGGAAGAGTGGGTGAGGCAGAACATGATCAGCTACTTGCTTTCTATTGGCATCCAAAGTCATAATCTGGCAGTAGAGTACCCAATTGCTTACCACGGACTGCAACACCGGGCGGACATTGTGATTTTTGCAAAAAGTAAAATCCAGGTTTTGATTGAGTGTAAAAAAACAGAACAGCCCATCACGCAACAAACCATAGCGCAAGTGTTGAGATACAATCATGTGCTACAACTCAGTAAAACTATTATTACAAATGGTTTAGAACACTATTATTTCACACTAGATACTACAAAAGGCTGGAGCACGCTGCAAGGCTTGCCTGATGCTGAGATGCTATCTGAGAACTACGAATAAGTCTCTACTCTAGCGCCTTGCTAAATTGCACTCTGTTCTGAGGTGTCTGTGTCACTGTCAACACCTTTGAGCATCATAGATATTATGGCGGCGATGATCATGAGCACTCCTCCCAAAACCAAATATCCTATAGCATAATTTCCAAAAAAAGCTTTCACTACGGGTCCGCCAATGATGCCATTCACTATCTGTGGTAGTACTATGAAGAAGTTGAAAATCCCCATAAATACACCCATTTTTTTGAGAGGTAAAGCGTCTATGAGCATTGCATATGGCATAGCCAATATGCTCGCCCATGCAAATCCGATTCCCAACATTGAAACCCATAACCAATTTGTATCTTGTATGAAATATAGTGATATGAGACCCACACCTCCACACAATAGGGCAAGAGCATGCGTATATTTTTTGCCCATGATACGCGCCAAAGGTATTAATGCAAAGGCAAAGCCCACGGCAAAAAGATTGTAATAACCAAAGAGCACACCTACTTGGTTGGCTGCGATATTATAGGTTTCAGATTGCACGTCAGTGTATGGCAACCCATAATGGTGCGTAGCGATGGCCGGCGTTGTAAAAACCCACATGGTAAAAAGAGCAAACCACGAAAAAAACTGAACAGCACCTAGGCTCCGCATGAGAGCCGGCATCTGACCAAAATCTCTAAAAATATCAGACAGTTTTGCTTTTTCTTTGGAGGCTACTGATTCGCTATCTTGGGTGAATCTCTCAAAATCTTTTGGACCATACTCTTTGGTGGTGAGCACTGTATACACTATGGTGAGTAAAAGCACTATGGCACCTATGTAGAATGAATATATTACGGTGTCAGACACATAACCTTCAGGCGCAGTGTTGGCTACACCCAGATAGGTCAACCAATGAGGCATGTTTGACCCAATTACTGCCCCTATACCTATGAGTATAGTCTGCACTGAGAATCCTAGTGTGCCTTGTTTTTTATTGAGCATATCACCTACCAAAGCACGAAAGGGCTCCATGGATATGTTTATAGAAGCGTCCATCATTGCCAAAAATATTACGGCAAATAGTAGCACGCTACCTGCCATCACGTGGGTCACTGATGCGGAATTGGGCAGGAATACCAAGGCTATAGCGGTGAGTACAGCACCTATGAGAAAGTAAGGTTTTCTCCTTCCCCATTTTTCAGACCATGTATGATCTCCCATGTGACCTATTATGGGCTGCACTATGAGTCCTGTGATAGGCGCTACTAACCAAAACCAGGAAAGGCTTTCTATCTCTGCACCAAAGTTTTGAAATATGCGGCTGGCATTGGCATTTTGCAAAGCAAATGCCATTTGGATTCCCAAAAAGCCCATACTCATATTGATGATAGTAGAAAGAGGCAAAAGTGGTTTTTCCTGTTTCATGATGCTGCTAGATTAGAATTTTGTAAAGACAAATATATCTATTTTATTATAGCAAAGTGTGTGTACTACACTATTATTTAATTGATATGTATAGTTTCTGGAATGGAGAGGATTGTAATGAGAGTTTGTTAGACTTGAAAATAGGCATTGTCGGTTTCTAAACAATGCGTCATCCAAACTAATTTGCTTTTTGCTTTTTGTTTCCTTGCACAATTTCTTGCCAGCTAAGCTGGCAAGAAATGAGGCAGGAATTGAAGCGATATCCTGTGAAGCCTGTGTGTATTACAAACCCCAGCTGGCGGTACCGGGTCGCAGCTAATCTGCGAGAGTGTGCCGCCAGCAGGTGGTTTGTAACACACAGGAGAGCAGATACAAGCTGAAAGTCCGCTCTCAGAGACATGGTGGCTGCGCCACCATGTCTCTGAGAGCCTCCCCCAAAAAAAAATATCCTGCCTTGATTTCTATCTTATAAAGTATATAGACAAAAAAAATCCCGGTAAAAATACCGGGATTTTGTGTGCTATGTATGCAGGGATTACTTTCTAGTAACTCTGATATCTACACGTCTGTTTTGTGCCTTACACTCTGGTGTATCATTGGCTTCACAGATGAAGTGGTTTTGTCCATAACCTTCAGCTGTCATACGTCCTGTAGCCACTCCTTGGTCAACTACATACTGCATAGCTGACTTGGCTCTGGCATCTGACAATGGTTGGTTGATTTCCTGACCACCTACGTTATCTGTATATCCACCAAACTTCAACTCTACGTTTGGATATCTCTGCATAATGTTGGCAATGTTATCCAACTGCTGACGAGAATCTTCTGTCAAAGTGTTTTCACCTGTGTTGAAATAAACTCTATCTAGAGTAATCCAATCTTGAGTTTTGTCATCTGATACTGTACGACCTGTGTCTGTAATGAAGTCATATACACGTGCTTCTGAACTCGCATCACCAACTGTAATGGTGGTACCATCATCAAAAGTAATTGTTCTTTCTGCACCAGTGTCATAGATATAGGCATCACGCTGAGCATCATAAGTACCTCTCACTGCCGGACGAGTGTCTGTAACTACCGGAGTTTCAGTGGTGCGAGTGATAGTGTCTTGTGTTGTGGTTGTAGTTCTAGTAGTATCTGTATCGTTGCAACCTCTCATCAAAAACCATACGAGTAGTAATGCAGCCAAAAGTCCTAGCAATGGTAATAACCAGTTGGTTCTGCGCGGATTGTTTGGAGTTGGGTCTACTGTTGTGCGATCTGTTGTAGTTGTGGTAGTTGTAGTTCTGGTAGTACCATCATGCACATTACCGGTAGCTGAAGATGTTCTTGCACCCCAGTTACTAAGACCTAAAGCAGCGCCTAAACCTGAAAGACCTGATGGTATTGCAGACCATATAGATTCGCGCTCTCCTTCAAACACTTGATTGAGAGAGTTTGCTGTATAGCCGTCTGAAGTTGACATACGGCCACGAAGTACATTAAGAATCAATGGCAATAATGCAGCGATGATTCCTTTTGATGATTGCGAACCTATGTTGGCATAACTTGAGATTTCATTTGCGAATGGATCTAATCTGTCACCAAATATGCTAGCCATAAGAGAATTACCTCTTGATAGCAATGAATCTCTGTTGTTTTCAAATACTGACTGGTAATTGTTGTTTCCGAAAACGGAACCAAATGTGTTGTCATTTAATGCATTGAGCAAAGAAGAAGCACCAGCCTCTGTCTGTGATCTGTCTGCAAAAAACGCTAAAACTGCAGGAATGATAGCAGTGATGGCGTTACCCGTATTGCTACGGCTTTCCCCAACGAAATTACTCACTTTGTCTTGAACACCAGAGGTAATTTCATTTCTGATTGCGTTAAGTAAACTCATAATTTTTTGATTTTTAGTTATGATGCAAATGTACATTTATTTTGTACGCACCTTATTTTTTTTGTTAATTGCTTTAATATTCTACAAATAATATTCCTTTTTTGTATTTTCTTTTAGAAATTTGACAAATCTTTATTCTTCATTAGCCTATTTACACAAATTGACATGAGCGACTTGCACAACGTTCAATCAAATTTACCTCTCACGTAAAACGTTGAAAACATGACGCTTAAACCAAAAATATGCATATTTGATTAACCTTATTTCTAATTGCGGACAAAGAAAATATTGGATGTGAAAAAATTTTTGCTTTTTTTTTTAATTTCTAAACAATTTGAGTTTCATTGGAGATATTCATTTTAATAATTTTCGCTAGCTGCCTGAATATGAAATCTATAAATCTTGGCACATGAGACCAAATCTGAGAAAATTTAAAAAAATATTAACCTATTCTTAATACTCATCCTGTTCTATATTTCCGTTTTTTGCAAATATGTAATTTTTGAATCCTAAAAGATGAAGAATTTTCTTTTCTTGATAATATTTTGTTGTTTTTCTTCTGTTTTATTTGCTCAAGAGGTTTCCAGAAAGGATACGTTGACTTTTCAGACTCAGGATGGTCTTCCTGTTGCAGCATCTAAAATTTATTTCACTGATGCTAAATTTACTGTTTCCGGTTTTGGAGAGAGTAATTTTATCAATTACCTTGGTGAGAAAAATACAGAAAGTGGTGACTTGGAGCTGTATTTCACCAACCTACAACGTTTGGTGTTTTATGCAGCGTATAAACCGACAAACTGGTTAGTGCTCTACGCAGAAATTTTTGCTGAATACATAAATGATGGTAGCCATGAAGATCATTTTGAGTTTCTACCAGAATTATTTGCTGATTTCTTGATCAGTGAGAAATTCAATATGCGTGTGGGTACTCACCAAGTGAAAATAGGTTTCCTCAACAATCGTGATGAACCTATAATGTATTACAGCGTGAATCGTCCGGAGGTAGAACGGCTTATAATACCATCAACTTGGATAGATCTTGGTATTATGACTTATGGTAAGGTTACAGATGACCTGAGCTGGTCAGCATCTTTGTATCAAGCTTTGGATCCAAATGTAATGTTTGGAAATTCCTGGATAAGACAAGGGCGTTCTGAAACGCTTCGTATGAATTTCAATGGTTACACCCTTAATGGTGGACTTGAATACCGCGGTATAGAAAATACAGAAATAGTGGCCAATGGCGTCTTTGCACGCATGGCTCAAGACAATATGGTATCAAATACTACATTGCTCAGCTCCTTTATTCGTCATACCCGTAAAAACTGGACAGCTATGGCATTGGGTGCTTTGGGCTTCAATGACAATACAGAGGGAATTTATGACCTTACTTTCAATCCAAATACGGCAATGGGTGAAATTTTGGGTAAGCGAAATTTTGGTTATTATGTGGAAATGGGGTATGATCTTCTATCGTTTTTTCCAAGAGCCACACAAAATGCTGAGTTCTCGAATTTTTTATATAATCGCGCAGAGTTTAAACTTCCACTCTTTCTGCGATATGAAAGGCTCAACACCCATCAACAAGTTGCGCAACAGTTTGAGAATTCACAGTTTCCTTCCACAGATCTTTCCGCCTGGACATTGGGTCTAAATTTCAACCCACGTCATAATATAGTATTGAAGAGCAACTATCAATTTAGAAACAATAAGGTAGCTTTACCAAATGGTTTGCATGAGGGTGATAGATTTGAATTTGGGCTAGGATTTATATTTTGACAGCAAAATAAGGCTGAAAACTGCCGATAATATTGTTTTCTTAATCAGCTAACTTTATATAGCTCTCGATTTCCAAACCATAACCGCTGAGATTTCTCTTGACATTAGGTTGCTGCGTGATAAGATGCAATTTAGAAATTCCTAAGTCATGTATGATTTGAGCTCCAATCCCATAGTCTTTCTGGTCAGGTGGAAGCGGGTTTGCTCCACTGCCAGAAGCTAATTCTTTGAAATTTCTTAATTTCTCAAGCACTATTTCATTATTCGAAATGTTGTTGATGAAAACTATAGCACCTTTGCCTTTTTGCTGCAAAATATCTACAACTCTTTGCAATTGAGGATTCTCACCTTTGAGCAACGCATTGAACAAGTCATAATATGTATTAGTAGATTTCACACGTACAGGCACAGCCTCATTTTTGCCCCAATCTCCCAACTTCAAAACAAAATGTATTTGTCCATTGGTGGTTTGCTTATAAGCTATCATCTCAAAACTCCCGTAATGCGTGTTGACAGTAAAAGAATCCATACGGGTGATGAGCGATTCATTTTGCAACCTATAAGCTATCAAATCTTGAATACTAATGAGTTTGAGGTCATGCTTTTCGGCAATTTTCACCAATTGTGGAAGTCTTGCCATCGTGCCATCGTCATTCATTATTTCTACGATAACCCCACCAGGCTTCAAACCAGCCAAGATACTCAGATCTACGGCAGCCTCTGTGTGACCTGGTCTGCGCAGCACACCACCTTTCTTGGCTCGTAAAGGAAATATATGACCTGGCCTACCCAATTGCTCTGGAGTCGTCTCCTCATCCATGATCGCTTGAATGGTTTTGGCTCGGTCTGAAGCAGAAATTCCCGTGGTAACGCCATGCCCCAACAAATCTACTGAAACTGTAAAAGCAGTACCCTTAGGATCTGTATTGTTGCCAACCATTGGATGCAATTTAAGCTCGTCACATCTGCTCTCCGGTAAAGGTACACAGTGTAATCCACGGCCGTGTATGGACATGAAATTTATATGTTCGGGCGTAGCTTTCTCTGCTGCCAAGACAAAATCTCCTTCATTTTCTCGATCTTCATCATCTACCACAATCACCATTTTGCCTTGAGCAATGTCCTCGATTGCGTCTGTGATTGGGTGCAATTTAATGCCTTCTGTAGATTGGGTTTTCACGCTATTGGTACCGTGCATGTTCTCTTGCTTTCTTTCCAATGCCAAAGATAGATAAAATCCGTCTAAACGGTTGCAGATACACTTCCAGATCAAAGATGGCAGAATCTGTCATAGCCTTATAAGTAAAAAACAGACCCAATGGAAAGAACACTAAAAATGGCATCCATGCTGCGGTATATGGTTCAATGGAAGTGTTTTTGGACAACTGTTCAGTGTACATATATATAAGGTAGAATCCTATAAATATCAAAATTGCGACAATTACAGGCATCCCCACTCCACCTTTGCGGATAATGGCGCCTAAAGGTGCTCCAATCATAAAAAATGCAATACACATCAAAGAATTGGAGAAATTGCGCACCAATATCAGTACATGCCTGGCTATAAAGCTATTGTCACCTTTTATAGTTCCTTTAGAATAACCATATGACTGGATATCTCTATCCATTTCGGTGATTACTTGATGCAAAGCCGATTGCATATGCGCAGAATCCTGGGGTTGCAAAAGTGAAACGTGCTCGGGTAATTGATGCTGTGCCTTTCTTCTCACATCAGCAATCTCATACACCAAGGCATTCATTCGCTCTCTGTATATGCGATTGTACATGCTGTCTTTGCGCATGTGCAAAGTATCTATTCTGTTGCTAAGCTGCCTTGTGTTCAGAAAGCGGTAATGGTCTGTAACACTCTCACGTTCTATGGCTTGTTCTATGATAGAAGAAATGTCAAAGAACTGCACCATAGTATCAAACTTCACCGTGCGGAAAGGTTGCTTTTGCAGTTCGTTGTAAGGTTTTTGATAAATTTCGTCTTCGTAGAAATAACCATCATACAATGCAAGCTTCAAGAATCTTTTGTCTTCTGCCGGTTCAAAAACGCCATGTTTTGCAACAATGGTTTGATGATTGTCAAACGGAGAAACATCTTTGTGTATGAAAACATCCCGAATAAACTCGCCATCTCTTCCAGATTTCTCAGCGATTTTCATGGAAAATCCCGGCACACCGTCAATGAAAACACCAGCATCAAAATTCAATGCCGGTTTGGTTCTGGCGATATTGAGAAGCATATTTCTTGCTTTGCGCTGCGCCTCCGGAACCACCTGATCTTGAAAATAGTACAGGCCTACAGATAATATCGTAACCATCAAAAACAGGGGAAGCATGATTCGTGGCAAGGAAATACCTGTTGATTTCATCGCTGCCAGTTCATATTTTTCACCAAAACCTCCAAATGTCATGATAGCAGCCAGCAGTACCGTAAGTGGCACTACCAATTGTATCACAGAAAGTCCCAGATAGAAAAGAAGCTTGAAAATAGTCCATACGTCAAGACCTTTTCCAACGAATTTATCCATCTCCTGCCATGCAAACTGCACCATAAAGATGAAGAATAACACGCTGAAGATGAATAAAAAAGGACCAAAAAATGTCTTTATGGTATACCAATCAAGCTTTTTGAGCATGCATGCGTTACATTTCTGTTACATAATATCCCGGATACTGACTTTTATTGAATGTCAGCAATGAATTGGGAACTACCACATTGGCTATTTGTTCTTTCACGGTAATGGTAGTGGTAGTATTGTTTTGGTTAACTTCTATGAGTTGCACCAACTCCTTTTTTACTCTATCGATTCCTACCAATACATGCTTTACAGAACCAGCAGTAGTAGGTGTTAATTTTACAAAAGTGAGATTTCTACCATTCACCACAGCAGTTTTATCTACGGAGAGGTTATAACCTTTGCGATACATCTCAAACACCTTGGTAGGGGTAAAAAGTTCATCACCACTAGCTTCCGGTGTAGTTACAGTCACTTCTTTCTGATCTGCAGACACAGTGTGTAACTTTTTCCCGTCATATATTTGACGTATATCCATTTTGGGAACAGAAAGGTTGTATCGCTCACCGCGTACATATACCTGTCCATCAAATCTGTCTTTGGTATTGGTTTTAGCATTATGCAATTCGCTATCAAACTTCATGTGAAAAGAGGATCTTTGCTTATACGCTTGGCTCACTTCATCAAGAATTCTTTTGGCTTCTGCACTGCTTTGCGCCTGCATTGGCGCCATAAACAGAATGCCCATCAAAGCATAAATTACAGTTTTCATAGTATATGTTTTATAAGAAATTAGGTTATGGCTCGTGATTTTTCAATAACTGTTCCAAACTCATCTCATCGCGCACCAGTACATCACGTGCTTTCGTACCCTCAAATGCACCCACAATTCCATTCACCTCCAGTTGGTCTATGAGCCTGCCTGCACGGTTATAACCTATTTTTAATTTTCTCTGCAACAAGGATGTAGAACCTTGTTGAGCAGCAACGATAATACGTGCCGCATCTTCAAAAAGCGGGTCGCGCTCATTTGGATCTAAATCTAGTGTACTACCACTTTCTTCACCCTCATACTCCGGTAATAGAAAAGCAGTACTATAGCCTTTTTGCCCACCTATAAACTCTGCAATTTCTTCCACCTCCGGCGTATCTACAAAGGCACATTGCATACGCACTAGCTCATTGCCGGTTGTGAAAAGCATGTCACCCTTACCAATAAGCTGATCTGCACCTCCACTGTCTAGAATTGTGCGAGAGTCAACTTTGGAAGTTACACGAAAAGCAACACGTGCAGGGAAATTGGCCTTGATGATACCCGTAATCACATTCACAGAAGGTCTTTGTGTGGCTATAATTAAGTGAATACCTACCGCTCTGGCCAGCTGAGCCAAACGCGCAATTGGCATTTCTACCTCCTTACCTGCCGTCATGATAAGATCTGCAAACTCGTCAACCACAAGTACAATATATGGCATGAATCTATGACCGTCCTCCGGGTTTAGCTTGCGCTGCTTAAACTTCTCATTATACTCCTTGATATTGCGCACAAAAGCGTTCTTCAACAAATCATAGCGTTGATCCATCTCTATGGTCAATGAGTTGAGTGTGTTGATCACCTTTTGATTGTCTGTGATTATAGCATCTTCAGCATCCGGTAATTTGGCCAAGAAATGCCTCTCGATTTTTGAATACAATGCTAATTCTACCTTCTTAGGGTCCACCATCACAAATTTCAATTCTGAAGGGTGCTTCTTGTACACAAGTGATGTAATTATCGCATTCAAACCAACCGATTTACCCTGACCAGTAGCACCCGCCATCAGCAAGTGCGGCATTCTGGCAAGATCTGCCACAAAGGTTTCGTTTGATATAGTTTTACCAAAGGCTATAGGCAATTCCATTTGAGAGGTTTGGAATTTCTGCGAGGCAATTACAGACCGCATGCTCACCATAGTTGGACTACTGTTTGGCACCTCAATACCTATAGTACCTTTGCCGGGAATTGGCGCAATAATACGTATTCCAAGAGCGCTCAAACTGAGTGCAATATCATCCTCCAAATTTTTGATCTTGGAAATACGCACACCCGCTTCCGGAATTATTTCATATAACGTGACAGTAGGGCCAATGGTGGCTTTTATAGAGTCTATACCAATGCCATAATTGCTCAGAGTATCAACAATTTTGTTCTTATTCGCTTCCAATTCATTCTGGTCCACGGTAACATTTTGTTTGTCTTTGTAGTCCCTTAATAAATCTATGTGCGGAAATTTGTACTTACTCAAATCCAATCGTGGATCATACTCACCATATTTTGACACCAATTGCTGGCTCAAATTCTGCTCAACTTGCTCTTCCTCTGCAGGCTTCTCCACCGTCATTCCCACCTCACCCTCAGCGTGCGGCTCTATATATACCTCAGTGATTTTTGGTGTATGTGCATTTTGCGTATGGTTAGAAGTGCTTTCAGGCTCGAGTTCTACCGGAGCGGTTGGTGTTGAAGAGGTTGTCTGGGTATGTACCGCAGTACTGCTACCACCTTCAACACTATAGGGTGAAATTTCATCATCAGAGAGTTCATCAGAAGCAAAACTGCGTTTACGTGGTTTTGCCGCGCCATCAGCCTTCGCCGTAGGCGCAACTTCCTCTGCAGGAACCTCAACACCAAGACCTGCATCATTTGTTGCCTGACTCTGAGCAATTTCCTCTTCTTCTTCAAGCATTTGCTCATAAGCAGATTTATTTTTCCTGCGCATAGTTGCAGGAGTTACCCGCCATTCTAGCAACACATATATCAAAAATGAAAAGCCTAATAGCAATCCTATACCCAAGTACCCAATAACGTGATTGAGATAGTCAAAAATCTCAAACCCAAATCGTCCACCCAGCACTGGCATATCCTGCACAGCAAAGGAGAGCAACAAAGGCACCCACATAGAGAAAAACAAGAGATTGAGCAATGCTCTGAGCCACGAAATTCGTCTAAAAACCAACATTATTTTGGCTCCAATAAGCAGCAATAGCAGAGACCATCCTATCGCCATGACACCAATGCCTTCATATATAAAAGTGTGTCCCAACCAAGCACCAACTTTGCCCAAAATATTCTCCACCTCAATTGCCCGGTCATCAAATATCCCAACACGGCTCTGATCCACCTTCCAATTGGTGAGATAGGACACAAAGCTCAGCAAAGTCAGAAGTCCCACAAATATGAAAAAAATTCCCGCAATCATGCGCCATGTTCCCTTTTTCACAGAAACACGTAGCGGGCGGCTGTTCATATCACTCATTCGTTAAAATTCTATCCAATACAAATGTACATTTTTTATCGGTTTCTACAGCCAAATGCTTTTGCAGGCGCAAGAAAATATAAACAAACTTTTCCTGCAAAAACACATTCTATAGATTTGATTTACAATGAATTCATTCAACTTTTAGTGAACCAATCCAAATTGAATACTGCAAGCATAAAATTCTTTTCCTTTACTCGTCCCCTTGAATTTCAGTGCGTAT
>JAUNRT010000122.1 GCA_030535475.1 Weeksellaceae bacterium | reverse complement strand
TATTTAGTTAATCTGTAATTACCGGGATATAATTTTCCAAACATTCATGCACTTCACGAATTACTGAATAATGGATTTTTGCTTTGTTGATTTAACGATTATGAAAAGTAATCGGAAAAAAGGGGCGATTATTCGTAATTCCAATTGGAATAATGCAAAAAAAATTCTCCGCAATTCGTGCGGAGAAAAATATAATTAATTGTCTGTTAATTACGTTTTTACTAAAATAAACATCAACAAATACTGTTCGTAAAAAATCACAGCTTAAAATCTATATAATTCTACAAAATATAGATTGTTTACAACAAGATGATTTCTTACAGCAACAATAATTTATCTTGGTGTGGTGTGTTCATCTGAATTCCTTCTTCTCAAGCCTTCACGGTTGGGCAATTGAGTATAGAAAATAATTGCTATAACCACAAATCCAGCGCCAGTGATGGATGGTGGCAACATGTCTGCACGGATTCCTAGAAAAATAAGCGCAATGCCTAAGAGAATCAAAATACTGAGTAAAACTGCTTTTAACATAAAAAGTGATTTGAATTAATGAAAAGTTGATTTTTTCAAATCTACCAAAATGTTTTCATTCACACAAATCTGCATTTTTTTTGCTGCATTCATAATACTCATTTCTTGATAATCTTTTTGCGCATTGCATGTGTACCATTGCTCAATTGCAGCACATATACACCTGCATGGTACTGCTCCATAGAAATCTGTTGCAGCCCGGCTGAAATACGTTTAGACCACAGGAGTTTGCCGCTCATATCATAGAGATTTACGGTCATTTTTTCCTGCAGGTTTAGCGTCAAATCTTTGTGTACAAGAGATGAAATTTGCACAGAGTTTTCCCAATCCAATCCTTCGCTAACACTCAAATTTTCAAGATCCACGATTTGCAAATCATCTATATAGTATGCAACCTGCGTACTGAGAGGATTATTGCGAAAATATAAATCTACTCTTACAACATCAGAATACTCACCCGTGTATTCTCTGTCTATCTCAAAGTATTGCCACTCCTCATTATTCTCAACTTGCTCCACTCCCACAAAATTCAGATCTCCATTAAAATCTTCCATGAATCGATATTCGATTTTCAGTGAGCCTTCAGCGTTTTTCTTGTACCATCCGGAGTACCTATACGTGTGTCCGGGCTCTATACCCGGCGTATTGGTACCGCGCAAAGACATCTCACCATTATATATAGGCAATCTTGCCTCAAGTGCGTAGTCACCATCCACCGCCTCCTCTGCATTTTGGTAAAATTCACCGGAGTCATCTCCACCTTTGAACCAACCGCTTGGCGTGGTATTTCCCCATTCTTCAAAATTACCATTTTGCACAAGATTTTGTCCAAACATAGCCATGCTACCACTAACAAAAAACAATAAAAATCTTTTCATTTATTCATATTTCCGGTAAATATACTTGCTGATACTTGAAGGAAATATTAAATATCGCCCCTCTAGAAAATTATTATGTTGATAACTTTGCGGTTCAAAAACTTTTACTTTTTACCAAAAACGTAATTCTCACATCTATTTAGTATTAGGTAGAAAATTTCACGTGAGTCTTACCTGTATCGAAAAAGGCGTTTTTGTTCATAAAAATATGCCATGCACAAAGTTGCAGAAATGTGTAGTTTCTAAAATCTATGCAACTTAATCACTGAAAGCTTTTACAAAAAACCATCAGTTACTTTCGCCATTTTTCTCCCTTGGGAAATTATGATAAGAAACTTTTGCATTTGGTTGCAAGTTTGAAACTTCATGGCATTTGGCTGTAGCATAGGCTCGCCATAAACTTTTAAATTTCGTACCAATTTTTGCGTATTAATGCTTTGTTTCGGCACTCTTTTTGGCACAATATCCAATAACTTTGATGCTATGCACAAGAACATTCTCACATTAGAAAAATTCAGCGATTTTCTAGACTTCACTAGAGTTCCCGGATGGTTGGCACAAGCCCAAATGTCTCCGCAATATCGGGATGCATATATAGATGACAGCCGTGTCAATATAAAAAACCCAAGAATAGCCGCTGTTATGATTCTCTTATTTGAACGAGAAGACAAGATCTACTTTCCGCTTATTCATAGAAATACGTATCCGGGCATACACTCCAATGAAATCGGTTTCCCGGGCGGGAAATTTGAGAAAACAGATACAGACCTTTTTCATACCGCCAAAAGAGAATGTGCAGAAGAGATCAATGCCCAAATAGAGCATATTCAAAGCCTTGGTGCGCTCACCAATTTATTTATACCTCCCAGCAATTTTCTTGTGACGCCGGTCATTGGCAAATATACAGCTCCGGAAAACTTCTTACCATGTGACAAGGAGGTGCAAGAAATCTTCTATATAGATGTAGTAGATTTTGTGCGAAACCCACCCATCAGCACCAAACCAGTAGCTTTTGACGGTAAAGAATATCAAGTTCCAGCCTATCAACTGTCCAATGGAGTAGAAATTTGGGGAGCCACAGCCATGATGCTAAATGAGTTTATCCATTTTGTCCGGAAATGCGTACCTTTGCCAGCTTACTTCGGAAAAGAAAATAGTGGCTAAAAGAAAAAATCTATTTTTTGATGCTTTTGGACATCTCTATGTCATCAAGCGATTGTTGATATTCACCTTTGGCATTATAAGCTATCGCCGCTACAATGGTTTCAACAAGCTTACAATCAAAGGCACAGAGCATCTTCAAAACCTACCGGAAACCGGCGTACTGCTCGTCTCCAATCATCAAACATATTTTGCAGACGTATTTGCCATGTATCACGTGATTTGTGCCGTGCAAAACGGGTTTCACAACTCCATCCACAACCCCATATATCTGCTCAACCCGGTAATTGACACGTACTACGTGGCCGCCAAAGAAACCATGAACAAAGGTTTTCTCACCAAAATTTTTGCCTACACAGGTGCTATTACTGTAAAGCGCACTTGGAGAGACGCTGGTAAAGATGTAAAAAGAAACGTGGACCTTAGCGAAATAGACAACATCAAAAAAGCATTAGAACAAGGCTGGGTAATCACTTTCCCGCAAGGCACCACCAAGGCCTTTGCACCTGGTAGAAAGGGTACCGCACACCTCATCAAAGAGAATAAACCCATCGTAATCCCCGTAGTTATAGACGGCTTTCGCCGCTCATTTGACCGCAAAGGGCTTATCGTCAAAAAAACAGGAGTCAAGCAGTCCATGACCTTCAAGCAACCACTGCAGATAGACTATGACACTGACAACAAAGACGTAATCCTTGCCAAAATTATGGATGCGATAGAGCAGAGCCAGAAGTTCAACAAAGTACCACCAATAGAAGAGGCAACAGAAGAGAGAGAATTCTACTAGACCCTTCAACCTCTACTTCTCACATCACTTTTAGAGATTAAAAATAGAAAAACCATTCTGCTATACATTTGTTTAGGTGGGAACAATCAGCAGAATGGCACAAAAAAAACTCAAATAAACATTTTCACCTTTTCAGAGGATTTGCGACCTCCACAAAAAAACAAAAGAATAAAACAAAGTAATTAATTTCATAGATAGGTTAGTAAAGAATATTATATCGTCAGTCCTTAGACATAGAAATCCTAGTAAGAGATTCTATTCTCACTTGAACGTCTCTCGTGGCACTTAGCAAAATCTCATAACCCCTATTTTCTGACAGACTATACTCATCTGCAATAGTGTAGAAATAAAAAGTAAGCTTATTGGGCAAATGATTTATACCACCGGGTATTAAAGAAATCGCATTCACAGAAAAACCGGAATCGGGATTTCTCAACACCGCCATCATAGACCCTGAACTCCCGGAAGTGCCATTAACTTCTACAATCAGACGCCAAACATGCACTTGGCCCGGAACAGTATTTTCCTTCAGGCGCCAGCCATTCGCACCTTGATAGTAAATATCGCTATCCTGTGGATTCAAAATATTCTCAGGCCAACTTGTGGTAGGGCTTGGCGCTAGCACTAACGGATAAGAATAGCTCAGAGTTACTGCAGGTCCAAAATTGTTGCTACTATGGTTTAGCGTGAAAGCCTGTCTATGCAAGTTTCCATACACACTAGAACCATCAATACGCACCACTCCCTCATTACCTTCCTTTGAAATGGGGTTATAGTAAAACTGCTGCCATCTTACCCCATCCCAGTACTGAAAAGCATTTGCGCTGGAATTGAAAATCAAGGTACCTGCTTCTAAAGCTGCATTTTGTACACCTACCGGCGGTATCGTCGCCGGATCGTCGTCTGCCAAATGGCTATCACGCTCCTGCTCTGTGAGTCTAGGTATAAGAATACCCTTATCATTAGCCACTATATCCAAAACACTGGCCTCATTGGGTGTCATAGTGTTAATACCAACTTGCGACCAAGAAAAAATTGGAATTACGCAAAAAAGAATAAAAAAATATTTCATAAAAATTTTGAATTGAATGTTCCCGTTGTATTTTCAAACAAATTTCAATCGAAAAACTTTTATACATCTAAGTGGTAACACTGATTTTTCACCTCCAAACTCAACATTTCGCAAGTTAAATGTTTAAAAGTCTATAAACTCAATACTTAGCGCATAAAAAACTAAGTCCAGTCCGTATATTTATGTAGTTCACAAACAGAAACTTTTTAATAAAATTTTTATTTGGGCGGCATTACGCTTACCACCTGCCGCGGGCTGCGCTCCATCATCTTGCGTATGAAATTCTCACCTCTAAATGCCGATAATCACCATTTCAAAGTCGTAAGCAACTTATCACGCAATGCTTGTAGGCTGTAATAAACTTCGTTCTTGTCCAGATTACCTAAACACTTTTCTGCTCAATACTTACTGCATATCTGAGCGATACATACAGGAAAACTGTGTGAAGGAAATTTACATTCATTGGTATGCAAAAAACTCCTAGAAATCTCAAGAATACTTCTTACGCTCATGATGATTTTTGCCAACTTTGGTTTCGTGAAATGTAAACTGGTCTATATA